>NZ_CP076723.1:1378611-1679166 GCF_018986915.1 Geomonas oryzisoli
CAGTCCTGCATGGCGAAGAAAAGTTGTGAATGGCGGTTGGGGGTGCGGTGGGGGAGCTCGCCCCGCTGGTGGCTGCGTCGCGGCGGACCGGGGGAGGCTGGAACGTCCCGGCGCGCGCCTTCCTTCAGGTATTCGTAAGTGATCAGTTTGAACTGCCTGCGGGCGACTGACAGTGCCGTCTCGAAGAACCTGCACAATGAGGGCTCTTTGAAGCACCGGCACAGGGTCGCGTACAGGTCGATGCTGAAACGCTTGTCCAGTAGCGCCTGGTGCAGGTGGTTGCCGGGCGCCGTCGTCCTTTCCGCAGCGGGAGCTGCGTGGACCAAAAGCGCTCCCTGGTCTACCTCTGCGGCTTCTGTCCGTGACAACTGCTGCAACAGCGCTTCGATGTGACGGCCTTCTTCCTGGGCCAGCCGTTCCAGAAATCTTCTGTGCACCACTTCCGGTGCCGCGAGCGCGCCTCTTCGATACAGCATCTCGCTGTTTCTCTCCATGCTCACCGCGTACCTGATCGCCTCTGCCAGTAGCTCTCTCATCGCTCGTTCTCCTGCCGCGGCCCTTTGCGCCGCCGGTAAACCTGCTCCTTTCCAAGGATGTGTAATTTTTAACATTTGCAATGCTAGCCGCGCTGGCAACCGGAGTCAATCGGGTTAATATTAATACTTGAGGCTCGCGATACACATGAGAGGGCAGGGCTGCGGAACCGGTGTGGCAATTTGAGCGACACCTGTGCTATGGTGTCGCCTTGTGTCGTAATTTTTTGGATTGCCAAGGAAATGTAGATGACGATTAGATGGTACCCCGGCCACATGAGCAAAGCGCTCGAGCAGATCTCGGAGCTGGTCCGCAAGATCGACCTGATCATCGAGGTGCTCGATGCCCGCCTTCCGTATTCCAGCTCCAACCACCTGCTGGAGCAGGTGCGCCGGAACAAGCCCTGCATCAAGGTGCTGAACAAAAATGATATAGCCGACCCGGCCGCGACCAGGGCCTGGGTGCAGCACTTCCAGAAGAACTCGGGCGTGCGCGCGCTGCCGCTGGTGGCGAAGAACATCCCGGAGGTGAAGAGCCTGGTGAAGCTGTGCAAGCAGCTGGTGCCGCACCGCGGCAATCCCGGCTACCCGATCCGCACTATGGTGGTCGGCATCCCCAACGTGGGCAAATCGACGCTGATCAACACCCTGGCCGGAAAGAGCATCGCCAAGGTGGGGGACCGCCCGGCGGTGACCATGCGCCCGCAGCAGATCCCGCTCAACAACGGCATTCTCATCTTCGACACCCCGGGCCTGCTCTGGCCCGCGATGGACGACCAGGGGGGCGCCTACCGTCTCGCGGCCAGCGGAGCTATCGGCGCCAACGCCCTCGACTACACCAACGTAGGCGTTTTCGCGGCCGCCTACATGATGCGCCGTTACCCCGAGCTGCTGAAGGAGCGCTACAAGCTGGCCGAGCTCCCGGAGACGCCGTATGAGGTGGTCGAGGCGGTGGGGCGCTGCCTGGGCTGCATCATGAGCGGCGGCGTGGTCGACGTGCACCGCGCGGCCGAGACCTTCCTGCGCGAGCTGAGAGCAGGCAAGGCGGGGCGGATCAGTTTCGAGGAGCCCGGGACCCCGGAGGATGTGGAGGCTGAGCTGCTTCGTTTCGCCGGCATCGAGGTAGGGGCGCAGCACCAACAGGCACCGACTGTGCCGGATTAAGACCATGAACGACCGTCCGCTTCGGACCAGCCGCATGCACACCGGACCAGCGCGACTCCTCCTCGCTCCATGGCAGGGGAGGGGAAGCCTGCTCCTCGCCCTCGTCGTCCTCTGTTTTCTCGCCGCTCCCTCCACGCTCCTGGCTGCCGCTGATGTTGCAGCCGCACAGACCCGCACCGTCGTGGTCGGTGGCGACCGGGACTATCCCCCCTATGAGTTCATCGACCGCTCCGGCCAGCCCGCGGGGTACAACGTCGACCTGACCCGGGCCATTGCCGAGGTCATGGGGATGAAGGTGGAGTTCCGTCTGGGGAGCTGGGCCGAGATGCGGGACGCCCTCCAGTCCGGGCGCGTCGACGTGCTGCAGGGGATGTCCTACTCAACGGAGCGCTCCGACGAGGTCGACTTCTCTGTGCCGCACGCCGTGGTGAACCACGCCATCTTCGGCCGTAAGGACAACCCGTCGGTCAACTCCCTGGAGGAACTAAAGGGCAAGAGTGTCGCCGTCCATCGGGGCGGCATCATGCACGACTACCTGATCAGGCAGGGACTGGGGGGGAAACTCACCTTAACCGACACCCCCGCCGACGCCCTGCGCCTGGTCGCCTCGGGCAAGATCGAGTACGCCGTGGTGGCCATCGTCCCCGGCATGTACATGATCCGGGAACTGAAACTCACCAACCTGGTGCCGGTGGTGCGCAACGTGGCCAGCCACCGCTACTGCTACGCCGTCGACAAGGGGAACGCGGTGCTCCTGTCGCGCTTCAACGAGGGGCTCGCCATCCTCAAGAAGACCGGGCAGTACGACGCGATCCACAACAAGTGGCTGGGAGTGGTTGATACCACGCCGATCGACTGGTGGACCATCGTGAAGTACGCCGCGGTGGTGGTCGTGCCGCTGTTCCTTCTTTTGAGTGGCTTCGCCCTCTGGTCGCGGACGCTGCATCGGCAGGTGGCCCTTAGAACGGCGGACCTGACCCGGGAGATCGCGGAACGGCGCCAGGTCGAGGAGGAACTGCGGCTGAACCAGCAGCAGCTGGTACAGGCTGACAAGATGGCTGCCCTCGGGGTGCTCGTTTCCGGCGTGGCGCACGAAATCAACAACCCCACCGGCATCATCCTCCTTGAGGCCCCGATCCTGAAGCGCTTCCACAGCGACGCCACCAAGATCCTGGAGCGCTACTACGAGGAAAACGGCGACTTCACCTGCGGCGGACTCCCTTACTCGCGCATGCGCCAGGAAGTGCCCAAATCACTGGCGAAGATCCAGGACGCCGGCAAGCGCATCAAGAGGATCGTGGACGACCTGAAGGATTTCGCCCGTCAGGACACCACCGGGGGCAATGAGGTCATCGACCTCAACACCGCGGCCCAGGCGGCGGTCAGGCTGGTGGAGCCGACCATCCGCAAAGCGACCCGCAACTTCAGCGTCGGTTACCGCAAGGGGCTACCCCGCGTGCGCGGCAACCGGCAGCGGCTCGAACAGGTGCTGGTCAACCTGATCCTGAACGCCTGCCAGGCGCTTCCCGACCCGGAGCGGGGCATCGAGCTGGTCACCTGGCATGACGCCTTCCGCGACACCGTGGTGGTCAGGCTTCGCGACGAGGGAACCGGTATCGCTGCAGAGCACCTGTCGCGCCTGACTGATCCATTTTTCACCACCAAGCAGGACCAGGGAGGGACCGGGCTCGGGCTCTCCGTCTCAGCCGGCATCGTCAAGGAGCACGGCGGCACCCTGGAGTTTCAATCCGACGGCAGTGGCACCACGGTCACCCTGACCCTGCCCGCCTATCACAAGGAGGTTGACGCGTGACCGAGACCCTCTACCCCGATTTCGGCGTCCTGTTGGTCGATGACGAACCCGACTGGCTCGGTTCCCTGACCCTCACCCTGGAAACAGCCGGGGGGATCAACAACATCACCACCTGCAGCGACAGCCGCCAGGTGCTCTCGATACTGGAGGAAAAGCGGATCGGTCTGGTCATGCTCGATCTCACCATGCCGCATCTCTCCGGCGAGGAGGTGCTGGCGCAGATCGCGGAGCGTTACCCGGACACCGCCGTGATCATCCTGAGCGGCCTGAACCAGCTGGAGACGGCGGTGCGCTGCATGCGCCTGGGCGCCTTCGACTATTGCGTCAAGACCGACGAGGAGGAGCGCATCGTCGGGAGCGTGTTGCGGGCGATCCGGATGGTGGAGATGAGAAGCGAGTTCCAAGAGGTGTCGAGCCGCCTGATTTCGCGCGAGCTGTCGCACCCGGAGGCGTTCTCCGCCATCGTCACCGGGGACCGCTCCATGCTCGACGTCTTCGCCTACATCGAGGCGGTGGCCAAGAGTCCGCAGCCGCTCCTTATCACCGGCGAGAGCGGGGTAGGGAAAGAGCTGATCGCCCAGGCCGTGCACCGGCTGAGCGGTTGCCGCGGCAAGCTGGTCACGGTGAACGTGGCGGGATTGGACGATACCGTCTTCGCCGACACCCTGTTCGGCCACGTGCGCGGCGCCTATACCGGCGCCGACCAGGCCCGGCGCGGCATGGTGGAGGAAGCGAGCGACGGGACCCTCTTTCTGGACGAGATCGGCGACCTCAGCATCCCGTCCCAGGTGAAACTGCTGCGGCTACTGCAGGAACGCGAGTACTATCCGCTCGGGTGCGATCTGCCCAAGCGTCTCAAGGCGCGCATCATCGTGGCGACGCATCAGAACCTTTCGGCGAAGGAAGGGGAAGGAAAATTCAGACGCGACCTGTACTACCGGCTGCGCACGCACCGGGTGCAGATCCCGGCGCTCAGGGAACGGCGCGGCGACATACCACTTCTCTTGGATCACTTCCTGGCGGAGGCCGCCGAGGCGCTCGGGAAGAAGAAGCCGACGCCCCCCAAGGGGCTGGCACAGTTTCTCTCCACCTACAGCTTTCCGGGCAACGTGAGGGAGCTGAAGGCGATGGTGTTCGACGCGGTCAGCGTGCACCGCGACCGGATGCTCTCCATGGACAGCTTCGTGAAAGCGGTCGAGTCCGCGCAAGCCGAGGCGGGGCCCTCCTCTGCGGCTCCCCCGAAAGAGAATCCCTTCAGCGGTTTCGACGAGCTCCCTACCTTCAGCGATGCCGCCGCTTTCCTGGTCCAGGAGGCGCTGGCCCGCGCCAACGGCAACCAGACCCTGGCCGCGAGGCTCCTGGGGATCTCCCAGCCGGCCCTCAGCAAGCGGCTCAAGATGATGCACTCCTGAAGGCTTCCCCCCTCCGCCTCGCCCCTCCTGGGGGAGGTGGTTTATGCGTCTCATGAAGAGGCATAACCTTCGGTTATAATGATAACCACGCGTTATACTCTTCGGTAAGTGGTTGATTTTGTATATTTTTTCTGCTCTTCATGTGCAATGCCATAGCCTCAGGTTATGGCATTTTTTATTGCCCGTTGCCGGGATGGAGGAAATATATGCAGTAGTTTCAGGTGTTTACGATAGAAGTGGATCTTGGCATCAAGCCTGCTCTACCACGGTTAAATAACGAACGCGAGGCCATGACGGCCTCGCTCAAGCTAACCAAGAGCAACATAGGAGGTTGTCATGGCAGCGATGTTCTGGATCCAATTCATACTCGTACTCGGCGCGGTGCTGATAGGTATCCGCAAAGGCGGCGTGGCGCTCGGGCTTATCGGTGGCCTCGGCGTTTCGGTGCTGGTGCTCGGTTTCCGCAGTGTCCCTTCGGAGCCGCCCATCGCCGTCATGCTGATCATCCTCGCGGTGGTCACGGCTTCGGCAACCCTCCAGGTGGCGGGTGGCCTCGACTACCTGGTGCAGTTGACCGAAAAACTGCTGCGGGCACATCCTAAATACGTGACCATACTGGCCCCGCTCTGTACCTTCTTCCTGACCGTCTGCTGCGGAACCGGCCACGCGGTCTACGCGCTGCTGCCGGTCATCTCCGACGTCGCCATCAAGACCAAGATCCGTCCGGAGCGCCCCATGGCCATTTCCAGTGTCGCGTCCCAGATGGGGATCACCGCAAGCCCGGTGGCAGCCGCGGTCACCTTCTTCCTTGGCTTCGCCGCGAAGGCCGGCCATCCGGTGACCCTGATCGACATCATCTCCGTCACCATGCCTGCCGGGATCATCGGCGTGCTCGCCGCCGCGGCCTGGAGCTTCAACCGCGGTCTCGACCTCGACAAGGACGCCGAATTCCAGGCCCGCCTGCAGGATCCCGAATTCCGCAAGGGGCTCGATGCCGATGTGACCACCCTCGACAAGAAGATCTCCACCGTCGCCAAGGTTTCCGTTGCGCTTTTCTTCGCCGGCGTCGGCACCATCATCCTCATGGCAAGCTGCCCGTGGCTGCTCCCGCTGGCCGCTGACAAGAAGCCGATCCCGATGACTACCGTGGTGCAGTTCATCATGCTCGCCTACGGCGCCTTCATCCTCTTCGCCGCCAAGGTCAAGGCCAAAGACATCGCCCACTCGAGCGTCTTCATCGCCGGCATGATCGCCGTCGTCTCCATCTTCGGCATCGCCTGGATGAGCGATACCTTCATCAGCGCCAATAAGAAGTACCTGGTCGACAACATCGGCATCATGGTCAAGATGGCCCCCTGGACCTTCGCCATCGCCACCTTCTGCATCTCCGCCTTCGTGAAGAGCCAGGCTGCGACCCTTGCCATTACCCTGCCGCTGGGGCTGGCCCTGGGGCTGCCCATCCCGCTGCTTCTGGGCCTCATGCCGGCAAGCTACGCCTACTTCTTCTTCGCCTTCTACCCGAGCGACCTGGCCGCCATCAACATGGACCGCACCGGCACCACCAGGATCGGCAAGTACCTCCTGAACCACAGCTTCATGATTCCGGGCTTGATCGGTGTCGGCGTCTCCACCGTTGTCGCCTACACCATCTCGCAATTCATTTTCTGAGGCGATTAACAGGGATAAAAGGGATGACGGCAGGATAAAAAACACGTGCTGTTACAGAAAAAGGGTCCCGGCGGAAATGCCGGGACCCTTTTTGTTGGGCCTAAATCCCCCTTTGCGAAGGGGGATTTAGGGGGATTTGCTTTAGGTTAGGGAGAGGCAAATCCCCCCTGTCCCCCCTTCGCAAAGGGGGGAACTCCAGTTCGACTGTCTTGCCTGCCGCTCGACACCGCAGATTCTACGAAATTCCCAGATGGATGTTCGCGAAAGGGGGAGCGGCAGGTAGAAGTTGAACATTGAACGTTGAACGTTGAACGGGTTCTGCCTCTTATGCGAGTTCGAAGTTGTTCTGGTAGGCGGCGAGCGTGTTGATCATGAGCGCGGCCACGGTCATGCGCCCTACGCCGCCGGGAACGGGGGTGATCCACTCGCACTTGGGAGCGACCGCGTCGAAAGCGACATCACCGACCAGCTTGCCGTTCTCCAGTCGGTTGATGCCCACGTCAATCAGGGTCACGCCCTCTTTCACCATGTCGGGTGTGACAAAGCCCGGAATGCCGACGGCCACGATGACGATGTCGGCGCGGCGGGTCTCGTCGAGCAGCAGTTCGCGCGGAGTCTCGATGTGGGTGAGGGTGACCGTTGCGTTGCCGATGTCGAAGTCGTTGGAGAGCATGATGGAGATCGGTTTGCCCACGATGTTGGAGCGCCCGATGACGACGCAGTGCTTGCCGGCAACCGGCACCTGGTAGAACTGCAGCAGCTTGCAGATGCCGTAGGCGGTCGCGGGGCGGAACGCCTTCTGCCCCAGGGCCATGCGCCCGAAGTTGGTGGGGTGGAAGCCGTCGATGTCTTTCTCAGGGGAGATAGCGTTGATGACGCGCTGGGCGTTGATCTGCTTGGGGAGCGGGAGCTGGACGATAACGCCGTCGGTGGAGTTGTCCTCGTTGATCTCGGCGATCAGGGCCAGGAGCTCCTTTTCGGAAACGGTTTCGGGGAGGCGGATCAGGTTGCTGTCGAAGCCCGAGAGCGCGCAGGTGGTGATCTTCGATTTGACGTAGGACTCGCTGGGGGCGTGGTTGCCGACCAGGATCACGGTCATGTGCGGTTTTCTGAGCCCCGCGTCGACGTGGCGCGCGACCTGCTTGGCGATGCCGGCGATCAGGCTGTCAGCGCACTTCTTGCCATCTAAAAGGTTCATGCTGTTTCCTTTTGTCTGCAGTGTAAAGGGGACAGGCACCTGCGGAGCCAGTCCCCTGGTGCTTGAGTGTGAAAGGGGGACAGGCACCTGTGGAGCCAGTCCCCTAGTGAGTAGTAACACAAAAAAAGTCACGGCTCAACAGCTAGTTAGCGTGAACCGGTATACGTTGACGGTGTTTCAGCAGCCGGCGCCGGCTGCGGTGTGAACCTTCTGGTGAACCTCCCGGCGGCGTCATCCGTATACGGCATATCGGGATGCACTGTCGTGTAAACCGGTGCCAGATTAGCCACTTGCCAAAACCGCCAAGATTAATGAAAGTTAAATGTTAAACAGGAAGTATACCATTACTAAACTTTTTGTTGACAAAAATCCGGCAACGCAATACATTGCCAAAATACAAAAGGTTTACTGTTACTAAACCGGGGAGGACACTTGAAAATCGGTGAGAGGTTGAAGAGGCTCAGGATGGCCAATTCGCTGACTCAAGAGGAGCTGGCCAGCCGCGCCGATCTGACCAAGGGCTTCATTTCGCAGCTGGAGAACGACGCCACGTCGCCGTCGATCGCGACGTTGAAGGATATCGTGGACGTGTTCGGCATCAGCATGCAGGAGTTCTTCAGCGAGGAGGTCGACCAGGACATCGTGTTCGGAAAAGATGCCCGGGTACAGGCGACGGACGACGGCGACAGCGTCAAGGTGGAGCTCCTGGTGCCGGGGGCACAGAACCGGGAGATGGATCCCGTGCTGGTGACGCTCGATCCCGGCGGGGAGATGGACGAACAGCCCATCCACGAGGGCGAGGAGTTCGGCTTCGTCATCTCCGGCAAGGTGCAGTTACGGCTGGACGACAAACTCTATACGGTCGACAAGGGGGAGTGCTTCTATTTCTCTTCGGACCGCAAACATGCAGTCAAAAATGTAGGAAAGAGCGCTGCAAAGCTGCTCTGGGTCGTGACACCCCCAACGTTTTACTATTGAAAAGAGGAGAGCAAGTCAAATGAGCAAAGTATTGATTATCGGTGCAGGCGGCGTAGGTGGGGTTGTTACCCATAAGTGTGCTCAGGCAACCGGCGTGATCACCGGCATTACCCTCGCTTCCCGTACCGAATCCAAGTGCCGCGCCATTGCGGACCAGATAGAGTTTCCCGTCGCCACTGCTCAAGTGGACGCCGACAACGTGCCGGAACTGATCGAGCTGATCAAGCGCGAGCAGCCCAAGCTCGTCATCAACGTGGCGCTGCCGTACCAGGACCTGACCATCATGGATGCCTGCCTGGCCACCGGTGTGGACTACCTGGATACCGCCAACTACGAGCCCCTCGACACCGCGAAATTTGAATACAGCTGGCAGTGGGCCTACCAGGACCGCTTCAAGGAGAAGGGGCTCATGGCTCTCCTCGGCTCCGGCTTCGATCCGGGCGTCACCAACGTCTACACCGCCCTCGCCGCCAAGAAGTATCTGGACGAGGTGCACGAGATCGATATCATCGACGCCAACGCGGGCAACCACGGCCAGCCCTTCGCCACCAACTTCAACCCGGAGATCAATATCCGCGAGGTGACCGCTGCCTGCCGTCACTGGGAGAACGGCGACTGGGTCGAGACCGATCCCCTTACCACCAAGCGCGTCTTCGACTTCCCGGACGGCATCGGCCCGATGAACATCTACCGCATGTACCATGAGGAGATGGAGTCGCTGGTGAAGCATATCCCGACCATCAAGAAGGCGCAGTTCTGGATGACCTTCTCGGACAACTACCTGAAGCACCTCGAGGTGCTGCAGAACGTCGGCATGACCCGCATCGACGAGGTGGAGTTCAACGGCCAGAAGATCGTGCCGCTGCAGTTCCTGAAAGCTGTGCTGCCGGATCCGGGGAGCCTCGGCCCGCTCACCAAGGGGCGCACCTGCATCGGCGTCATCGCCCGCGGCATCAAGGACGGCAAGCGCAAGCAGGTCTACATCTACAACATCTGCGATCACGAGGCGTGCTACCGCGAAGTGAAGAGCCAGGCGATCAGCTACACCACCGGCGTGCCGGCGGTCGTGGGCGCCATCATGATGCTGACCGGCAAGTGGCGCGGCGAAGGCGTGTTCAACATGGAACAGTTCGATCCGGAAGCATTCATCGAAACTCTGGGGCCGATGGGCCTTCCCACCGTTGTAGTCGACGGCGGCGACTGGGCGGAACTGTAAGTGACCAAACTGCATGTAGAAGAAATGATGCAGCTTGCTCCCTCGCCGGCCTTCGTGGTCGACCTGGGGCGGCTGCGCCACAATCTGGCCATACTTGACGAGGTGCAAAAGCGCAGCGGCGCCAAGATCCTTTTGGCGCTGAAGGCGTTTTCCATGTGGAGCGTGTTCCCGATCATCGCGCAGACGCTGCACGGGATCTGCGCCAGTTCGCCGTGGGAGGCGCGCCTTGGTCGCGAGGAGTTTGGCAAAGAGGTGCACAGCTTCTCTGCCGCCTTCAAGGAAAGCGACGTCGCGGAGCTCCTTACCACCTCCAATCACCTGGTGTTCAACTCGTTCAACCAGTTGGAGCGCTTCCGTCCCATGTGGGAGCGGTACGCCGGCCGTGTCTCCATCGGTCTGCGCGTGAACCCCGGGCACTCCGAGGGGCACACGCCGATCTATGATCCGGCCGCGCCCAAGTCGCGCCTGGGCATCCTGCGCTCCGAGTTCGACGGCAAGTCCCTTGCCGGCGTGGAAGGGCTCCACTTCCACACCCTGTGCGAGCAGCTCTTCGAGCCCCTGGAGCGGACCTCCAAGGTATTCGAGGAGAAGTTCGGACAGTATCTGCCGCAGATGAAGTGGCTCAACCTGGGGGGCGGGCACCACATCACCCGTGAGGGGTACGATGTCGATGCCCTGGTGGAGTTGGTGCGTTACTACCGCGAAAAGTACGACCTCGAGGTCTACCTGGAGCCGGGCGAGGCCATCGCCATCGGTACCGGCATCCTGGTTTCCGAGGTGCTCGACGTGGTGCACAACGAGGCGGATATCGCCATCCTGGATGTCTCGGCCACCTGCCACATGCCCGACATCCTGGAGATGCCCTACCGTCCCGAAATCCAGAACGGCTACCTGCCGGGGGAGAAGGGGCACGACTACCGCCTGGGTGGGCCGTCGTGTCTTGCCGGCGACGTCATCGGCGACTGGTCCTTCGACCACGCACTTGTACCGGGCGAAAAACTGGCGTTTCTGGATATGTCGCACTACACCATGGTCAAGACGACCACGTTCAACGGCATTCAACTGCCGCATATCTGTACCTACGAGCCGCAGACCGGGGAATTGCGCGTGGTGCGCAGCTTCGGCTATGAAGATTTCAAGAACCGTCTGTCGTGATGACTGTCAACATCCCACTTTGCTGAACATGGTGAACTGAACATGGCTAAATGGACCATCAACGATTCCTCGAAGATCTACAACATCGATAACTGGGGCGCCGAACTCTTCTCGGTCAACAAGAAGGGTAACGTCTGCGTGCACCCGACCCCCAATTCCAAATACTCCATCGATCTCAAGGTGCTGGTAGACGACCTGATCAAGAGGAAGATCAAGCCGCCGATCCTCCTGCGCTTCATGAACATCCTGGAGGGGCGTATCGCCTCGATCAGCCGCGTGTTCAAGAACGCCATTCACGACAACAACTATCCGGCCAAGTACCAGACCTTCTACCCGATCAAGGTGAACCAGCAGCGTCAGGTGGTCGAGGCTATCGCGAACTTCGGCAAGAAGTACAACATCGGCCTCGAGGTCGGCTCCAAGCCGGAACTGGTGGCGGCCATCTCCATGGTCACCGGGAGCAACCTCCCCATCATCTGCAACGGCTACAAGGACACCGAGTTCATCGAGACCGTTCTCTTCGCCACCCGCGTCGGCTACGACATCACCATCGTGGTGGAGAAGCTGTTCGAACTGGAGAAGATCGTCGAGGTGGCCAAGCGCACCGGCATCACCCCTAAACTGGGTATCCGCGTCAAGCTCTCCTCGAAGGGAATCGGCAAGTGGTCCACCTCCGGCGGCGAGGACGCCAAGTTCGGTCTGCGCATCTCCGAGATCATCGCGGCCATCGACATGCTGCGTGAGAACGGCATGCTGAACACGGTGAAGCTGCTCCACTTCCACGTAGGGAGCCAGATCACCAAGATCGACAAGATCAAGAACGCTCTGATCGAGGGGACCCGTATCTACGCGGAGATGAGAAAGCTCGGCGTGGACCTCGAGTTCCTGGACATCGGCGGCGGCCTCGGCGTCGACTACGACGGCTCCAAGTCGAGCTACTTCTCCAGCGTCAACTATTCGCTGGAAGAGTACGCCAACGACGTCATCTACCAGGTGAAGAACATCTGTGACGACGCCGGCGTCCCGTGCCCGAACATCATCTCGGAATCGGGCCGCGCCACCGTCGCGCACTACTCGGTGCTGATCACCGACGTCCTGAACAACAACACCCAGACGCTCATGCCGGACTTCGAGTTCATCCTGACCGAGACGGAGAAGCTTTCCCCGACGGTCAAGAAGCTGGTCGACATCTACAAGAGCATCGACAAGCACTCCCTGCGCGAGGACTATCACGACACCATCCAGCTGATCCAGGAGTCGGTGAGCCTCTTCAACCTGGGCTACCTGAACATGGCCGAGCGCGCCAACGCGGAGTGGATCTACTCGAAGATCATCAGGAAGATCAACTCCATCGTCGAGAAGATGAAGCCGATCCCGGACGAGCTTCAGAACTTCCAGCTGAGCCTGAGGCAGACCTACTTCGCGAACTTCTCGCTGTTCCAGTCCATCCCGGACTCCTGGGCCATCGATCAGCTTTTCCCGATCGTCCCGATCCAGCGCCTGGACGAGAAACCGGACGTGCTCGCCTCCATCGCCGACATCACCTGCGACTCCGACGGTGAGATCACCAGCTTCGTGGGCGAAAACGGCAGGACCAAAGCGCTGCCGCTGCACAAGATCAAGGGGGACGAGCAGTACTACATCGGCTTCTTCCTGATCGGCGCCTATCAGGAGATCCTGGGGGACATGCACAACCTGTTCGGCGATACCAACGCGGTGCATATCACCTTCAACAAGAAGACCAACTACAAGATCGATACGGTCATCACTGGCGACGCCACCTGGGAGAGCCTGAAGTACGTGCAGTATGACGCCCAGGAGATTCTGAAGCGGGTGCGCAACAACCTGGAGAAGGATGTCTCGCTGCAGAAGGTATCCATCGAGGAGAGCAGCCACTTCCTGGAACTGCTGGACAAGACGCTGCAGTCCTATACCTACCTGGGAGAGTAGTCCCAGCTTTTTCTTAAAGTTCGTTTTATCGCTGTCGATACGGTACAGGGGAAAGCCAAATGGTTTTCCCCTGTTACTGTTTCAGGCCCCTGGATGCCGGAGGCAGTTAATGGTTGTTAATGTCTTAAGATTTGGACTTTTTTAGTAACTTGTGCTAAAGTTTTGAGCCGGTAGCAACAGGTAGCGCGTCGTTGCAAAAAATAGATTGCGGCATGCATCTCGAGCTATGGAGGACATAATGCTTATTCAAGTGAGCTATGACGACAACAAATACGACTACGTCAAAGACTTCATGCTGGAGAAACTGATCCAGTCCGGCACGATTTCCAGTTTCAGGCGCAGGTCGGGATGGGTCCGCATCGGCGTCGATCCTGTTCGCACCCAGCGTCGCGAAGGGTACCATGGCGTCGAGAGAAGGGGCGCCAACGCCTGATTCGACCCGATGCCTCCATTTCCGGTACGAGGTCGCCCGCTGCCTGACCAAGCGTTCTTCGCCGGTTTCCGCTCAGTTCCCTTCAACCTTCTGAAATCCCTCTATTCCAGGCACGGCCGCAGCCGTGTTCCCATCACCCGTGACGCTATTCTTCTTGTCGACAAACCGGATCTTAATGGTATGATTGTGGTGCTACGCGATATCATATCGTCGTTTGGTTTGACCAAGTGACACACAGGAGGATAACGATGATCAGATTGACAGCGGCCAGGGTAGCCGGTTTGTTCACGGCAGCGTTTCTTTTTGCAGCGCCTGTGCTTGCCTCAGCTGCCACATGGAACATAGACCCCGATCACAGCAGCATAGGTTTCAAGGTTCGGCACTTGATGGTATCCAACGTCAAGGGGGTGTTCGGCAAGGTCTCCGGTGTGGTCAACATCAATGACAGCGACCTCGCCAAGTCCTCGGTCACCGCGACCATCGACACGGCATCCATCGATACCGGCGTCGCCAAGCGTGATGCGCATCTAAAAAGTCCGGACTTCCTTGACGTGGTCAAATTTCCAACCATGACCTTCGTTTCCACCGGGGTAACCAAGGGGAGCGGAGGCAACTTCAAACTGTTGGGCAATCTCACACTGCACGGGGTTACCAGACCGGTGGTCCTCGACGTAGAGGGACTCTCGCCTGAGGTGAAGGACCCGATGGGGACCTTCAGGCGCGGCGCCACGGCCGGCACCACCATCAACAGGAAGGACTTCGGTCTGACCTGGAACAAGATGCTGGAGGCGGGAGGTGTCGCGGTCGGTGACGAGGTTCACATCAACATCGAGGTAGAGATGACCAAGGCCAAGTAGGCCGCAGCAGCAGGGACAGGCTCCGTCAGGTGCCTGTCCCTCTAGCGGAACGCTCCTTTCTGCTTCAGCCGTCTTCCATAAGCACCAAGGGGACAGGCACCTGGCGGAGCCAGTCCCCAGTTGAACAGCGGCCGCATGTGGCGGTTATACACCCCTGCGATGGGAGGTAGTCGTCGTATTTTCAGTACGTTGGCCTCAGAGGGCAGGTGCGGCGGCCTGCAAGTGGGGGGCTGGGTGTATGAAAAAAACATACTATCGGCACCGTCTCCTGATTGCGCCATGGTGGAGGATGATTGGTAAAACTGTGTGATATCAGGGTCTTGTGCTGGTCTCCGCGCAGGTTCCATCTCTGGCATGGATGATGCTCTTCATGAAGCCAGCAGGCTAACAACCGATCCTAAAAGGAGGATGTCATGAGAGCGAAAGCACCTATCACCTCGATCATCGCAACAGTCGCATCGGCAACGTCGGCTTTTGCCGCTAACGGTGCGCAGGCGGATGAGCCTGGCATCCTTGTCTGGGCTTTCATGGGCTTTGCCGCTGTCATCGTCGCGGGCCAGATGGTTCCCGCAGCCATGCTGGTCATCGGCGCGGTGAAGGCGCTGTTTGGCAAACCGGAGGCTGCCAAATTGAAGGCGTAACAAGGATGTGGTAGTAGTCCGCTGTAACGAGAAAAGCCGCTCTTTCGAGCGGCTTTTCCTTTTCCGGTTCTGTAGTTCTGTTACCTCAATCTTTCAGTCGTTCCGCCAGCAGTTCGGCCGTGTGCTTCACCCGCACGGGCGCCTCGTCCTGATCGAACCCGCCGCTGATCTGCAGCACGCATCCCGGGCAGTCCATAGCCACCAGCGGCGCCCCCGTGTCCTTGATGTTCTTCAGCTTCCTCTTCAGGATCGGCGCGGAAATCTCCGGCAGCTTCATGGAGTAGGAGCCCCCCATGCCGCAGCACATGTCGCACTCGAACATCTCCTCGACCTGGTAGCCCGCCTGCTGCAAAAGCTCGCGCGGCTGCTCCGACACCTTGAGCGTCCGCTTGAGGTGACAGGAATCGTGGTAGGTGATCTTGCCGAGGTCCGCCCCTTCCTGGAAGCTCAGGCGCCCTTCGTCCACCAGGCGCTTCACCAGCGTGGCGAGATCGACGGTCTTCTCGGCGAGCTTGCGCGCCTTGTCCAGCCACTCGGTCCGTCCGACCGCCTCGAGCGTCTTGGCGAAGTCGTGGGCGAGCGCCACGGTACAGGTGGGGCATGCGGAAACCACGTACTGGGCGTCCTGCTCCAGGAGCGCCTCGATGTTGTCGGCGGCGTTCTGGGCCGCGACCTCGTAGGCGCCGCTGTAGAGAGCGGGCGCGCCGCAGCAGGTCTGCTCTTCAGGGAAGATCACCTCGATCCCTGCCTTGTTGAGCAGTTTCACCAGTGCGACCCCCGTTTCCGGATAGGCGAAATCGATCAGGCACCCGGCGTAAAAGACCGCCTTCTCCTTCCCCTTGGGCTGCTCGATACCGGCGTAGAGGTCGCGGAACGGTTTTTCGGCGATGGCCGGGAGGCTGCGACCGTCGGTCAGTTCGGAAAGAAACAGCGGCAGGTGACGGATGAACTTTCCGGAGGTGAAGGGCTTGCCGGCGACCGAGGCTGCGCGCAGCATGCCGTGGAAGAACTTCCGGTTGTTGACCACGCTGAAGATCGCCTTCTGCACCAGGGGCTGTCCCTTTTCCAGTACGAGCCTGCGGCGGATCTCCATGATCATCTCGGGGATGTCCAGCTTGCCCGGGCAGACCTGGGTGCAGTTGCCGCACTGGATGCAAAGCCCCTGGATCTCCTCGGACTTCTTCAGTTCATCGAACCAGGCGGTGAGGATGGTGCCGATGCCGCCGGTGTAGACCTTGCCGAAGACGTGTCCGCCTACCAGGCGGAAGATGGGACAGACGTTGAGGCAGGAGCCGCAGCGGATGCACTGCAGGGCCTGCTTGAACTTGGGATCCTTGGCCATCTCGGTGCGCTGGTTATCCATCAGGATGATGTGCAGCTCTTTCTCGGAGCCGTCATCGTTCTGGGTGGGGCCCGTGATGATGGAGACGTAGCTGGTGAGCAGCTGCGCCGTGGCGCTCCGGGGGAGCGCGTCGAGGATCGGTACCACCGTTTCGAACTTTTCGACCAGTTTCTCGACGCCGACCAGAGCCACGTGAATGCGGGGCAGGGTGGTCACCAGGCGCGCGTTCCCCTCGTTGGTCACCAGGACGATGCTCCCGGTTTCGGCGACGGCGATGTTGCCGCCGGAGATGCCCAGGTCGGCTTCCAGGAACTTCGGGCGCAGTTCGTTTCTGGCCACCTTGACCAGGCGCGGGATGTCGGTGTCCAGCCGCTCGTTCACCTCCTTGCTGAAGATGTCGGCGACCTCCTCCTTGGTCATGTGGATGGCGGGCATCACCATGTGGGACGGGGTCTGGCCGGCGAGTTGGATGATCCATTCTCCGAGGTCGGTTTCCGCCACCGCGATCCCTTCTTTCAACAGGGCCTGGTTCAGGTGGATCTCCTCGGTGGCCATCGACTTCGATTTGACCACGTTCTTCACGCCGTTTTCGCGTGCCACCTTGAGGATGTACTGTTTCACTTCCTCGGGATCGCGGGTGCGGAACACTTTGGCGCCCAGTGCCTCGGCGTTTTTGCGGAAGGTTTCCGCAACCTCGTCCAGGTGGCAGGCCGCCGCCGACTTCGCTTCGGCGATGCGGCCGCGCAGTTCCTCGAAATCGATACCCTCGTAGGCCTTGGTGCGGTTCACCTTGTACGCTTCCGAGAACTTGCCCAGCGCGCCGGTGAGGTTGGCGTCGTTCAAAGCCCTGTTGATGCTTGCCTTGAATTCATGTTTCATCTCTGCTCCCCTCCCAACTCGTCAACGAACAGTACGATCAGCCGCTCGGGCCCGTGCACGCCGATGGTGAGCACGCGCTCGATATCGGCGGTGCGGCTGGGGCCGGTGATGAAGGCTATGTAGCGGCTGGTTTTCGGATTGATCCGGGCGAAGAGGGCGGTCTTGTCGGCGACGATGTTGCCTGAAGGTACGAGGGCGATGTGGATGCCGGTCAGTGCCGATGCCAGACGTTGGTCCGGTGCTGCCTGGTCCTGCACCAGTGACCCCGTATCGGCCACCGCGAAGGACATGTCGCTGATGCCGACCTTGGCCTGCGCCGCGCGCTCCCTGGTCACCTCGAAGCCGAGCCCGGGAACCCCGGCCAGCGCCTCCTGGCCTACCGCCTCCAGGAAGGGTCCCTTGGCCCAGACCGCGTAGCTGCCGGGAGCTTCGGCAATCCCCTCTTGTTTTAAAAATGAGAGGACGAATTCGACCGCGTCATTACAGGTGCCGACCCGGTGCACTTCCGCCCCGACCCCGACTGCCCTGGCCTTAAATTGCTCGTACATAGCTGTTCTTCCTCCATCACTTTTGGCATTACCCTCTGCACCGTCGGGCAACTTCATGAGAGTCGCCGTTTGATCAGGGTAAAGCTGTTTTAAATCCCTTGGAACCTGTTCGATTTTTCTGTCATACGTTCGTTCGGTAAAGTGGATCCCAGGTATATGATAAAAAAGATATTACCATAAGGCCAAAATATCCTAGTTCAAAAAAAGACCTGAGTAAAGCCATTTATATAGCGTATGCAAAATAACTTGACACTGTTCTGAAAAGGTGGTTAATTGGCCTTACCAAAATGTATAACTTGGTTTGATTGCCCTGTTCTCCGCATTTCATGCCGTGGGCGTCAGCTAGCAGGGGCCGTTGCCGAACCGATTCCACTTCAATTGAGATAGCCAATTTTTTGCCGCCCATACCAGCATCACGAACCAAAGGAGAACTACAGTCATGCCATGGATTCAGAGCTACACCCCCGTAGCAGGAAGCCTCGCGATGTCGGCGCTGGTTGCCGCCATCCCCCTCGTCGTCATCTTCGTCTGTCTGGCCGTGTTCAAGATGAAGGCCCACAAGGCAGGCCCCCTGGCGGTCGCCTCCGCCCTCGCCATCGCCATCTTCGTATGGCAGATGCCGGCCAAGCTCGCCGGGCTCGCCACACTGCATGGCGCCGCCTTCGGCCTCTTCCCGGTGTTCTACATCGTGGTGACAACCATCCTCCTGTACAACATCACGGTCAAGGGAGGGCAGTTCGAGATCATCCGCGCCTCGCTGGCCGGTCTCACCGGTGACCGCCGTCTGCAGGCCCTGCTGATCGCCTTCTGTTTCGGCGCCTTCATCGAAGGGGCTGCGGGCTTTGGCACGCCGGTCGCCATTGCCGGTGCCACGCTGGTCGGCCTTGGCTTCCGTCCCTTCTACGCGGCGGGTGTCTGTCTCATCGCCAACACCGCTCCGGTCGCCTTCGGCGCCATCGGGATCCCGGTGGTGGCGCTCGCCGGGGTCATGGGGTACGACGACGCCGGGCTCATGAAGCTCTCCACCATGGTAGGACGCCAGCTCCCCTTCGTCTCCATCTTCATCCCGTTCTACGTCATCATGATCATGGCCGGCTGGAAGAAGACCATCGAGGTGCTGCCTGCCATCATCGTCTGCGGCGTTACCTTCGCCTTCGCACAGTGGGGTACCGCGAGTTACCTCGGTCCCTACCTCCCCGACGTGACCGCGTCGCTGTTGACCCTGGCCGCCCTGGTCATCCTGCTCAAGTTCTGGCAGCCGGCAACCGTTTGGACCTTCGACCACGAGCCCGAGTTCACCGGCAAGGAAAGCCACGACTACACCGGCGCCGAGATGTTCCGCGCCTGGGCGCCCTACCTCGTCCTCACCATCATGGTTCTGGTCTGGGGTATCCCTTCGGTCAAGACCGCCCTGGACAAGAGCAAGGTGGTGATCCCCGTATCCGGCCTGGACAACGCCATCGTGAAGAAGGTCTCCAAGCCGGAAGACGGCATCAAGAAGGTCGCGGTCGTGAAAGCCGAAGCTGCCAAGCAGGCGGCGTCGCTCTCCCCGGCCGATGCCAAGCAGGCAGCCCTCACCGTCGGCCTGACCGAACTGCAGGCGCTCGAGGACAAGGTCCTGGCAGTCGAGCAGAGCCTGCCGGCCGGCAAGCCGGTGGTCACCGCAGAGCGTCTGGCCGCATACGACGCGGTCGACAAAAAACAGAAGGACATCCAGAAGATCCAGAAAGAACTGGTCGAGGCGAAGGCGGTCGACAAGGCGCAGTTCAAGGCTCTGGATAAAGCCCTCACCGACCAGCTCCCGGCCAAGGTTCCCGCCAAGTTCACCTTCAACTTCATGTCTGCGGCCGGTACCGCCATCCTGATCGCGGCCATCATCTCGGCTCTCATTTGCGGCGTAGGTATCGTCGACTTCTTCCAGGTGCTCGGCAAGACCCTGTACGACATGCGCTGGCCCGCGGTCACCGTCGCCTCCGTGGTCGGTCTCGCCTTCGTCATGAACGCCTCGGGCATGACCACCAGCATGGGCATCTCCTTCACCAAGGCGGGCGCCATGTTCCCGTTCCTCTCCCCGTTCCTGGGCATGCTGGGCGTGTTCCTGACCGGCTCCGACACCTCCAGCAACGTCCTCTTCGGCGGTCTGCAGAAGGTCACCGCGGAGCAGCTCGGCATGAACCCGCTCCTGACCGGCGCCGCCAACACCAGCGGCGGTGTCATGGGCAAGATGATCTCCCCGCAGTCCATCGCCGTCGCCTGCGCCGCCACCGGCCTCGTCGGCGAGGAAGGCAACCTGTTCCGCTTCACCCTGAAGCACGCCCTGTTCCTGACCACGGTCATGGGCGTGATCGTGGCGCTGCAGGCCTACGTCTTCCCCTGGATGATTCCCTGATAGACGGCAGCACTCCCCGGGAGGCAGCACCTCCCGGGGGATCTCCCGCACCCCGACGGCGGCGGGAACCCTACGGTCCTTACCCGCGCAACTCCCCACTTCCGATCACCGCGGCGCCAGGATCGCCTGAAAACCGCGAAGGGCCCATGGTATGGCGAAGAACCTCTTCAAGATAATCTGGCAGACCGTACTCCTTTGGCTGGTGTTCCGCCTGGGGGTGTTCCTGGTCGGCGCCCTGCATCTCTCCCTCCCCGGAAACGTGGCGGGGATGCTGCTCATGTTCGCCCTGCTCTCGAGCGGCCTGGTCAAACCCGCCTGCATCGAGGCGGCGAGCGGGTTTCTCCTGAAGCACTTTGCCTTTTTCTTCATCCCGATTTCGGTCGGGCTCATGTCCTTCGGTTCCCTGATGCGCCAAAGCGGGGTGGCGCTGCTGGCCATCCTGCTGTTGAGCGCCATGGCCGGCGCGGCGGTGACCGGAGTCACCGTGCAGCTTCTGCAGCGCAGGAGGGAGCCGTGAACCAGCTCCTCTTCGCCCTATTCGTGCTGGTCACCCTGGGGGCCTACCTGGCCACCCGCTGGCTCTTTCTCACCTACCGCAATCCCCTTTTGAATCCGGTTTTTCTGAGCACGGTTGCCCTCATCGCCCTGCTGCAGGCGACCGGTCTCACGCTGGAGGATTACCGCCCTGCGAAGGACTTCATGACCTTTCTGCTCGGGCCGGCTACCGTGGCGCTGGCGCTGCCGCTCTATCACAACCGGCAGGTGCTCAAGCGACACGCGCTTCCGGTCCTCTCCGGCGTCGCCGCAGGCTCCCTCACCACCATGGCCGCGGCGCTCGCGGCGGGTCGGTTGCTGCAACTGGACCGCGGCGTGCTCCTCTCACTGGGGCCCAAGTCGGTAACGGTACCGATCGCGGTGGAGATCTCCCGGCTGACCGGAGGGGAGGCGAGTCTCACCGCCGCCTTCGTGGTCGCCACCGGGATGATCGGCTCCATCGCCGGACCTGCCCTGCTTAGCCTGTGCCGGGTGCAAAGCCCGGTTGCGCGCGGACTTGCCTTGGGCACCGTGTCGCACGGGCAGGGGACGGCCGTGGCGCTTCTGGAAAACGAGACCGCCGGCGCCATGGGCGGGGTCGCCATGGCCATCGCCGCGGTTTTCACCGCACTGGTGGCTCCGTACTATCTGCCCCTATTTCTGCGCTAGCGGCGACAGCGGCTAACGGTTCAACCTCACACGAAAGAAAGGAACTAACGCCATGGAAGATAGCTTCATCAAAGCCCTCAGCGAGATAGTGGGGGCGCAGTATACCCTCTCCGATCCCGAGTCGCTTGCCTGTTACGGCTACGACTCCACCCCCGAACTGCAGAGCCGACCCGGGGTGGTCGTCCTTCCCGGGAATTCCGAGGAGATAGCCCGGGTCATGGCGCTCTGCGAAGGCGCCGGCGTGCGGGTCACCCCGCGCGGCTCCGGCACCAACCTCTCGGGGGGCTCGATCTCCTTTGATTCCGGCGTCGTGCTGCAGACCAGCAGGATGAACCGGATCCTCGAGATCGACGAGGAGAACCTGACCGCCACCGTCGAAACCGGCGTGATCACCTCGACGCTGCACCGCGAGGTGGAGGCCAAGGGGCTCTTCTATCCTCCCGATCCGGGCAGCATGAACATCTCCACCATGGGCGGCAACGTCGCCGAGAACTCCGGCGGTCTCAGGGGACTCAAGTACGGCGTCACCGACGACTACGTCATGGGGCTCAAAACGATCCTCGCCAACGGCGAGATCTTGAAAACCGGCGGCAAGGTGGTCAAGGACGTGGCGGGCTACAACCTGAACCAGCTCCTGGTCTCTTCGGAAGGAACCCTCGGAGTCTTCTCGGAGATCACCGTGAAGCTGATCCCCAAGCCGCAGACCAAGAAGACCATGCTGGTGCATTTCCCGCAGCTCGAGCAGGCGGCGCTCACCGTCTCCCACATCATCGCGGCGCGCATCATCCCGGCGACGCTGGAGTTCCTGGACCGCACCACCATCAAGTGCGTCGAGGACTACGCCCACGTGGGGCTTCCCCTGGATGTCGACGCCGTGCTCCTCATCGAAGTGGACGGGCACCCCGCGCAGGTCGAGGAAGATGCCGCCGGCATCCGGTCGATCTGCGAGCGGCATCACTGCTCCTTCTTCCAGACCGCGGCCAGCACGGAGGAGGCTTTGAAGCTCGCCACCGCCCGCCGCGTGGCGCTCTCGGCCCTGGCCCGGGTCCGTCCCACCACCATCCTCGAGGACGCCACCGTGCCCAGAAGCTGCATCGCGCCGATGGTGAAGCTGATCCAGGACACCGCCAAGAAGTACGACCTGTTGATCGGCACCTTCGGACACGCCGGCGACGGCAACCTGCATCCCACCTGCCTCACCGACGAGAGGAACCCCGACGAGATCAAGAGGGCGCACCAGGCCTTCGGCGAGATCTTCGAGGCGACCATCGCCATGGGGGGGACCATCACCGGCGAGCACGGTGTCGGTGTGGCCAAGAAGAAGTATCTGCCCAAGCTGGTCGGGGAGTCCGGCCTCAAGGTGATGCGCGGCATCAAGGGGGCCTTTGACCCCAGGGGCATCCTCAACCCGGGGAAAATCTTCTAGTCGGACGTCAGACCGGTCTGACCAGTCTGACCAGTCGGACTAGTCAGAGAGAAAAGAGGCCATCATGGATTTCGTAAAACTGATCAACTGCATGCGCTGCGGCATGTGCCTGCCGCACTGCCCGACCTATAAGGAAACCTTCCTGGAGACTGCCTCGCCGCGCGGACGCGTGGCGCTGGTGCGCAAGTTCCAGGAAGGCGAGCTGGTGGAGAGCGAGAAGTTCCTCGAGTACGTCTCCCTCTGCCTGGACTGCCAGGCCTGCGCCTCGGCCTGCCCTTGCGGCGTCAATGCCGGCGAGCTGGTGGCCGAGTTCCGCTGCGAGAGAAAGCAGGAGCAGGGGCTCTCCACCATGGAGGACCTGATCCTGAGAAAGCTGGTGCCGCACCCGGATCGCCTGGAGGCGGCCACGGCGCCGCTGAGGCTCTACCAGCGCACCGGCCTGCAGAAGGTGGTCCGCTCGCTCGGTCTTTTGAAGGTATTCCCGGCGGCGCTGGAGCGGATGGAGGGGCTGCTGCCCAAGCTCCCCGAGGCCCCGCTGCGCCAGACCATCAACGAGGTCACCCCTGCGGTCGGCGAACAGAAAGGGACGGTGGGCTTCTTCCTTGGCTGCGTCATGAGCCTCATCTTCAGCGAGGCGAGCCTTGCCACCGTGGAACTGCTCTCCAGCCTGGGCTACAAGGTGGTCACCCCCAAGGACCAGAAGTGCTGCGGCGCCCCCAACATGCTGGGACACGACATCGACGGGCTCAAGGAGGCCGCGCGCTTCAACACCGACCTGTTTCAGTCACAACAGCTCGATTTCGTGGTCACCGACTGCGGCGGCTGCGGAGCGGAACTGAAGAAGTACGGTCACCACCTGGACGGCGAAGCTGCCGCCACCGCCTTCAGCACCAAGGTCAGGGACATCTCCGAGATCCTGGCTACCGAGGCCGGGACGCTGAAGGAGAAGTTGAAGCCCCTGCCGCTCAAGGTGACCTATCACGACCCGTGTCACATCGCCCACTGCCAGGGGATCCGCAGCCAGCCCCGCGCCCTGATCAACCTGATCCCCGGCATCGACTTCCGCGAGCTCCCCGAGGCGGATGCCTGCTGCGGATCGGCCGGTACCTACAACATCGAGAAGCCGGAGATGTCGGATCGGGTGCTGTCGCGCAAGGTGCAGAACGTCCAGAAGACCGGTGCCGACTACCTGGTGACCAGCAACCCCGGCTGTCTCTTGCAGCTGAAAAAGGCGCTCTCCGAGGCGAACCCGCCGGTCAAGGTGATCCATCTGACCGAGCTCTTGCAGATGAGCCTCAATGCCTGAACGGGAGCGGAGCGACAGGCCGAAAAGAGGTTTACGTGTGCGTCAAATTGACGCGGTCGGCTCGGCCAGACTCCAAAAATTTTGTTGCCTTAGCCACCCTAATGTAGTATCGGTGCCTCATGAAATTTACGCCGATTAAACCGAAAAAGGTATCGACTCAGATCGCCGAACAGATCCGCAGTTCGATTTTGGCGGGTGAATTCAACCCGGGCGAAAAGCTCCCCCCCGAGCGCGAACTGGCCGAGCTGTTCGGCGTTTCACGTCCCTCGGTGCGGGAAGCGCTCAACATTCTCACCTCGTCGGGGCTGGTGGAGACCTACCAGGGGGGAGGGACGCTGGTCCGCTCCCTGGTCGAGAACTCTGCCGCCATGCCGCTCACCGAGCTGATCCGCATCGACGGCGACCGCGCCCTTGACGTAATCGAGGTGCGCAAGGGGATGGAGTCCTGGACCGCCTGGTATGCGGCGACGAGGGCACTCCCCGAGGACATCCGGCGCCTCGAGGCCGTGATCGAGGGGATGAAGAAGAACCTCGAAGATCTCAAGCACTCGGAGGACTTCGACGCCCACTTCCACATGCTGGTGGCCCGCGCCACCCACAACGTGGTCTGGTCGCACATGATGCAGAGCATCTTCGAGGCGATGCAGGAGTTCCAGCGCGACGTCTGGCGCGCCGTCTACCTCACCGAAGAGGACCAGCGGCTGCTCTACAACCACCACCTGAAGGTCTACGAGATGATCCGCGACCGCAATGCAGAAGGCGCCCGCGACGCTATGCTGGAGCACCTGGATTTCGCGCAGAAGCGCTGTTCCGCCTACGTCTCCATGCGCGGATCCGAATAAGTACCCAGCCAAGAGACCCAAGGCCCGGTAGAGCACTCTGCCGGGCCTTTTTTGCCTCCGCTGTCCGCGGCCGCCGCGCCGGTCGCGGCAGGCGCGCCGCGGCCCGATCCCCGCGCGGGGGTGCTTTTTGGTTGAAGCAAAAATTGTTTTTGGTTATAGTTACGCGATTTATTTCCCTGCAGATAAAACCAAGGAGGGTTTACATGATAGATTTTCTGGGCGATTGGAAGAGAACCAGTTATTGCGGCGAGTTGCGGGCCGAGCACATCGGTCAGGACGTGGTCCTGATGGGGTGGGTAGCCAAGCGGCGCGACCACGGCGGGCTCATCTTCGTTGACCTGCGCGACCGCGACGGCGTCGCCCAGGTGGTTTTCGACCCGGAAAGAAACGCCGACGCGCACGCCAAGGCCGAGACCGCCAGGAACGAATTCGTCCTCGCCATCAAGGGAACCGTGGCGGCGCGTCCGGAAGGGACGGTGAACCCGAAGATGAAGACCGGCGAGGTCGAGGTGCTGGTAAAAGAGTGCAAGCTCCTCAACCCCTCCAAGGCGCTTCCCTTCACCCTGGACGGCTTCGTCGACGTCAACGAGAACATCCGCCTCAAGTACCGCTACCTCGACCTCAGGACCGGGCAGCTGCAGCAGAACCTGATCCTGCGCTCCAAGGTGGCCCAGCTCACCCGCTCCTACCTGACCGACAACGGCTTCCTGGAGCTGGAGACCCCGTTCCTGACCAAGTCCACCCCCGAAGGCGCCCGCGACTTCCTGGTCCCGTCCCGTATCAACAAGGGTGAGTTCTACGCCCTGCCGCAGTCCCCGCAGCTCTTCAAGCAGATCCTCATGGTCTCCGGTTTCGACCGCTACTTCCAGATCGTGCGCTGCTTCCGCGACGAGGACCTGCGCGCCGACCGCCAGCCCGAGTTCACCCAGATCGACTGCGAGATGTCCTTCATCGACCGCGAAGACATCATCACCGTGATGGAAGGTCTCATGGCCCGCATCTTCTCCGAGGCGCGCGGCGTGAAGGTCGAGCTCCCGATCCAGAGGATGACCTACCAGGAGGCGATCCGCCGCTTCGGCGTCGACAACCCGGACCTGCGCTTCGGCCTCGAGCTGGTGGAACTCTCCGACATCGTCAAGAATTCCGGCTTCAAGGTCTTCGCAGACGTGGTCAACGGCGGCGGCATCGTCAAGGGGATCAACGTGAAGGGCGCCGGCGCCATGAGCCGCAAGGAGATCGACGACCTTACCGAGTTCGCCAAGATCTACGGCGCCAAGGGCCTTGCCTACGTGAAGATGACCGCGGAAGGGTGGCAGTCCCCGATCGCCAAGTTCTTCACCCCGGAAGAGATCGCCACTATGGACAAGGCCTTCGACGCACAGGAAGGCGATCTGCTCCTGTTCGTGGCCGACAAGCCGAAAGTAGTCAACGACTCCCTCGGCAAGCTCAGGAATCACCTCGCCGCCAAGATGGGGCTCACCGATCCGAACGTGTTCCGTTTCGTCTGGATCACCGACTTCCCGCTGCTCGAGTGGGACGAGGAGGAGAAGCGCTGGGCCGCGGTGCACCACCCGTTCACCGCGCCGATGGACGAGGATCTGCAGTACGTGGAGAGCGACCCCGGCCGCTGCCGCGCCAAGGCCTACGACCTCGTGCTCAACGGTAACGAGATCGGCGGTGGTTCCATCAGGATCCACCAGGAAGAGGTCCAGTCCCTCATGTTCAAGATGCTCGGCCTCTCCGAAGAGAGCGCGCGCGGCAAGTTCGGCTTCCTGCTCGACGCGCTTGAGTACGGCACCCCGCCGCACGGCGGCATCGCCTTCGGCCTGGACCGCCTGATGATGCTCATCACCGGCTCCGACTCCATCCGCGACGTCATCGCCTTCCCCAAAACCCAGAAGGGCGCCTGCCTCATGTCCGAGGCTCCCTCCGGCGTCGACACCCTGCAGTTGCGCGACCTGGGCATCCGTCTCGCCGCGAAGCAGTAAGGCGTCACCTCATTGAGGCTTTTCGCCCGTTTCATACTCCTGCTGTTCATGCTCTCCGCGGCGGCCTGCGCAACGCAGCCGCCGCGTTTTCGCGATGAAGCCGCCGCCAAACTCGACCAGTTGAAGCTCGAAGGAGGGGAGCGGCTGCGTCCGGCCGAGTACGCGAGCGTGCTCCAGGCGTTTCTCAAGGGGGACGCCTACCTGATGGAGAGCGAACAGGAGGAAGCAGACCGCTACTTCCAGATGACGATCCTCAAGGGGGATCTCCTCGCGCAGGAGGTTGCCGCCGAAAAGGCCCGCAGGCTGGCCGAGGCTGCGCGCCTGGCCGAGGAACGCCGGCAGGCCGAACTGGTACGGTTGGCCCGTCTGGAGGAAGAGCGCCTGGCCAAGGCACTGGCCGCCGAGAAGGCCCAGCGCGAAGCAGCCGAGGCGGAGCGGCGCAAGGCGCGTCCGGTGGTAAAGGAGCCTGTGCAGGTTGCCTCCTGGACCGTCCGCCGTGGCGAATCCCTGCCGCTGATCGCTTCGCGCCCCGAGGTCTACGGGGACCGCAACCTCTGGCCCCTGATCTACCGCGCCAACCGGGACCAGATCCGCGACCCCAAGCACATCTGGCCGGGGCAGGTACTGCGCGTTCCCAGGAACGCAGGGCGTGACGACTTCGGCGAGGCCCGGCGCTACGCCCAGGAGCACCCTCTGCACTGATCGACCCCATTTCGTCAGACAGTATTTTTGAACGTCATTTTGTGCAAAAACGGCCGTTTCTTCTTTTCGTCGCCGGTGAGACGGTGGGGCGCTTCGCCGTCGTAGCCGTCGCCGTCCCCGCCGCAGCGGCGGCCGCCTCATCCCTTTTGGTAATAGTTTTGCGCCACTGCGCGTTTTAGCTCGCTTTTTTCCCGCATCCGACCAAGCGTCACCCCTTGCCGACCCGCTCTACTCCTATTTAGAATCCTCGCCGAATTCACCCAGATTTTCCCTTGACAGTGAAAAACGTTTTGTATACTGTATACAAAATTTGAAATCCAAGCATATCCTGCTAACATCCCATAATCCTTTATATATTTCGAGAGTCGCCGCCAAGGCCCCTCATCGGGGGTGGATGGAAGGTTGTTGGCGGGCTCCCTCAGGATAATAAAACACCATGTCGGGCGATGGCAGCGTGGCTTTGCCCACCATTTTGCATTTTATGCTGCGCATAAAACTCAAGGAGAGATCATGACAACACAGACTAAGATCGTTTGGACCAAGATCGACGAGGCCCCCGCACTGGCAACCTACTCCCTGCTCCCCATCGTCAACGCCTTCACCAAGGCAGCCGGCGTCGAGGTCGAGACCAGGGACATCTCCCTGGCAGGCAGGATCATCGCGAACTTCCCGGAGAACCTGACCCCGGAGCAGAGGATCGCCGACGAGCTGGCTTACCTGGGCGAGCTGACCCAGAAGCTGGAAGCCAACATCATCAAGCTCCCGAACGTCTCCGCTTCCATCCCGCAGCTCAAAGCCGCCATCGCCGAACTGCAGAGCCAGGGGTACAACATCCCCAACTACCCGGAAGAGCCCAAGACCGAAGAAGAGAAGGCACTGCACGCGCGTTTCGCCAAGGTGCTCGGCTCCGCCGTCAACCCGGTGCTGCGTGAAGGCAACTCCGACCGCCGCGTCGCCAAGGCCGTCAAAGAGTACGCCAAGAAGCACCCGCACAAAATGGGCGCCTGGGCTTCCGACTCCAAGAGCCACGTCTCCAACATGAGCGCCGGCGACTTCTACCACTCCGAAAAGTCGGTGACCCTGAAAGAGGCCACCACCGCCAAGATCGAGTTCGTGGACAACCTGGGCAACGTGACCGTGCTCAAGGAGAAACTCCCGCTGCAGGCCGGCGAGGTACTGGACGGCTCCTTCATGAACGTCCGCGCTCTGCGTAAGTTCATCCAGGAGCAGATCGACGACGCCAAGGCCAAAGGGATCCTCTTCTCCGTGCACCTGAAGGCCACCATGATGAAGATCTCCGATCCGGTCATCTTCGGCCACTTCGTCTCCGTGTACTTCAAGGATGTCTTCGAGAAGCACGAGGCGACCTTCAAAGAGATCGGCGTCAACGCCGACCTGGGTCTGGGCGACCTGTACAAGAAACTCGACAAGCTCCCGGCAGGCAAAAAGGCCGAGATCGAGGCCGACATCCAGGCCACCTACGCCAAGCAGCCGCCGCTGGCCATGGTCGATTCCGACAAAGGGATCACCAACCTGCACGCTTCCAACGACATCATCATCGACGCCTCCATGCCGGTCGTGATCCGCGACTCCGGCAAGATGTGGGGCCCGGACGGCAAGCTTGCCGACACCAAGTGCGTCATCCCTGACACCAGCTACTCCGAGTGGTACCAGGAGTGCATCGACTTCTGCAAGAAAAACGGCCAGTTCGACCCGACCACCATGGGCGCCACCTCCAACGTCGGCCTGATGGCACAGAAGGCCGAGGAGTACGGCTCCCATGACAAGACCTTCGTTGCACCGCTCAACGGCACCATGCGCGTTGTCGACGCCTCCGGCGAAGTGCTGATCCAGCACCAGGTCGAGCAGGGCGACATCTGGCGCGGCTGCCAGGCGAAGGATCTCCCGATTCGCGACTGGGTCAAGCTCGCCGTCAGCCGTGCCCGCGCCACCGGCGCTCCGGCCGTCTTCTGGCTCGACAAGAACCGCGCCCACGACGCCCAGATGATCGAGAAGGTGAACACCTACCTCAAAGACCACGACACCAACGGTCTCGAGATCCACATCATGTCCCCGGTAGAGGCGATGAAATTCACCCTGCCCAGGGCCAAGGCCGGCAAAGACACCATCACCGTCACCGGCAACGCCCTGAGGGATTACCTCACCGACCTGTTCCCGATCCTCGAGCTCGGCACTTCCGCGAAGATGCTCTCCATCGTTCCGCTTCTGGCGGGCGGCGGCCTCTTCGAAACCGGTGCGGGCGGTTCCGCTCCGAAGCACGTGCAGCAGTTCCAGCAGGAAGGCTACCTGCGCTGGGATTCCCTGGGCGAGTTCCTGGCCCTGGCCGTCTCCCTCGAGCACCTGGCTGCCACCTTCAAGAACGACAAGGCTGCTCTCCTCGCCGAGACCCTCGACGTCGCCAACACCAAGTTCCTGGATCAGAACAAGAACCCGGCGCGTAAGGTCGGCCAGATCGACAACCGCGGCAGCCACTTCTACCTGGCCATGTACTGGGCCGAGGCCATTGCCGCCCAGACCAAGGACGCCGACCTCGCCGCCAAGTTCGCCAAGGTCGCCAAGGCACTGCAGGAGAACGAAGAAAAGATCAACGCCGAGCTTATCGGCGCCCAGGGCAAGCCGGTCGACATGGGCGGCTACTACCACCCGAACGATGCCAAGACCGAAGCGGCTATGCGTCCGAGCGCGACCCTGAACGCGATCATTGACTCTATCGTCTAAGAGGCGTAAACAGTAAATTCCGTTGTACCGTACACATCACATTTAATTAACGGAGGAAGAAAACATGGCACGTAAGAAAATCGCACTTATCGGTGGTGGTCAGATTGGCGGCGTCCTTGCTCAGCTTGCAGCTCTGCGTGAACTGGGTGACGTGGTGATGTTCGACATCGTGGAAGGCCTGCCGCAGGGCAAGATGCTGGACATCGCCGAGGTGGGCTCGGTTGACGGCTTCGACTGCTGCCTCAAGGGGACCAACAGCTACGAAGACATCGCCGGCGCCGACGTGGTCATCGTCACCGCGGGTCTCCCCCGCAAACCGGGCATGAGCCGCGACGACCTGATCGAGGTCAACTCCAAGATCATGACCTCCGTTGCGGAAGGCATCAAAACCCACGCACCGAACTCCTTCGTCATCGTCATCTCCAACCCGCTCGACGCGATGGTGACCCTGTGCCAGAAGATCACCGGCTTCCCCTACAACCGCGTCATCGGCCAGGCCGGCGTCCTCGACTCCGCACGCTTCAAGACCTTCATCGCCTGGGAGCTGGGCGTTTCCGTGAAGGACGTGAACGCGATGACCCTGGGCGGCCACGGCGACGACATGGTGCCGCTGGTGCGCTACGCCTCCGTGAACGGCATCCCGGTCATGGAACTGCTCGAGAAGAAGTACAAGGACAAGGCTAAGGCCAAGGAAGTCATGGACGCCATGGTCAAGAGGACCCGCGGCGCAGGCGGCGAGGTTGTCGCGCTGCTCAAGACCGGTTCCGCTTTCTACTCCCCGGCTTCCTCCGCCATCTGCATGGCAGAGTCCATCCTGAAGGACCAGAAGCGCGTTCTCCCGACCTGCGCATACCTCAACGGCGAGTTCGGCGTGAAAGGCTTCTACGTCGGCGTTCCCTGCGTCCTGGGCGAGAACGGCGTCGAGGCGATCCTCGAGTTCGAACTGGATGCCGAAGAGCAGGCCATGATGGACAAGTCGGTTGCCGCCGTTAAGGAACTCGTTGGTTCCATGAAGTAACAGGCAGCTTGAGTGGTACTACCAGGGGGTAGGGAGGTTTCCCCTCTCTACCCCTTTTTTACAAAAACAGACAGTTTGGGCCAAAATCCGAGCACTTGCATTTTGTTTACACTATGTGTTATAACCCCACAATTTGCACAGCCTGCGAGGGCAATTTGTCAAAGGAGCTACGTTGATGGAGAAAACACCGGCGAACATCGAGATCATCGAGAAGTACTGCAAGGGGTGCCACATCTGTGTGGAATTCTGCCCCACCAAGGTCTTGGAAATGAAGGGCTTTGTGGCTAGCGTCAAGAACCTTGAGGCCTGCATCAAGTGCATGCAGTGCGAGCTGAGATGCCCTGACTTTGCAATCAAAGTATCGTAAACAATCTTAGGAGGTATGAAAGTGGCTAAAAAAGTTGCATTCCTTCAGGGGAACGAAGCTGCCGCACAGGGGGCACTCTACGCCGGGTGCACGTTCTTCGGCGGTTATCCGATTACACCCTCTACCGAGGTGGCAGAGGTTATGTCTGTCGAGCTTCCGAAGATCGGCGGTAAATTCATTCAGATGGAAGATGAGATCGGTGCCATGGCTTCCGTCATCGGCGCTTCGCTTACCGGCGCTAAAGTACTGACCGCGACCTCCGGTCCGGGCCTCTCCCTGAAGCAGGAGCTGATCGGTTACGCCTGCATCGCCGAGACCCCGTGCGTCATCGTCAACGTCATGAGGGGCGGCCCCTCGACCGGTATGCCGACCGGCCCTTCCCAGTCCGACGTCATGTGCGCCAAGTGGGGCACCCACGGTGACCACCCGGCCATCTGCCTCACCCCGGCCTCCGTGCAGGAACTGTTCGAAGAGACCGTGCGCGCCTTCAACCTGGCTGAGAAATACCGCACCCCGGTTATGGTCATGCCGGACGAGATCGTGGCCCACATGCGCGAGCGCATCGTGTTCCCGGAGCCGGGCGAGCTGGAAGTCGTCAACAGGACCGCACCGAGCGTTGCCCCGGCCGAGTACAAGCCGTACGACACCAGCTTCGGCGACGTGCCGCCGCTGGCCGCTTTCGGTAGCGGCTACCGCTTCCACGTGACCGGCCTCAACAAGGGCCAGGACGGCTTCCCGACCACTAAGGCTGCCTGGGTGCAGGCCGAGGAAGAGCGCCAGGTGCGCAAGGTCGACGCCAACATCGACGACATCGTCCAGTTTGAAGAGTACGAACTGGCCGACGCCGAAGTCGCCATCGTCGCCTACGGCTCCACCTCCCGCTCCGCCCGTTTCGCAGTGAACGAGGCCAGGAAGCAGGGGATCAAGGCCGGCCTGTTCAGGATCAAGACCTTCTGGCCGTTCCCGGAGAAGCAGATCGCCGCTCTTGCCGGCAAGGTGAAGGCGTTCATCACTCCGGAGATGAACCTCGGCATGTGCACCGGTGAAGTGAAGCGCTGCGCAGAAGGCAAGGCAGCGGTCCACGGCATCTTCCGCGTTGACGGCGAGCCGATCAACCCGGGGCAGATCCTCGAAAAGATCAAGGAGGTTAAGTAACATGGCTTTTGATTACGATAAGTACATCCGTCCCGGCAAGCTGCCGCACATCTGGTGCCCGGGCTGCGGTCACGGCATTGTCATGAAAGGCCTGATCCGCGCGATCGACACCCTTGGTCTTCAGAAGGACAACACCGCCATCGTTTCCGGCATCGGCTGCGCATCGCGTCTCCCCGGCTACATGGATTTCTGCACCCTGCACACCGCGCATGGCCGCGCCGCCGCTTTCGCAACCGGCGTCAAGATGGCCAAGCCGGAGATGAACGTCATCCTCGTGGGCGGCGACGGCGACGGTACCGCGATCGGCGGCAACCACTTCATCCACGCCTGCCGTCGTAACATCGACATGACCTACATCATCATGAACAACAACATCTACGGCATGACCGGCGGCCAGTTCTCCCCCTGCACCCCGACCGGCGCCAAGGCGTCCACCACCGTGTACGGCAACCCCGACCCGGCATTCGACGTCGCCAAGCTGGCAATCGGCGCCGGCGCCACCTTCGTGGCCCGTGGCACCGCGTACCACGCAACCCAGATCGACAAGCTGATCGCGGAAGCCATCCAGCACAAAGGCTTCTCCGTTGTCGAGATCCTGGACGACTGCCCGACCACCTACGGTCGCCGCAACAAGTTCAAGTCGGTCATCGAGATGATGAACCGCCTGAAGGACATCGCCGTTCCGGTCAAGGCCGCCGAGAAGATGACTGCCGAGCAGCTCGAAGGCAAGATCCTCACCGGTGTTCTGTACAAGGAAGAGCGTCCGAACTACACCGACGAATACGCGAAGGTCATTGAGCGCGCCAAGAAATAACAAAGGAGGAGAACCTCAGATGTCTCAGAGATATGAAATCAGATTTTCCGGGGCTGGTGGGCAGGGTCTCATCCTCGCCGGCGTCATCATGGCAGAAGCCGCTTCCATCTACGACGGTAAGCAGGCAGTTCAGTCCCAGAGCTACGGCCCCGAGGCAAGGGGTGGTGCATCCAAGTCGGAGGTCATCGTTTCCGACACCATGATCGACTACCCGAAGGCGACCGTGGTCGACGCGCTGCTCGCGCTGACCCAGGAAGCAGCCGACAAGTACTCCCATGACCTGAAGGAAGGGGGCGTGCTGCTGATCGACTCCGACCTTGTGAAGAACGTTCCCAAAGGGAACTTCAACACCGTTGCCTTCCCGATCATCAACACTGCCAAGAACGAAGTTGGCCGTGAGATCGTGGCCAACATCGTCGCCCTGGGCGCCATGGTGGCACTGACCGGTGTGGTCACCAAGGAAGGCGCCGAGAAGGCAGTTCTGGCCCGCGTGCCGGAGGCCTTCATGGAGCTGAACAAGAAGGCGTTCCAGATGGGCTACGAGAAAGCCATCGCAGCACGCGCCTAATTGTCCTGACACCAGTAACAAAGGAAAGGCCCGGCCTCACAGCCGGGCCTTTTTTTATTCCAAAAGCTTTAACGCAAAGACGCGGAGCCGCAGAGACGCAAAGAGAAGAAAACCACATATTGGTTTGGTTTTTTGCTGTTACATTTACATACCTTAGCGTCTTCGCGCCTTGGCGCCTTTGCGTTAAAGTCTGAAAGGCTTTTTCTAACGCAAAGCCGCAAAGGCGCAAAGAGGCAAAACAAAAGCAAATACAACAAGACTTTAAGTCCAGAGTCTTGGTTTTATGCTATTGCTGTCTTTGCGCCTTTGCGTTAAGTTTCAAAGCCGTTGAAGTTTCTTTGGCATCAGCTATAAAGAAGAGACCACTTTTAGCCCTGCCAAAAAGGAAGGATGCATGCCCCAGGAACTGTGCCACATGGCGCTCCGACAGACCCTCGATCTCATAGGACTGACAGACGAGGCCCTCAGGGATCTGACCCGCCGTAAATTCAGCAGCGACGAGCTGTACCGCGAGGTGCTCGGCAAACTGCTCGGCGGCAACGGCCGCCGCGGGCCCAGCGGCATACTGATCGCCAACGAGGGCCCAGGCTCGGTCTGCTGCAACGGACGCGTTTTTCACTTAAGGCACGGCGAACTTCTGGAGCGCTCCGACCCGATCACCATCGAACCCGGTTCCACATACGCCAGCAGCCTGCTCATGGTCGAGGGGGGCAGCGAAGCGGTGGCACTGAACTGGACTGACAGTTGTGCCACCGTGGAGGAGTTCCAAACCTTCTTCCATCCGCAGGTGGTAGCGGCCATGGAAGAACCGATACTCAACTTCGTAAGCTGCCGCATCAGCGGCGACGTCCGCGGCGTCATCGAAGCCTTCAACTATGCCGGCCACGTAACCGAGTACGACGCCGACGTGCTCAGAAGTGCCGCGGTCATGATCGGTTCACTCATCACCGTTTCCAACGGCATGCGCGAGACCGAGCATGCCTTCCACTACGCCATCCAGGCCCTGGCCCGAGCCTGTGAAGCGGCCGAGCCGGATACAGGGCACCACATCGTGCGTGTGAACCGCTACGCGGGGGCGCTTGCGGCCAACATGGGGTTCAACACCGAGTTCGTGGAGGACATGTCGATGTCCGCGCAGATGCACGACGTGGGCAAGATCCGCATTCCCACTGAAATCCTGCTCAAAGGGGGGAGGCTGACCCCGAGGGAAATGAAGCTGGTGCGCCAGCATCCCGCCTATGGTGCGGAGATCATAGGGGACTCCCCCAGGCTCAGGATCGCGCGCGAGATCGCCATCTCGCACCATGAGAACTGGGACGGCACCGGCTATCCCAAGCGTCTGAAGGGAGAGCGGATCCCGCTATCGGGGCGGATCGTGAAGGTCGCTGACGTCTACGACGCCCTGCGTTCCCGGCGCAGTTACAAGGGAGCCATGACCCACCAGGAAACCCTCGACGTGTTCAGAAACGGAGATGACCGTATCAACCCCGCTGCCCACTTCGATCCCTCAGTATTGGCAGCCTTCTTCAGGATCGAGCACATGTTCGAGATGATCTACGACAGTTCCGTTCCCAAGCTCGGCCTGGACCGGGCCGTCAACGCTGCAAAATTGAAATAGGGATTAGCTTCGGTTAGCCGAGGAGGTGGCGGTTCTTTTCAACCTTTTGCCTGGTGAGGTGAGGAGGGTGATGAACGCAAGCCCCCTCCCTGTCCCTCCCCCTCCGGGGGCGGGAACGCGCTAGGCATGGAGGCTAGTTGAAAATGGGGGGAATCGCGGAAAGGCAGCAACCTATGTCCCCTCGCCCGGAGGGAGAGGGCCAGGGAGAGGGAAGGTTACTGGAACGGATTTCAGTCGTGAAGGCCTTTTTTTAACCGCTCCACCCTGTGCTGCATGATGACCTGCTGCAACTTTTCCGGCGGAACCTCTTTATTGTCCAACAGCGCCGGGTCAACCCCCAACTGCGCCGCATTCATCCTCGCCACCTCCAGCGCCACCTCCCACCCCGGCATCTCTGCATGGAAGTCCGCCGCCACCTGCAACGGCAGGAAATCCTGAATCCCCCCCTTGATGGCATCCAGCGCCAGCCTGATCTTGGTCGAGTCGCGCAGTTCCTCCCACCGGTTGGCATTGTTGTGCAGCCTGTTGGTTGCCTGCAGTGCGCGTTGCAGCGCGACCGGCAGACGGAGCCTTTTGCAGAAGGCGGGCACCTGCTCTGCTCCCAGCGCGTCGTGCCCGTGGTGCTTGGGGTGGAGTTCCGGCGGCGTGTACAACTTGCCCAAGTCATGGAAGAGGGCGCAGAAGCGGGCGGTGGGGTCCGGCGTCAGTTGCGCCATCCGTTCCAGTACCTGCAGCGAGTGGGTGAACAGGTCCCCCTCGGGATGATGCTGGGGCGGCCCCGCCGTGATTGCCGCCATACGGAAGATCTCGGGGAGGAAGTTGTCGCCGATCCCGAACTCCACCATGCGGCGGAAAAAGCGGGACGGGTCCTCCTTGCCGATGGCCTTCAGCATCTCCTGGGAGAAGCGCTCCACCGGGATTCCCTGCAACTGCACCGACCAATCCCGGCTTTTCAGGATCGCTTCCGCCTCCGCATCCAGGCGCCACCCTTCGCACTCGAAACGAAAGGCACGCAGGATGCGCAACGGGTCGTCCGTGAGACTGGTGGGGCTACAGCAGCGCAGGGTGCGTCGCTGGAGGTCCGCTTGGCCGCGGAGAGGATCGGAGAGTTTGCCGTCCAGCGACATGGCCATGGCGTTAACGGTGAAGTCGCGTCGGGAGAGGTCGTCCGGAAGGGCATCGAGCGTGTGGAGCCAGGTGATCTCGATCTTGCCGAAGGGTTCTTTGAAGCGGAAGTAGATGTTGGGGGTGCTTTTGGATTCCACTAGGCGAAAGCCCAGCGCGGTAAGTTCCGAGACGGGAACCGCCGCCGCCAGGTCCACGTCCTGGCACTCGACTCCTAAAAGCACGTCCCGCACCATGCCGCCTACCATGAAGATCGAGGAGTGCAGGTGCTCCGGGAAAAAGCTCTTCAATGCAGCAATCAACCGGTCCATTAGCCCCTCGTCTCACGCAAAGACGCGAAGCCGCAAAGAAAGCAAAAAAACAGGGGTGAAGGGGGGGATGTTTTGCTTTGCGCCTTTGCGGCTTTGCGTGAGGTAATGCTTTTAGATTTTTTCCAGCAGCGCCACGTCCTCGACGTGCACCGTCTGCGGGAACATGTCCACCGGCTGCACTTCGAGCGTCTTGTACCCGAGCCCTGCCAGGATATCCAGGTCGCGCGCCAGCGTCTCCGGTGAGCAGGAAACGTAGATGATCCTTTGCGGCTTGATGGCCGCCACGCTCTTCAGCACCTTCTCGTCGCACCCCTTCCTGGGCGGATTGAGCACGATCAGGTCGGCACCACCTTCCTCGCCGATCTCGTCGATGAGGTGGACGGCGTCGCCGGCTTCGAAGCTGCAGTTCTCGGCGCGGTTCATGGCCGCGTTGGCGGTGGCGTCGGCGACGGCCGCATCTACGACTTCGATACCCACAACCTCGCGGGCTTTGTCGGCCAGGAACAGCGAGATGCCGCCGATGCCGCAGTAGAGGTCGATCACCCGCTCCTTACCGGTCAGACGTGCGAACTCGCGCACCTTCTCGTAGATGATGCGGGCCGCGCCGCTGTTGACCTGGAAGAAGGAATGCGGCGACAGGTTGAAACTCTTGTCCCCGATGTACGCCTTCAAGGTCTGCGCCTTGGTGATGGAGCGATCCTTGTGGCCGAAGATGACGTTGCCGGTCGAGGTGTTGATGTTTTGCGCCACCACGGCGACTTCGGGCACCGCCTGCTGGATGAACTTGGCCAGGTGGTGCATCTCGTTATAGCCCTGGTCGGTTGTTACGAAGACAACCATGACTTGGTTGCTCGGCTCGGCCACCCGAACCACGAGGTAACGCAACAGTCCCATCTCGCTCTTCGGGTTGTAGATCGGCACCTTCCCCTTCTTGATGCCCGCCTTGGCGGCCTTGACCACTTTGTTGATCAGCGGGTGGTGCAGGGCGCAGTCCGCGATCTCCAAGACATCGTGGCTGTTGCGCCGGTAGATGCCGATCACCGGGTCGCCGTGCTTGCCCGCCACCACCAGCTTGGCGGTGTTGCGGTAGCCGAGTTCGTTGGGGGAGCCGATGGTATCGTGGATCGCCACCTCGGCAAGCGAGGGGTACTTCCGGATCTGCCTGGCGACCAGCCCCTTCTTCCAGGCGAGCTGAGCCGGGTAGCGCATCTGCATCAGACCGCAGCCGTCGCAGACCCTGCCCATGGTGCAGGCGGGGGAGGGGACGCGGTCGGGGGACCTTTTCAAGATCTTTATGATGTTGGCGAAGGATTCCCTGCGCCCGACATAAGTGATCTTCACCACCAGGGTTTCGCCGGCGAGTCCCCCGGCGACCAGGATCCTGGTCCCCTCGTGGTAGGCGACGCCGTAGGCTTCGTCGTTGTTGGTCTGTATCTGGACTTCCAGCACCTGTCCGCTATGCAGCGCGGGCTGGCGTTCCTCCGCGGCACGGGCCGGACGGGCATTCTTTCCTGTTGCCTGACTCGTGGCTCCCTTTGCGTCGGGCCTCTTCACGCCCTTGGCAGGTGTGTGTTCGCGATGGTCACGCGGCTTGTGCGCCGCCGGACGCGCATTCTTCCCGGTGGTGGGCTCGGCTGTGGCAGAGCGCTCAGTCCTCGCAGCGGGCTTCTTCGCCGTGGGTGCGGCGGATGTTTCTTTACGGAAGGGTTTGGAACTGTCGGAGAATTGCTTTGGTTTTCTGGTATTTTTCATGCCTTCATACTTAAAGGGAAATCCAGGCCATGTCAACCGTCGAATTGTCTTGGGAGCTTGCAGACTACCGCTCAAAAGCTACACTCAGCTCTGGTGCCGAAATGTCAGTGCGCTAAAGACGGTAAGGACAAAGCTTGCAAAGACCGGAGGTGTGCCATGACCAGCTTCAAGCAGAGGTTACTGTGTTTCGCGGTGTTGGCTCTATCCTGCGCCGCAACCGTACAGGCGAGTGAGGCAAAGGCGCAGTTGAAACTGACCAGTAGTGCTTTCACAAACTCCTGCAGCATTCCCGCCACCTTCACCTGCGATGGATCCGACGCCAGTCCGCCCCTCTCCATCGCGGGAGTACCCAAGGAAGCCAAGTCACTGGCCCTGATCATGGACGACCCCGATGCCCCAGGGGGAACCTGGGCACACTGGGTGCTCTGGAACATCGATCCGGCCACCACGCAGATTGCCCAAGGGGCGGTCCCGCGCGGGGCGCAGCAGGGAGAGAACAGCTGGCGGCGCAAAAGCTACGGCGGTCCCTGCCCGCCGTCCGGGCAGCACCGCTATTATTTCCGTCTCTACGCGCTCTCAGAGCGCCTCAACCTTCCCGCCAACAGCACCAGGAAAGAGCTCGACCTCGCCATGCGCGGCAAAGTCCTGGCGCAGACCGAGCTCCTTGTAATCTACGCTCATCGCTAGAGCCTAGTAAGCAAAACAATCGCAGCCCAAGTCCCAGAAACGGCGCTGGCTCGGAAGCCAGATGCGCGTGTGGCGGTACGCCGGTTCTGCCTCTTTGTGCGCCGCCAGGGGAGCCGACGCATCGCCGCTGTGGTAACCGCCGAAACGTCTCACCGGTGACCAGTCTGGGCTAACCGGTAGCGACGGCACCAGGTTGCCGAACTCTTCGCTGCCGTACACTACCTTGCCGCCGACCACGGTCAGCACCGATTCGATCGCCTTGATTTCTTTCTCGGGGACCTCGAAGTAGTCAGCGGAGAGCACGGCAAGGTCCGCCAAGGCTCCGGGTGTCAAATTACCCTTCTTTCCATCCTCGCCGGAAAACCAGCTGCTCCCCTCGGTGTACAGCCTGAGCGCCTCCATGCGGCTTAGGTGGTTCGCCTCGGGATAGAGCAGTGTGCCGCCGATGGTGCGCCCGCTGACCAACCAGTAAAGAGACAGCCAAGGATTGTAGCTCGCCACCCGTGTTGCGTCGGTGCCGGCACCCACCGGTATGTCCATCGCCATCATGCTGCGCACCGGCGGGGTATGTGCCGTTTCCCGCTCACCGTACCGGTCGAGGAAATATTCACCTTGGAAGGCCATCCGGTTCTGGATGGCGATGCCGCCCCCCAGTTCCTTGACCCGCTCTAGGTTCTTCGCCGTGATAGTCTCGGCGTGGTCGAAGAACCAACGTAATCCGTTGAACGGGATGTCCCGGTTCACCGCCTCGAACACGTCCAGAAAACGGGTGATGGATTCGTTGTAGGTCGCGTGCAGACGGAACGGCCAGCGCTTCTCCGCCAGCAGCCGTACCACCGCGGCAAGCTCCTCCTCCATCACCACCGGGAGGTCCGGGCGCGGCTCCAGGAAATCCTCAAAGTCGGCGGCCGAGAACACCAGCATCTCGCCCGCCCCGTTCATGCGTAGGAAATCGTCCCCCTGTCCCGGTTGCGTCATGGTGACCCACTGGGAAAAATCGGCCAGCTCACCCTTGGGGTGCTGCGTGAACAGGTTGTACGCGATGCGCAGCGGCAACTCTCCCGCTTTGGCCAACTGCTGGATAACGCGGTAGTCGTCGGGGTAGTTCTGGAACCCACCGCCGGCATCTATGGCGCTGGTGAGGCCCAGCCGGTTCAGCTCCCTGAGGAAGTGGCGCGTCGAGTTCACCTGGTCCTCGAAGCCGAGCTTCGGCCCCTTGGCGAGGCTTGCGTAGAGCAACATGGCGTTCGGCTTGGCGATCAAGAGTCCGGTCGGGTTGCCGTTTCTATCCCGCTCGATCATCCCGCCCGGCGGTTCGGGCGTGTCCTTGCCGTAGCCGAGTGCATGCAGCGCAGCGCGGTTCACCAGGGCGCGGTCGTACAGGTGCAGGATAAAGACCGGCGTATCGGGCGCTGCCAGGTTCAGTTCATCGAGGGTAGGCATGCGCCGCTCGGCAAACTGGAACTCGGTCCAGCCGCCGATGACCCGCACCCATTGCGGCGGTGGTGTCCGCTTCGCCTGCTCCATGAGCATCTCCAGCGCCAGCGCGAGCGAGGGCACCCCGTCCCAGCGCAGTTCCATGTTGAAGTTGAGTCCTCCACGGATCACGTGTATGTGCGAGTCGTTTAGCCCCGGGATCACCCGGCGCCCCTTCGCATCGATCAACTGCGTGTGGTCATCGGCCGTCGCGGTCAACTCTTCGCCGCCGAGAGCCTGCACCCTGCCGTCGCTGATCGCGATGGCCGAGGCCTCCGGGTTCTGGGTGGCCAGCGTGCTGATCTTGCCGTTATGTATAATGAGGTCCGGTCCTTTCATACCTTGCCTCCCAAAAAAGAAGCAGGCAGAGAGCTGAGCCCCTGCCTGCTGGAAGTACAGCCCTTTGTATAGCCAGCAACCATCCTTTAAGTCCCCTCCCCTGGAGGGGGAGGGTTAGGGAGGGGGCTGGCCTGAGAACAGCTAACAACCTACAGACCGCTGTTGTGCCTGCTGGCCGGTGCACCGTGCACCATGGTGTAGGCGTACTCGACCCCCTGCCCGTAGGCGCCGCAATGTTCCTTCACCACGGAGATGACATCGTCATAGGTTTCCTTGCGGGCCCAAGTCCTTTGGTACTCCAGCATCACCTGAAGCGAGGTCATCGGCACCGCCCCGGCCTGCTCGATGCGCCGCATGGCCGCGTTGTGCGCTGCCACACTGGTCCCGCCCGAAGCGTCTTCCACCGCGTACACCTCGAATCCGGCCTTCATGGCTTCAAGGGCAGGGAAGGCGAGGCAGACCTCGGTCCAGAGCGCGGCCATGATCAGCTTGGTGCGTCCCGTGGTTTGCACCGCTTCCACGAACTTCGGGTCATCCCAGGAATTCATGGAGCTGCGTTCGATGATGTCGTTGTCCGGGAAGATGTCCAGGAGCTGGGGCCACATGTTTCCAGAGAAGCTCTTGGTCTCGACGGTGGTGAGGATGGTGGGAACGTGGAAGATCCTGGCGGCCTTGGCCAAGAGCATCACGTTATTGAACAGTGTCTGGCGGTCGATACTGGCAACGCCGAAAGTCATCTGAGGCTGGAAGTCGATGAAGATGACCGTGCTGTTGGTTGGATTCAGCAAATCCAGTTTGCTCATGACAGCTACCTCCTTTTTTTTTACCTCCAATAGGCACAGTATAGTCCTCTCGGTAATTAGTGGAGCAGGAATTTGCCAATTGCCGCTGCCGCCTGTAGTGACGGTGGGGGTGATCCTCCTTGCTTTTCCCCATAGATTTAGCTACTATGTCCCGCTATGAAAAAGCTCACCCGGCAGATAAAGATAGGCAACGTGCCGATCGGTGGCGGCGCTCCCTGCTCCGTACAGTCCATGTGTTCCACCGACACGAGAAACGTGGCTGCGACCCTCGACCAGATAGGGCGTCTAGCCGAAGCCGGCTGCGAAATCGTGCGCTGCGCCGTCCCCGACATGGATGCCGCCCAGGCTCTGGCCGCCATCAAGGCGGGCAGCCCGATGCCGCTCATCGCCGATATCCACTTCGACTATAAGCTGGCCCTGAAAGCCCTGGAATCCGGCGTCGATGGACTACGCCTGAACCCCGGCAACATCGGCGAGCGCTGGAAGGTCGCCGAGGTGGTCAAGGCTGCTGCCGAGCGGCAGATCCCGATCCGGATCGGCGTCAACGGCGGATCGTTGGAGAAAGAGCTCCTGGTCAAGTACGGGCATCCCACACCGGAGGCCATGGTCGAGTCGGCCCTGGGACACGTCCGTATCCTGGAAGAGCTGAACTACCAGGAAATCAAGATTTCCATCAAGGTTTCCGACGTGTTGCGGACGCTGGAAGCGTATCGGCTTCTCTCCGACGCCGTCGATTACCCGCTGCACATCGGCGTAACCGAGGCCGGCACCATCTTCTCCGGCACCATCAAGTCCTCCGTCGGCTTGGGCATTCTGCTGCACCAGGGCATCGGCGACACCATGCGCGTATCGCTCACCGGCGACCCGGTGCACGAAGTGCGCGTCGCTTATGACATACTGAAGTGCTTGGGGATCAGGCAGCGCGGCATCAACTTCGTCTCCTGTCCGACCTGCGGCAGGTGCCAGATCGATCTCATCCCCGTTGCCGAGGAAGTCGAGCGTCGTCTGGCGCACCTGGACAAGAACATCACCGTGGCCGTCATGGGATGTTCCGTGAACGGACCCGGCGAGGCGCGCGAAGCCGATTTCGGCATCGCCGGCGGCAGGGGAGAAGGGCTCCTTTTCAAGCACGGCGAGATCCTGCGCAAAGTCCCCCAGGACAAGCTTGCCGATGCGCTGATAGAAGAAGTGCTGAAACCTTAAAACCATTGGCCACGGAGAAAATCTGAGGGAATCTGAGAAAGGCAAAAGACTTTCGGGGTAAACCCACTTCTGGTCTTTTGGTTTTCTCCGAAGTTCTCAGATTTTCTCCGTGGCTAACGATTTTGCTTTTGTCTTTTTAAACTTCACTTAGAGGTAAACCGAATGCGTTATTCCCAGTATTTCATCCCCACCGTCAAGGAAACCCCCTCTGACGCGGAGGTCATCTCCCACAAGCTGATGCTGCGCGCCGGCATGATCCGTAAACTCGCCGCCGGCATCTACAACTACCTGCCGCTGGGGCTGCGCTCCATCCGCAAGGTGGAGCAGATCGTCCGCGAGGAGATGAACAGGGCAGGGGCCATCGAGCTCCTCATGCCCGCCGTGCAGCCGGCCGAACTCTGGAAGGAGTCGGGGCGCTGGGAATTCTACGGCAAGGAACTGCTGCGCTTCAAAGACAGGAAGGACGCCGAGTTCTGCATGGGGCCGACCCACGAGGAAGTCATCACCGACCTGATCCGCAAGGAGATCCGCAGCTACCGCCAGATGCCGATCAACCTGTACCAGATCCAGGGCAAGTTCCGCGACGAGATCCGCCCGCGCTTCGGCCTTATGCGCGGCCGTGAGTTCATCATGAAGGACGCGTACTCCTTCGACGTGAACGAGTCGGGTGCCGACGTCTCCTACGAGAAGATGTACAAGGCCTACCGCCGCATCTTCGAGCGCTGCGGGCTGAAGTTCCGCGCCGTCGAGGCCGACACCGGCTCCATCGGCGGTAACTACTCCCACGAATTCATGGTGCTCGCCGACTCCGGCGAAGACGCCATCGTCTCCTGCTCCTGCTGCGAGTACGCGGCCAACATGGAGAAGGCGGAGACCAGGAAGAGCGACGCCGTCGAGCACGCCGACCCGCGCCCGATGGAGCACGTCGCCACCCCGGGCCAGAAGAGTATCGAAGACGTCTCCGCCTTCCTCGGCGTCAACGCGACCCAGGTGGTGAAGACCCTGATCGTGGTCGCCGACGGCGAGCCGGTTGTGGCGCTTCTGCGCGGCGACTACGATCTGAACGAGATCAAGCTGAAGAACCACTTGGGCGCCGCCGAACTTGAGATGGCTGAAGACGACGTCGTCCTCAAGGTGACCGGTGCCCCCACCGGTTACGCGGGCCCGGTCGGCCTGGCCGGAAAGGTGAAGGTCGTCGCCGACCTCTCGCTGCAGGGGATGCATAACTTCGTCACCGGCGCCAACGCCGCCGACACCCACCTCAAAAACGTCAACATCGGCCGCGACTTCCAGGTGGAAGGGTACGTCGACATCAGGAACGTGGTCATAGGTGACCCCTGCCCGCGTTGCGACAGCGGCAAGCTGGAGATCTGGCGTGGCATCGAAGTCGGCCACGTCTTCAAGCTGGGGACCAAGTACTCCAAGGCGTTGAACGCAAGCTTCCTCGACGCCAACGGCAAAGAGCAGATCATCTTCATGGGGTGCTACGGCATCGGCATCGGGCGTACCGTCGCCGCCTGCATAGAGCAGAACCACGACGAGAACGGCATCATCTTCCCGATCCCCATCGCGCCGTTCCACTGCATCGTCTCCGCACTCTCCGCGAAAGACGACGAAGTGAAGGCCGCCTCCGAGCAGATCTACAACGAGCTGATGGAAGCAGGCGTCGAAGTGCTGCTCGACGACCGTGACGAGCGTCCCGGTTTCAAATTCAAGGACGCCGATCTGATCGGCATCCCGCTGCGGATCGTCGTCGGCGCCAAGACCCTGGCAGAGGGCAAGGTTGAGCTGAAGGAGAGAAGGGGCGGCGAGGTAGAGATCCTGCCCATCGCCGAAGCCGTAGCCAAGGTAAAAGCCGCCGTCAAAGAGGCATTGCAGGCATAAAACCGAAAACCATTTGCCACGGAGAAAATCTGAGAAAATCGGAGAAAAACGAAAGACTTTGGGGGTAACCAATCCAAAGCTTTTTCGGGTTGGTTTTCTCAGAAGTCCTCAGATTTTCTCCGTGGCCAATGGTTTTGATTTCAAGGATTTTGACTATGACTAGAGAAGAAGCAATCAAGAAGATCATTTTCGCCATGGACGTGAAGGAGTTCAGCGACGTGCAGTACTGGGCCGAGCTCCTTTCCCAGCACGTCGGCATGTTCAAGGTCGGCAAGCAGCTCTACACCGCATGCGGCCCCGCCGCGGTTCGCATGATCCAGAAATGCGGCGGCGAAGTGTTCCTCGACCTGAAATACCACGACATCCCCAACACCGTCGCCATGGCCGCTCTGGAAGCCGCCAACCTCGGCGTCCAGCTCTGTGACCTGCACGCCATGGGCGGCTACGAGATGATGAACAAGACCATGGAGACCCTGGACAAGAACTTCAGCGGCTGCACGGCGCGCCCGAAGGTCCTCGCTATCACCGTGCTCACCTCCTCCAACGAAGAGACCCTGCGTGGCATCGGCATCGATCTCCCCGTTCCCGAGATGGTAGTAAAGCTCGCCAAGCTCGCCAAGAGCGCCGGCGTTGACGGCGTCGTTGCCTCCCCGCAGGAAGTAGGGCTGATCAGGGAAGCCTGCGGCAAGGACTTCCTGGTGGTGACCCCCGGCGTCCGTCCGAGCTTCGCCTCCGCCGACGACCAAAAGCGCATCATGACCCCGGCCGAGGCCGTCAAGGCAGGTTCCGACTACCTGGTCATCGGTCGTCCCATCGCCGCCGCCCAGAGCCCGGCCGAAGCCGCCCAGAAGATCGTCGACGAAATCGTCGCTGGGTAGGTAAAAACAGAAAAGCAAAAGCAGTTACGCAAAGAACGCTGAGAATCCGCGAAGAGGCCCGAAGAAATACTTTTTTGGTTTAACCCCAAAAAGCTTTCCTTCGTGCTCTTCGCGCGTACTTCGTGTTCTTTGCGTAACTGCTTTTCGCCTTTAAGGAATCAATATGTCAAAAGAAGAAATCATCTACGGCCTGAATCCGGTCACCGAGGCCCTGCGCGGCAGTCGTCGCATCTTCGAACTTTTTGTCGCCGGCACCAGTGCCGATAAGCGCCTGGAGAAACTACTGAAACTGGCCGCCGAGAAGAAGGTCCCGGTCCGCCAGCGCGAGAAGGGAGATCTGAGCCGCCTCTGCGGCACCGAGCACCACCAGGGCGTTGCTCTTAAAGTAGAGCCCTTTCCCTACGCCGATCTTGACGACGTGCTGGCAGAACTCGAAGGCAACCAGAATGGACTCATCCTCGTTCTGGACAGCGTCCAGGACCCGCACAACCTCGGCGCCCTGATCCGCAGCGCCGCCTGTGCCGGTGCCCACGCGGTGGTCATCCCCAAAGATCGCGCCGCAGGCGTCACCGCCGTAGTTGAGAAGTCCTCCGCAGGCGCCACCGAGACAGTGCCCGTGGTACAGGTCACCAACATCTCCCAAGCGCTGGAAACACTGAAGAAGGGAGGCTTCTGGATCTACGGAGCCGACGGCTCCGCAAAGAGCACTCTTTACCAGCAGGACTTCACCGGACGGGTTGCCTTGGTGATCGGTGGGGAAGGGGAGGGTATCCGTCCGCTGGTCCGGAAGGGGTGTGACGAAGTGGTCAGTATACCGCTGCAGGGAGGCGTCAACTCCCTGAATGCGTCCGTCGCCGGAGGGATATTCCTCTTTGAGGTCGTGCGTCAGAGGCTGACTGTGAAAAAGTGATGTAGGGGCGAATAATCATTCGCCCCAAAAGATTTTGCAGTTATCCCTTTTATCCCCTTTATCCCTGTTAAATGCTTTTGGGAAATGTTTACATTGACTTGGTCCGGCCGCTGTAGTATAACCGTCGAGTTGTTCATGACGCGGGGTGGAGCAGTCTGGTAGCTCGTCGGGCTCATAACCCGAAGGTCACAGGTTCAAATCCTGTCCCCGCAACCAAACAAACTCAGGGACTTGCAGCTACTGCAAGTCCCTTTTTGTTTTTGGTCTGTTCAACAAGTGATACAGATACCTAAGGGAGGCACAGAAACCTGCTCAAAGCGAGTGGTTGACAGAGGTGTGTAGGAGTAGGACCTTTCGCAGTTTGACTTTCGTGGTTTCAGTAATAGCATTGCTGCTGAAAAGGCCAACTTTTGAGAGACTGCTGCGAAAGAAAAGAAATTCGCGCTTGAAGTCGCTTCCAACAAACTCGCCGGGTTGCCGGATCCTCTTTTCAGGGGCTCCCAGCACCCGGCGTTTTTTGGTGCGTTGATGATTCGGACCTGACGGAAATGGTGGTGCCGGAGCAGCCCGACTAAGGAGATGACGTGCAACCAAATGAACTGATGAAGCGTATGAAGGGAAAAGACACACCGATTCTGGTCGACGTCAGGACCGGGATTGAGTTCAGAAGGGGCCACATTCCTGGGGCGATCCACGCCCCGGCCTGGAAGATTCTGCTGCGACTGGACAAGATTCCTGACGACCACAATTCCGAGTTGGTCATAACCTGTGAGCACGGCCCGCGGGCACGCCTAGCCGAGAGCTTGCTACAGGCCCGCGGCTATCGGAATATAGCATTGCTTGACGGTCACATGGCTGGGTGGCGTCGAGCAGGAGGACCGCTGGAAAAGTGATGGCGATGGAAACGTGGGGCCGTATCGGGCAGAGGCCTCTTTAAGCACGGTTGGGTTTGTGGTGAAAGTGAGATTGACGCCGTTCTTGATTTTTCACATATTTGCAGCACTAAATTCACCTGAAGTACACGTTGTGTCACGTCAACCTGGATAGAAGCCTGTTTTTAGAGGCTTTGGTGTGCCATCGACGGCCGGTTCTGGTTTTGACCGCAGACACCGTGCCCTATAGCCCCGCATCCTCCCTTCGCCTCTCGCACCCAATTCCTGTCCTTTGGCATGTGCCGATGATGTAAGTTTCGGCAAAATCACTCTTCGAGTCATTTTCGTAGTTGTTGCTTCTTTTTTCGAAGCGAAGCTCCAGTGTGTGGAGCACATTCCTCTTACCAATTTCTGATATATTGCACTCTATGACTGTGAACACATAGCCAGAATGTGCCGCAACGACCATTAGGGCTGTGACCTCGGGATTCATACCATTACGGCAGGAAGCATGGACCACATTTCGTCGAAACTCAGCTCTCTTTTCCCGAGGACGCTATTGTTCCTTGTCCTGCTGTCACCGGTGTGCGTTACTGCCGCACCGATTGGAGAGGGGGCAGGGGGGCACACCCTGCCGGGCGGCGACCCGTACCACGTCGGGGCGTCAGTCGCCATTGTTGCACTGGTTGCCCTCCTGATTGTCATGCTGCGCCAGATGCGCCACATCAGGGAAACTTCCCGGTCGCTCGCCGAAAGCGAGAGGCGCTTCCGTAGCTTGGTAGAGCAGGCCGGTGACGGTTTCGAGTTGCTGGGATCGCAAGGGGAGATCCTGGATCTGAACAGCGCCACCAGCAACGGTCTGGGCTTTACCAGGGAAGAGCTCCTCAAAATGAACATCACGGACATCGATCCGCTCCTAAGCAGAGAGGCTTTCGCTACCCAGTTCGCCTCGCTGATCGATCAGCCGCCGGTTATCTTCGAGTCGGTGCACCAGCGCAAGGATGGATCGACATTTCCGGTCGAGATCAGGACCTCCGTCTTCAATCTGGGGGGGACGCACGTCGCGCTCGCGCTGACCCGCGACATCACCAAGCGCCGGCAGCAACTGGCCGAACTCGACTACACGAACAAGTGTTTCACCCAGGCACTGAACAGCCGCCATCACGTCCTTTACCGTCTCAACGTTGCCGAAGGCCGGTACGACTATTTAAGCCCCGCCTTTGAGCAGATGACCGGCCATCCCGTCACGGACTTCCAGAAGAACAGCCTTGAAACGCTCAAGGAGTACTTCCATCCCGAAGACAGGGTGCGCATCTTCGCCACCCTGGACCAGGCCTTTCTGAACCGCACCGCCGCAACCGTCAACCTGGACCTCGAGTACCGTCTCAGGCGGGCCGATGGAGGGTATTGCTGGCTGCGCGATTCGACCACCGCATGTTTTGACGATCAAGGTGCCCTCGAATGTTTCTTCGGCTCGGCCCATGACATAACGGAACGCAAGGAGGCCGAGGAGGAACGAAGCCGCCTGGAGCAGCAGTTGCTCCACACGCAGAAACTGGAAAGTCTCGGCGTGCTGGCGGGAGGCATCGCCCACGATTTCAACAACATCCTCACCAGCATCATCGGCAATGCCGACCTGGCCCTCGCACGACTCGAACCGGAATCCCCGGTGAAGGAGAACCTGCAGCGGATCGAAAAGTCGGCAGCACGAGCCGCCGACCTTGCCAAGCAGATGCTCGCCTACTCCGGTAAAGGAAGGTTCATAGTCGAACTTACCGACCTCAACCGCCTGGTAGAAGAGATGAAACATATGCTGGAGGTATCGGTTTCCAAGAAGGCGGTGGTGAACTACAACCTCACCCGGCCGCTGCCTCTTATTGACGCCGACGCCACACAGATCCGCCAGATCGTCATGAACCTGGTCATCAATGCCTCCGAGGCCCTCTGCGAGCAGGAAGGTGTGATCGACATCGGAACCGGGAGTGTCCAGTGCGACGAGAACTACCTCCAGGGAACCTGGCTCACAGACGCTATCCCGGAAGGGCTCTATGTCTTTGTGGAGGTCACTGACACAGGGTGCGGCATGTCACCGGAGATTGCTGCAAAGATTTTCGACCCCTTCTTCACTACCAAATTCACGGGAAGGGGTTTGGGAATGGCTGCTGTACTGGGGATAGTGAGGGGGCACAGGGGTACCATCAAGATTGACAGTGTGCCCAGGCAGGGAACCACGTTCAGGGTGCTCCTCCCCGCCAGCGAGAAGGCTCTTAAGGCGGCAGCATCTCCCGCTTGCGAGACCAGGTGGCGCAAAAGCGAAGGAAAGGTTCTCCTGGTGGACGACGAGGAGGAAGTGCGCAATATCGGCTGCCAGATGCTGCAGGCCCTCGGCTTCACGCCGATCACCGCAGAAAATGGGCGTGAGGCTATAGAGGTCTTCAAAAACACACCGGACCTCGTATTGGTAATCCTCGACCTCACCATGCCGCAGATGGACGGGGAACAATGCTTCCGTGAACTGCGTCAGTTGGACCCGAAGGTGCTCGTGCTCATGGCAAGCGGCTACAGCGCGTGCGAAGTGGCCCCGAAATTCGCCGGCACGGGATTAGCCGGATTCGTGGAGAAGCCTTTCAACCTGTCCACCCTGAGAAAGGCCATAGAGGGCATTGCCGAAAAAGGCCGGCAGTAACGATGTGTTTGTTCAAGCCCCCCCTGATGCTATTACTCCAGCCTGCTGCACGCATCGCGATTACATGTGGTTCGGAAGTCATAATGATACTGTTCCGAAGGTGATGTTTGACTTAGACGAAATTTTCTCAAACGCCGCCAGAGGGTACTGTCTCTGGCGGCTGTTGGTTGTCTGTAGGACCTTTCGTACTTTGACTTTCCGGATTTCAGCTATAGCATTGCACAAGATAAAGCCGAACCTCGGGTGACCGGGGCACGGGGAACCACGGGACTTCCTCGAGGTTTACTTCCAACAAGTCGGCCGGGCTGCCGGAGCCTCCTTTGCAGGGGGCGTCCAGCGCCCGGCATTTTTTTTGTCCTTCCTCTACCGACACCGTCTGCTCCAGAACCGGACACTCCACACTTCGCAGTCCCAAAAAGGAGAATAGGTATGAACCTGCACGGTTTGGCTACCCCTTTGTTGTTTGGCGCCATCGTCGTCTCCGCCTTGGTCATGAATCTCCATACTGCAGCATGGGCTACCCCGCCTGCCACGGCATCGTGCGACCAGGGCGACGCCTATGACAAGCTCAAGTGCAAGCACGACGGCGTTGCCAACCAGATCGAGTTCATGACCGGCCTCTTCAAGGAGGGTACCTTGCTGGGCGACAAGCTCACGGCCGGGCAGCGCGGGCAGATGACGGGCGTAAAAATGAAGACGGATCGCTCCAAGCACAAAAACGGCGCGAACGACTTCAAGAAACTGGCGAAGAGCGAGGCGAAGTCCAACAAGAACGCCTGCTACCACGTGCCGCTGACGGCCCAGGACGATGGCAACGGCGACGGTATCTGCGACTATGACCAGGGCAACCCGAACGCGAAGTGCGCGGCCATCGACCTGGACGACAACAAGAACAAGCAGGCCTGCAATCCGCTCAAGAAAAACAAGGGAAAGGGACAGGACGGCCTCGAGTGTGACCAGATATGCAGCCCCGACGAGGCGTTGACCGACTCGGAGCGGTCTGAGATGGAAGCGGAAGCTGCGCCGATAGGCCAGGCCTACGATGCTCTGGAGGGCGAGCTTCACAAGGTGAACGGGGACCTGGAAGAGCTGAATAACGCTGCGCCGCAGGCACTGGTTTCCCTGTCCGCACAAGCCGTGCCGTCCGGTTGCGAAACGCCTGTCACGACACCGGGGTTGGACCTCGCGGCCGGCATACTGAGGCAGGTCTCCGTTACGGCCCGGGGAGTGGCCGGCATGGCAGGGACCGGCTGTAAGCAGATTGCCGTTGCGCTTGGTTTTGGCGGTAACGGCAGCGTGGTCTGTCTTGTCTTCGAGACCGCCGCGTCCGTCTTGGAAATCGCCTACACAACGGTGGACGAAATCCTGAAGACTGAAGAAAGCGCGCTGCAGTCGTCGACGCTCACCTGCCTGCAAAAGACCGCCGGCAGCATCGATGACGGCTTTGCCACCCTCTATACGCAGCACGCCGACATAAAACGCAACGATGACAACAACGCCGCGTCCATCAAGAACAACAGCAATGCCAATACCGCGGCGCTCATGGAGAGGATCAACCAGTTGCGCAACGAACTGGTGACGATAATGAACACGCCGCAGGGGCAAAGGACGCTATTCCCGGTGAAATAGGTTTTATCCGACCAAAGGCGCCCGGTTTTTATCGGGCGCCTTTTTGTTAAATCCCTTTTGGGGCACTACGGGCTTGGCAGAGGAGATTAATTATTCTTTTATTGCACTGAGATATTCGGTATATTGCATTTTTGCCACAAGCAGATCTGGGTGGGACTGTTGCCTTTTGTTCTGGCGGTGCAGACTTGAAGCGTGGGATATGAGTAATCAAAGCATCATAGATAGAGTGTCGGGCACGGCTTCATCGCCGCCGCTGGTCAAACTGATCCGCGAGTTGAACGTCTTGCGGCGCAATATGGGCGCTTACCCGCGGGGGCACCAGGTAATCGATACGTCGCTTGCCCGCGCGCTGAACAGCTACTCAGCTTTCCTGGCCGAGCGGGACGAGGTGGCGTTGGGGGTGGCCGGTTCGACTCTATTGCTGGGGGACCAGCCGGTTGAGAAATCCAATCCCGTGATACGGGATTTCGCACGTGTGCTGCACGAACGTGGCATCGGGGCCCTGGTTCTCACCCAGGGGCTTACCATGGGGGAGTTGCGCCACTTCACCATCATCCTTGGCAGCAAGCGTGAGAAGATTTTCGGCGCCGGAGGGATTCGGGCGGTATGGGAAAAGTCCGGCATCACCTCCATTGACATCAGGGAAATACGCTACGATCTCATCGGCGCGAGCGAAGAGGAACTCATCCGCCGGAGGGAGACGGACGGCGGGCGCGATCTCTGGGAGCGGTTTGCGCTGGCCCTCAAAAACGGTCTGTTCGCCGGCGGCATGCCCGACGGGGAGCTGGCTGACCCGGAATTCCTGGCCGAGGCGCTGAACCGGCACCTCGGACAGGACGGCCTCGACGCGCTTAAGGATTTCGTCCCCGTCATACTGGAGACCTTTACCCGGGAGGGGGCTGCCCCCACCGAAGTCAGGGAGCAGACCACCCGCAGGTTCGCCCGGTTCCTCTGCAAGCTAAGCCCTGCCATGCGGCGGCAGTTCCTGGAGGCGGCCTGGACATCCCAAGCCATCCCCACCGCGGATCTGGAGTCGATTGTCCGGCAGTTACCCGGCGAGGTTTTGCTCGAAACACTCGAGGAAATCGGCGCGCAACAGGAGAGTATCCCGCCGTTTCTCCTGCAGTTGCTGCGGCAGCCGAACAACGCGCCCTGCGACGCCGGAGCCCCCCGTCAGGACTTCTCGCAGGAACGCGACTTGCCGGCAAGGATTCGAAGCATCCTCAAGGAGCATTCAAGCGAAGAGTACATCCCCGCAAGTTACCAGCAAAAGCTCGACAGGATGATGGAGCCGGACCGGGTTTGCGTCATTGGCAGCGAAGAAGTACAGGACCTGCTGGAAACCATTGACCAGGCCTGGATGGAAAAGAGGACCGGCGACATCCTGCTGCGTTTCCTGAAATCATTGGACAGCGAAGGGGAGGAACTGGCCGGCTACGCCCGCAACCTCTACGATATCGGGATCTATTTCCTGCGTACCGGCGACTACCGCGAATTCCTAAAAATCCTGCGCGAGGTGGCCGGGGGAGGTGTACCCCCGCGGGTGCAAGATGAAGTGATGGCGTTGTTCGCCTGCGAAGAATTTATCGACGAGGTACTGGACGGTCTGGATACTTGGGGCAAGCCGAGGTACGACGACATAGCCGAGGTGATCGCTACTGTCGGCGCCCCTTTCACGGAAGAGCTGCTGGACCGGTTGGGTGAAAGCGAGAGCATGTCGCTGCGCCGGTTCATGATGGACCGTTTGGTCGAAATCGGTGACCCGGCAACCCCGGCCATCATCAGGCGGCTTTCTGACCGGCGTTGGTACTTCCTGCGCAACCTCATCATGCTGATCCGGCGCCTTGGCCTTTCCGAAACCGTGGAGCGTCTGCGTGTTTTGGCCCGCCATCGGGACAGGCGGGTCTCGCAAGAGGCTTTCAGGGCTTTGCTCGAATTCGGGGACGCCGGAGCGGAATTCAAACTGGTTCAGGATCTGGAGAGTCAGAACCGGCAGACGCAATTAGCCGCTTTGGAGGTCGCCGGCATTGCGGGATCGGCCAAGGTTCTTGCGGCGCTGCACGCGATGCTTGTAAAAGGTGGGAGCTCCGCCAGGGATCTGCAGGTGAAGAGCCTTGTGGTGCAGGCGCTCGGGGAGATCGGAAATCCCGCGTCCCTTCCCTTGCTGGAAAAGCTCCTTGCCTCCGTCAGCTTCTTGCGTCCGACCCAACTGTCCAAGCTGAAACTCGACGCGGTGCTCACGCTGCGCCGCTATCCTGCCGAAGCGTCGCGTCCGCTTCTTAAAAAACTGGCCTCGAAGAAGAGTGCGGTTGGGCGACAGGCGGCGTTGATACTGCGCGGCAGCCAGGGCGGTGCACCATGAAAGGCGCTACCAATATCATCCGGCTCCTGCAGTCGGCGAGCGCCAACGCCGCGCTTTACGACAGCGGGCACCTGCAGGTCGTGAGGCTGGGGAACCAGTTGTTCGAGGAACTGAGCGCGATGCTCGAGGCCTGCGGGGAGCTCTCGGTAATCGTGGTGGAAAACGAGCTCATCATCAACGGCACCCCTCAGGAGCACAGCCTGTTCTTGAACCGGTTCGCCACCATGCTCAAGGCTCGCGGCATCGAACACCTCAAGTTCCTGCCGGGGATCACCCGCGAGGAGGTGGCCGGTCTCGTCTATCTGCTGAGCGCCGCGGCGGGGCAGGGGGGAGAGGCCGCATCGAGTGATCATCTGCGCTTTGGCTGTGTCAAGCTCCCCGTGGTCGGGCACCCTGCCGGAAGCGAGGTGGGGGAGCGGGCTGTCACGGAGGTGCTCAAGGAGCTACGCGATCAGGAATTGGATCGTTTCACCGAGATGTACCGGGCGGTGCAGCGACGTCAGCAACTCAAGATAACGGGGATCGCAGAGGTCGTGACGGGATTTGTCGAACTGTTCCGCCAGGAGGGTATCTCGTTGCTCGTTCTTGCGGCGCTGAGGGACAACGACGAGTACACGTTCACCCATTCCGCCAACGTCTGCATCCTCAACATCGCACAGGCGATGGCGCTCGGCATCGAGGGACAGCAGCTGAAGGATATTGGCGTAGCCGCCATGCTGCACGATATCGGGAAGTTATTTGTCCCTGAGGAGATCCTCAACAAGAAGGGGAGGCTGACCGACGAGGAGTTCGAACTGATCAAGAAGCACCCGGTCAGCGGAGCGCGTTACCTGATGGACATCCCGGGGGTACCGCGCATGGCTGTCATCGCTGCTTACGAGCACCACGCGAAGTTCAACCTCACTGGCTACCCCGATCTCTCCGCATCTTGGCGGCTCAACCTCAGCAGCCACCTCACCATGGTGTCCGATTTTTTCGATGCGACAAGGACCCGCAGGTCCTACCGCGAACCTCTCGAGCTTGACCAGATCACGACCATGATGCTCGACATGTCGGGAACCGAACTGCACCCGGTACTGACGCGGAACTTTTTCCAGATAGTCGAGGGCGTCAAAAAAGGCTGCTGACGGTCAGTGTCGGCCCATGCGCCGGCGTGAGCCGCACCAGTGTGAAAAAAAACGGCGCCCGTACGGGCGCCGAGTCCTTCTATTATTCCGAATCCTCTGTTCAGTTCGTGACTAATCCTGCACCGGCACGGCGGCGAGGACCATCTCTGCGTCCTCTTCCGTTTCCGGCTCGGCCCCGAGATCCCCTTCCCACTTGGCGACGACGGCGGTGGCGATGGAGTTACCGATCACGTTGGTCGCGGTACGACCCATGTCGAGGAACTGGTCGATGCCCATGATGAGCAAAAGACCCGCCTCGGGGAGGTTGAACATGGGGAGGGTCGCCGCAACGACCACCAGCGAGGCACGGGCCACGCCGGCCATACCCTTGCTGGTCAGCATCATCACCAGGAGCAGGGCGATCTGCTTGGAGATGGAAAGCTCGATGTTGTAGACCTGGGCGATGAAGATGACGGCAAAGGCCTGGTACATCATGGAGCCGTCCAGGTTGAAGGAGTAGCCAAGCGGCAGCACGAAGCCGGAAACCTTTTCCTTCACGCCGAAACGCTCCAGGGACTCCAGGGTCTGGGGATAGGCGGCCTCGCTGCTTGCGGTGGAGAAGGCGATCAGCATCGGCTCGCGGATCATCTTGAGCAGGGTCCAGGTGGAGTTACGCAGGAACAGGTAGCCGGCACCGATCAGGACGATCCAGAGCACGACCAGACCGACGTAGAAGCTTCCGATGAACTTGCCGTAGGTGGTCAGTACACCAAGCCCCTGGACGGTGATGCAGGAAGCCATCGCGGCGAAGACGCCCACCGGGGCGAGACGCATGACGTAGTCGGTGACCTTGAGCATGATGTGCACCAGCTCCTTCACGAAGGAGACCACGGTCTTGGTGGTGTCGTCCTTGAAGGAGGCGATGGCGAACCCGAAGAAAACGGAGAAGATCAGGATCTGCAGGATCGAGTTCTTCGCCATGGCGTCGAGGAAGCTGGTCGGGAAGATGTTGGTGACGAAATCTTTGAAGTTGAGGGCGGCGACGTTCAGGTTGGTGGTCGCGCCGGTTACCGGGGCCGGGAGAGCGGTGCCGACGCCGGGCTGGAACAGGTTGACGAACACCATGCCCAGTACCAGGGAAATGATCGACGCACAGAGGAACCAGGCCATGGCGCGGATGCCGATACGGCCTATCGCTTTGGAGTCGCCGTTGCCGGCGATACCGGAAACGATGGTCCCGAAGACCAGGGGGGCGATGATCATCTTGATCAGGCGCAGAAAGACGGACGAGATGATGTCGAAATACCCGGCAATGACTTTGGCGGCCTTGGCGTCGGGCGCGTTAATGTTACAGAAGTAGCCGACGACGATTCCCAGAATCATCGCCACCAGGATGTAGAGGGTCAGTTTGTTCTTTTTCATGCCACACTCTCCTTCAGGTTGAATTGCATCGTTGTCCCCAATGTCACAGCTTCCCATAAAATAGTTTTCTACATCCTGCCGTACCCCCGTGATAGCAAGAGGACTGCCAATACGGCAGCGAAACGACAAGTGACTGTATTCATATGGTCTTTGCGGGGGGGGGACAGCGCGGAGGCGGCGCAGGGGGGTATAACCTGTCGGCGGCAAAACCGTTTCCGCCGCTGTTTTCCATAGCAGTTACCGCGGGTTAGGTGCTGTTTGCGAGCGGTTATAGGAAGGGTGCAGGTTATAGGGGTTTGCTGGGGCGGCAGGAGAGGGGAGGCCCTCCCGGCCGCACAGACGGCGCGAGAGGGTAAAACTGCGTTGGGTGATGGTGATTACGGTCAGGAATCCCCTGTCTTTTTGAGGCGTTTGCTCAGCGCGGGCTGGGAGACCCCGATCAGGCGGCAGGCGATGGACTGGTTCCCCTCTGCCCGGCGCATCGCCTCGGCGACCAGCAGATCGCTCACCTCGTGCAGCGCGGGGAGCGGCTCGCTCGCTACGAAAACGCTGCGCTGCACCTGCCCGTTGAGCCGCACCGGCCGCCCCTGGTCCTGGCCCAGGACCCGCTTGAAGGTTTCCAGGGAGAGCATGTGCGCCTCGTGGCGGCTCATGGCGTCGTACACCAGCGCCCGCAGTTCCCGCACGTTACCCGGGAAGGAATAGTTGGTCAAGAGAACCGGCAGCTCCTTCGGGACGGTCGGTTTCTTCTTTTTCAGTTCCCGGGCCGCTTCCTCCAGGAAGTGGTCGAAGAGCAGCGGGATGTCGTCGGGACGCTCGCGCAGCGCCGGGATGTGGATGTGGTGACCGCACAGGCGGTAGTAAAAATCCTTGCGGAACTCACCTGCCGCCTGCTTGGCGGCCAGGTCGTGGTGGGTGGCGACGACCACCCGCGCGTTCATCCGTTTCGGTACGTCGCTGCCGAGGGAGAAGTACTCACCCTCCTGCAACAGGCGCAAAAGTTTCACCTGCGAGGTGATGGCCAGGTCCCCGATCTCGTCGAGGAACAGCGTCCCGTCCGCGGCCCTCTCGATCATCCCGCTGCGCGGAAGCTCGGCCCCGGTGAAGGCGCCCCTGGTGTGGCCAAAGAGCGTGTCGCTGAAGATCTGGTCGTCCAGCCCCGCCACGTTCACCGAGACCAGCTGCCCGGGGCGGCGGCTCACCTTGTGGACCGCGCGCGCCACCAGCTCCTTGCCGACCCCGCTTTCGCCGGTGATGAGGATGGGCTGGCTGCTGCCCGCCACCGCCTCGATGTAACGGAAGATGGAGAGCATGGCCCGGTCCGCCGTGAGGATGTCGGCGAAGGCCTCGGCGTGCTCCAGGCGATCGCTGAGGATGCGGGATTTCATTTCGAGGTTTTCCCGCTGCAGGTCGATCAGCCTGATGGCGCGGTGGATCCCCTGGATCAGGCGCTCCTCCTCCACGGTCTTCACGAAGAAGTCGAAGGCCCCCTTCTGCATGCATTCCACGGCTACCGAAACCTGGTTCAGCCCGCTCAGCACGATGACCGGGACCTCAGGGTGTTCCTCTATGATCGCGGGGAGGAGGTCCTGGCCGGAGAGGCCGGGCATGTTCAGGTCCAAAAGGACCAGGCCGATGGGGCGGGAGCGGAGCAGTTCCAGGACCTTCCCGCTGTCCGAGCAGCGCACCACGTTGTTGATGCCTCCCGACATGGCGAGGGTCATGCTGATGCTGCGCAGCCACGCCTCCTCATCATCGACGAGAAGGATCTCGAAGGCCGGCGTCAGTGAGTCGATCATGGTCATGCTCCTTGCAGGGCGGGCAATGCCACCCGCACCGTGGTTCCCTCGCCCGGTTGCGACTCGAAAACCATGGTCCCTTCGTGTTCCTTGATGATGGAGGCCGACACCGACAGGCCGAGCCCGGTGCCGCCTACCTCGCGCTTGGTGGTGAAGAAGGGATCGGCGATACGCGGCAGATCCTCGCCGGCGATGCCGACCCCCTCGTCCCGGACCAGCAGGAACACCTCGTTGCGGTCGGCATCGTAGCCGGTGCTGAGGTAGATACCCTTGCCCGGGTCGGCAAGCGCCTGGCAGGCGTTGAGTATGAGGTTCACCACCACCTGCTCGATCCGCTGCGCGTTGCCCCGGATGGCGGGAAGGCCTTCGGCGAGGTCGGCGACCACGTTGCCGGTGGTCTTGCGGATGGAATTCTCCACCAGCCTGAGCGCGGCCCGGACCACGTCGTTCAAAAGCACCGACTGGTCCATCTGCGAGGTGTCCTTGCGGGCGAAGTCCTTGAGGTCCTCGACGATGCGCTTGATCCGGGTGGCGCCGTCGTGCATCTCGTCGATGAGCAGCGGGATGTCCTCGCGAAACTGGGAGTAGCGCAGTCCCCCGATCATGAAATCCCCTTCCTTTTGGAATCTCTGTTCCAGATGCTCTTCGGTCGAGCGGAAGATCTTCTTCAATACCGGCAGGTTGTAGAGCAAGAGCCCGGTGGGGTTGTTGATCTCGTGGGCGATGCCCGAAACCAGGATGCCGAGCGAGGCCATCTTGTCCGCCTGGATCAGTTGCTGCTGCTGCAACTGCATCTCCTGGGTGCGCAGGGCGACCTCCTTGGTGAGCCTGCGGTTGATGTAACCGATGGCGCTCAGCAAGAGCAATAGCGGCAGTGCCGTGATGGCCGCGTAGGTGAGGATCTTGCGCCAGGAGACGGTGGGAGGCTCCAGCGCGCCCAGCCACTTATCATGGATCTTCTGGTAGCGCCCGGTGTTTTTCAGGATGGCGAGCCCTTCGCTGAACTGGGAGAGGATCTGGTCGTTACCCTTTTTGACGGCGTAGCAGTACGGCTGACCGGCGAAGAGACGGCCCACCGGGACGATGTTGGAGAGGCCGAACTCGCGGCTTAAGTAGAGTCCGGGGAGGTTGCCGACCAGGGCGTAGTCGTGCTTGCCGGCGGCCAACTGGCGCAGCGCGTCGATGTGGGTGTCGACCGGGGAGATGGCGGCGCCCACGTTTTTTTCCAGCAGGTAGTCGTGCATCATGCCGCCGTTTTGCACGAGCACCTCTTTCCCCTTCAGGTCGGTGAGGTCCCGGACCGGCTTGCTGCCGCGGCGGGCGAAAACCGACTGGTTGATGATCGAGTGCGGCGGCGAGAAGTCGTAATCCCTGGCTCGTACTTCCGCCTGGACCATCCCCTGGACGATGTCCACCTCGCCCCTTTGCAGCGCCTTCCGTATCTCTTCCCAGCGCCCCAGGCGGATCTCCACCGTCATCCCCATCACTTCGGCGATGGCGCGGGTGAGGTCGACGTTGAACCCGGCGGGGTGGCCGTCCTTGTCGATGAACTCGTACGGGGGGTAGTTGTGGTCACCGCCGACGACGATGGTCCCCGCAGCCGCCGCCCAGCCGGAGCAGGGCATGAGGGTGCCCAGCACCAGCAGAAGGACCGGCAGCAAACGCCGGATGTTTGGGATGGCGAAAGTCATGGCGTACCGAAATGAAATAAATTAGGGATTCGTCCTCAAGGAGTATTGAGCCTACTACCATCCCTCAACAGTGTGCAAGTGGAAATCCTGATCGGGGGGGGCGGTATCCGGCATGTTCGGAGTGCGGCAGTTTCTGCATTCCGTTTGGTAATTATCGACCACGGTTTTCCGGCGTGGCCTCTTTGTGACACTAAATGGGTATACTAATGAGTAATTTTGGTGTATAGAAAGGTTGCAATGTTATAAAAACGGACATGTTGCAGGACAATACATGGCCCGTGTGCATTGAAGCGCTTTTTGATGTCCTGAGGTAGAAGAGATCCGCGATGTCTTGTGACCATCCCGTCTCACTCTTCATGACTGTGTCTGTATCGAACAGATGAAGAACCCCGGAATTCTCAGAGTACTTTCGCTTCAAAATCAACCTTACAAGTTCATGGTTTAAAAAGTAGCCCAAACACGCTTTCGTAAAGCATGGCGGGCTCGATGTTTTGCGTTTGGTCATTTGACCGAAGCTGAGGCGGTTCCGTCTGTCTGCCGATGCGTCCCCGGTTTGGGGATGCCGGTGGCTGGACGTTGTGATGTCGCCGGTTATTCCGCAGGGACGGATAGCCGTCGTTTTTAATTGAATGGAGGCTTGTGTGAGAAAGCGCGCATTCGACTTGCTTGCTCTTTGTCTTATGAGTATGGCAGTTCTGAGCTGTCTGAAAGCAGAGAGTGTTGAAAGCCGGTTGGCAACAATGGCACCTTCGGTCAAAGCAGTGCCGTTGATCATCCGCAACTCGCCGCAAAACCCGACCCCACTCGGCCTCGAGGTTGGTTATGCCACCCGGAGAGGCTTCACCCAGAAATATCCCTCCGCTACGGTTTTTCAAGCCGTTCCCAACACGGTCACAGGCGGCGTCAATCTCCAGGTCGAGCCGGGTGTGTTCGGTATCGACGGCGTGCAGGACGTGGCGCTGTCCTTCGACAGGTACGATGTCCTGACCGGTGTGGTGCTCGTTATGGAGAGCATCCCCAAGGCTACCCTCATGTCTTCGCTGCATCAGTTTAAACTGGTGCAGGACAACATAGACCCTTCGGGAGACGTGGGAAATGCCTTGTTCCAGAAGGGTGACTGCGAAATACGGGTTGAACTGGAACCTGTGTCAAAGTCGGTGGTGGTGATTTACGGCACCAAAAGCTTCCTGGAGAAGAACGACCAGGCGATGCAGGTCATGGCTCAAAACAGCCAGTAATTTACACTGTGGCCGAAAACAGAGCACGCTGAACGTATCGGCGCTATATCGGTCATTTTTTTATGAGCAAATCGGTTCGGAGCAAGCATGAAAAAAATTGCAGTACTTCTGTGCACTATTCTCGTTATTGTCGCCACCACGGCTCAAGCCGCGGTAACTTCACTGACATCGATGCAGACCGAAGGCGAGCAACAGAAATCCTCTTACCTGGAACCCCAGAAAACAAGCTCCAGCCCGATGCAGGTCGTGGTGCCTGGTACGGCGCCTGCTCTTAACAATGTTAAGAGGGACGCTGACATCCCGCAGGGCTACACCCGTCAATCCAACGCGGACGGTGCCGTGAAACAGCCGGGACCGTTGACGGGCAAGTTGGAGACGAGCGATGCGAACAAGCAGGACGCAAGCGTGTCGTCGCAGTCGGCCCTCGGCGTTCTCCAATCCCAGCCCCAGCCTCAGTCGCAGCCCCAGCCCCAGTCGCAGCCCCAGCCCCAGCCGCAGTCGCGCCTGGAATTGCGGCTCAACAAGGCAAACGTGCTCCCATACCAGGTTACGGCAGAGGGAGATGCAAAGCCGCCGCTCGTGCAGTTCGGTTACGGTTTTTTCAACGGCCAGTTCAAGCCCCAGGCCGACGCCCCTGTGGCCTCCGATTACGTGGTGTCCGCCGGCGACAGGATTGCGCTGACCGTGTGGGGAACTCCCGCTGATGGGACCCTGCTCCTGGAGGTGGGCCGCAGAGGGGAAATATCGCTGCCGCGGGTCGGTGTCATCACCGTGGCCGGAGTCCAATTCTCAAGGCTGCAGGAAAAAATCGAGAAGGCGCTGTCGCGTTCCTTTACCAATGCCCATTGCAGCGTCGATATCGGGCAGCTTCACACCGTGAAGGTGTACGTCGTGGGTGAGGTCGCCAACCCCGGGGGATACGACATTCCTGCCCTGTCGACCGTGATCAACGCCTTGGAAGCTGCCGGGGGGCCGAGCAAAAACGGAACCCTGCGCGCCGTCGAAGTTCAGCGGCTCGGGAAAATCGTGGCGAGCATCGACCTGTACGACTTCTTCAACCATGGCAACAAGGCCAACGACGTCCGCCTGCAATCCGGCGACACGATCTTCGTGGGGATCATAGGTCCTACCATTGCGGTGGGGGGGGAAGTGAAGCGCCCCGGCATTTACGAGTTGAAGGGAGAGCAGACGCTCAACGACGCCTTGAGCCTGGCCGGCGGCCTTACCCCGACGGCGCGCAAAGGGGATATCCAGGTGGTCAGGGTCGAGGCGCACAAGGGGAGCGAGACCAAGACCGTCAACCTCGACGCAGCCAATTCTCTGGCAAGCCCGATCCGTGACATGGACATCATCACCGTCGGCCGAGTGGGCTCGGCTCTGCGCAACACCGTGCGGGTCGAAGGTCACGTCCTGAAGACCGAGGACCGTGAGTTCCGTCAAGGAATGCGGGTGAGCAGCGTCATCACCGCCGCCGACATCCTCCCGGAAAGCAGCCCGGTCGCGGAGCTCACCCGCTACTCGGCACCCGGGCTCACTCCCGAGAAGATCATATTCTCGATCGCCAAGGCGTTCGCCGGAGACGCGGCCGAGGACATCGAGCTGCGCGACAGCGACACCATCAAAATCTTCTCCAAATGGGAGAAGGAAGAGATGCCGAAGGTCCGCATCCGTGGGGACGTCCAAACGCCGGGTGAATACCGTCTCTACGACGGGATGTCGCTGGGCGACCTGATCCAGCTCGCCGGCTACATGAAGAAGTCGGCTTTCGTCAAGAATGTCGAGGTCGCCCGCACCGTCATTACCGGCACCGAAGTCTCGACCCGCATCATCATAGCCGACATGACCGGCACCGGCGCCAAGATGAAGCTTGAGCCCTACGACGAGGTCACCATCCGGCGGATTCCCAACTGGGCGGAAGAGACCGAGCGATACGTCGAGCTGAAAGGGGAGTTCACCTTCCCCGGTGTCTACCCGATCTCGCGCGGGGAAACGGTTTCATCGGTCATCAGCAGGGCAGGCGGGTTCACCAAAAAGGCCTACCTCCCGGCCGTCAAATTCACCCGGAAAGCGGTGCAGGAGGAGCAGCAGCTGCGCATGCAGGAGGTGATCAGGAGGACCGAAGACCAAGTCGCCAAACAGCAGGCCGATCTGGCTGCCGCCGCGTCCTCCAAGGAGGAATTGGAGGCGATGAAGGCGTCGCTGGCAGGGGTCACTGCCGGGCTGGACCGCCTCAAGGGGGCCAGGGCGGAGGGGCGCGTGGTCCTTTCCGAGAAGGAGATGCTGGCACAGCCCGGCAGCGCGGACGACCTCGAGCTCGCCGGCGGCGACGTCATCGAGGTCAAGCCGGTGCCGTCGGCGGTAAGCATCATGGGGCAGGTCTACAACCCGATCTCCGCCGTCTACAAAAACGGCAAGAGCGTCTCCGACTACCTTGCCATGACCGGCGGCTTCAACCAGGATGCGGCAAAAGACGAGATGTACCTGGTGCGGGCCGACGGGACGGTGGTGAGCAGAACCCAGTACCCGTGGTACAGCTCGTTCATGAACGAAACGGTCCTGCCGGGGGACACGATCGTCGTCCCGCAGGACCTCCAGAAAACGGCATGGATGAGAACCGTCAAGGACATCACCACGATCCTGTCGCAGGTCGCCATAACTGCGGGCGTGATCATCGCTGCAGGACTTTAGGAGGCGCGGCATGATCAACACGATAAGGATCCTCTCCGCTCACAAGAAGCGCATCGTTGTCAGCACCTTCACCGTCGCTGTGCTGACCGCAGCCCTCACCTTCGTGATCCCCAAAACCTACACGGCCACGGCGAAAATCCTGCCGCCGCAGCAGGATCAGGGTGTCTTTGGGATGATGATGGCCCAGGTGGGCGGTTTGGCCTCGCTGGCAGGCGACGTCCTGGGCAACGGCACCTCTGGTGACACCTGCGTCGGGTTCCTGCAAAGTGACACCATCAGCGACAGGATCATCGACAGGTTTGCGCTCGCCAAGGTGTACGAGACCGACACCCGTGCGGATGCGCGCCGGGCTCTCGAGGAGCATGTCTCCATTCAGCTGGGAAAGAAAGACGGCCTGGTCTCGGTCAGCGTCGAGGACCGCTCCCCGGCGCGGGCCGCGGCCATCGCCAACGCCTACATCGAGGAACTGAGCAGCCTGACCGCGGCGGTCAGCAGTTCGGGTGCCTCTTCAGAAAGGGCGTTCATGCAAAGGCGCCTGGAGGAGACCAGGAGGAAGCTGCAGGGAGCAGAGGAGGCTTTGAAGGCATTCCAGCAAAGAAACGGCGTCATCAAGCCCGACAGCCAAATGGAAGCCTCCATCCAGACACTTGCCATGCTCAAGGCACAGCTCACCGACGCGGAGGTAAAGCTCGCCATGGCGCGCAAAACCTTCCGCGACAGCGAGCCTGAAGTGCGTGAAGCCAAGGCCGCGGTGAGCAAACTCCAGGCCCAGATCGACAGCCGGCAGAACTCCAAAGGGGGCGGGGCGATCCCGAACTTCGGGGGCGCTCCCGAGGTGGGGCAGGAGTACATCAGGCTCATGCGGGAATTCAAGACGCAAGAGGCCGTCTTCGAGGCGTTGACCAAGCAGTTCGAGATCTCTCAGGTCTCGGAAACGAAGGATTTCGCCAAGATCCAGGTGGTTCAAAAAGCGACCGTGCCGGATAAAAAGACCGGTCCGCGGCGAGCATCCATCACCCTGGCGGCCTTTTTCGCAACCTTTTTCATCTCCTCTCTCTGGTTCGTCATGAAGGCGAGATTCCAACGGCTTCCCGGTGAGAAAAGGGACGAGATCGTCGAGCTCGCGGCCTCGTTGAGGAGGTGGTAGGGATGGAAAAGCGCGTGATGGTGGTGATCGGGACGAGGCCGGAAGCGATCAAGATGGCTCCGGTCGTGAGGGAGCTGCAGCAGCGTACCGGGCTCAAACCGGTCGTTGTCGCAACCAGCCAGCACAAAGAGATGCTGCATCAGGCTCTGGCAGCCTTCGACATCACCCCGGACCTGGACCTGGACGTCATGAAGCCGGGGCAGGACCTGGAACATATCACCTGCACGGTGCTGGAACGGCTGGCGCCACTGGTGCGCGAAATACGTCCAGATGCCATGCTGGTGCACGGGGATACGACAACGGCGATGGCCGCCTCCCTGGTGGGCTACTACAACGGGGTCATGGTGGGGCATGTGGAAGCGGGGCTGCGCAGTTTCGACAAGCAGGCTCCGTACCCGGAGGAGGTCAACCGCAGAATCGTCGGCGTGGTGGCCGACTGGCACTTCGCCCCGACCAGCGCCGCCGCCGGCAACCTCGCCGCGGAAGGTGTCACAGCCGCTTCGGTGGCTATTACCGGCAACACCATAGTCGATGCGGTGCAACAGGTGAGCCGGAAACTTCTGGACGATCGGCGCATAGAGGCGGAGTTGTCCGCTGCGGGGATGCGGCACTGGGACAAGAGGATCATCCTCGTGACCGGACACCGCAGGGAGAACCTCGACGGGGGGATCGAAAGGATGTGCACGGCCCTCGCGCGCATCACCGACGAGCTCGAGGACGTGGTGGTCGTATATCCGGTGCACCTCAACCCGCGCGTGAAAGATGCGGTGAACAAAACCTTGAGCGGCCGGGACCGGGTGCTGTTGATGTCCCCCTTGGGATACGAGCCCTTCGTCTACCTCATGGCGAAGGCGACCCTGATCGTCACCGACTCCGGCGGTATCCAGGAGGAAGCCGCCGCGCTCAGCAAGCCCGTCCTCATCACGCGGACCGTGACCGAGCGCCCGGAGGTGGTCGAGGCCGGGATCGGCATTCTGGTCGGGACCGAACCCGAGGCGATCTACAGCAATGCGGTGGCGATTCTTGCCGACAGGGAGAAATATGACGCCATGTCGTCAGCGGTGAACCCGTTCGGGGACGGCTTCGCCGCCGCAAGGATTTGTGATTTCCTCCAGAGGGCCCTGTGCGCAAGGTAAGGACCGTCCTGCTTTACGGGGGGGCGTCGGCGCTGGGATCACTCATCACCTTCGTAACAACGACGGTCCTGACGAGACTCACCAGCGCCGAGGTGTTCGGTCGCTATGCCATCATGCTCTCGACGGCGCTGGTGCTTTCCTCGGTCGCGAGCGAATGGGTCAAGCAGTCGATCGGGAGGATGCTCCCGGGGGCGGGGGAGCGGGAGGCGTCGGCGGTGGTTGCGGCCGCAGTCGTCTTTCTCGCCGTGGTGGCCGGCGCGGGTGCGGTCGTGGCTCCCGTGTCCATGTTGTTCGATGCGGGGGGAGGGACCGCCGCTGTCGCTGCCTTTACCTCGGGGCAGGCCGTCTTCGGCGTCGCCTCAGCCCTCTTGCAGGCCGGCGCCGTCGCCTCGGTGCTGAGCTGTGCGCTGGTTTTTGCCGCCGCGGCGAAGCTTGCCGGAGGGGTGATTGCCCTTTTATTGTGCGGAGCGGCCGCCAGCGGGCTCCTCGGCGGGAGTGCCGCGGGGCTGTGGTTCACCTCGGCGGCGATGCTGGTCTTCATCCTCCGCAAGTGGAGCGTGGACTGGTCCGCGCGTGAAGAAACCGTCAGGGTGCTGCGACAGATGGTCAACTACGGCACCCCCTTCATCTTCTGGTACCTGCTCTCACAGGTGCTGAACGTGGGTGACCGCTATGTGCTCCGTTACTTCGCAGGGGACTCCGTGGTCGGGCTTTATTCGGCGGGGTATTCCATCGCCTACGGCCTGGTTGCCATGTTGACCCTGCCCGTTTCCATGGCGACCTCCCCGAGAATGATGGCCGCCTGGAACGCCGGAGACCGCAAGGGTGCGGTGAAGCAATCCCTGCGCATCTCTTTGATGACCTTTGCCGCCTGCTCGGCGGTGGTGCTCGCTCTCGTCCTGTTCGCCGACACCGCTTCCGGCCTTTTCCTGGGGGCGAAGTTCCAGGGGTCCCAAAGCATCATGTGGATCGTGGCAATCGGCGCGGGGCTTTGGCAGACCTCCATCTTCTGGCACAAGATCTACGAGTACACCAACCGGACCTGGGTCATGGTCGCCTTTTTGCTCATCGCCGCGGTCACCAACATAGGTTTCGACGTGCTGGTGGTGCCCAGCTATGGCATGGCAGGTGCCGCGTGGGGCACGGTCGCCGGGTACGGCGTCTATGCGGCCCTCAATTTCGTTGCGGTCATGGCGTCGCTGCGGAGCCGGACATGGGCTTGATGGCAGCGGCTTTCATACTGTTCTTTCTGGCGGCGGTCTGGGCGCGCAGCAGCGAGGGGGCTCCCATATCCGTCTTCACCCTCTCGTGGGCGGGGACCCTTGCCCTGTTTTCCCTTGACGGCGCCTTCGGGGTCATCGGGTACGACCCGCTCACCCTCGGCACCCTGACCACCACCGCGCTTGCCCTTGCCATGGTCCTTTGTGGCTGGTTCTTCGCTCCCAAGGCAGCCGTCGAGGCGGCCGCCGCGGAGCGGGTCGACTCCCTGCGCCTGCCGTGGGTGCTGTTCGCCCTCTGCACGGTGGGATACCTGCTTTACATGAACCAGGTCGTGCATCTGTGCAGCGGCAAGACCGTGGCCGGGTTTTTCCTCAAGTGGAATTTCGAGGAGACCACAGGGGATCTCAAGGAGTTCGGCGGCATTTCCGGCCGTCTCGCGGTACTGCCCGCCATTGCCATCCCGCTCAACATATACCTGATGGGGAGGCGGCAGCAGCGAGACAGGATGCTGGCCCTGCTGACCTTCATCGAATTTCTGTATCTCGTGTCGCCCCGGCGCGCCCTCATCCTGCAGACCATCGTGAGCAGTGTCTTCGTCCATGTTTTCGTGAAGGGGTTGACGCCGCGCATGGTCCGGTCCATGGTCGGCGGCGCAGCCGCCATGGTGCTGCTTTTCGCCCTGACCCAGGTCGGGCTCAACAAGGCCAGCGGAGGGGTGGGGGTCGGACTCAATTCGGCCTACGTCTACCTGACCTCCAACCTCCCCATTTTCCAGGAACTGACCAAGAACTCCCAGGACACCAACGGCGAGTACGTGCTGAACATCCCCTTAAGAGTCACCAATAAGCTGGGTTTCAACAAGGCACCGGACCTGAGCATCCCGTTCGTGAAGGTGCCCGTGGAGGGGAATACCGCCCCCTTTTTCTACTACCCTTATCGCGACTGGGGGGTGGCCGGCGTGGTGGTGCTGTCGTGGATCATCGGTTTCGCCACAGCGACGGTATATAACCGCAAGGAACGCGGTGCCGCCTGGGTGCTCGTCTCCGCGTTTTGCACCACGGCGATGGTCTTTTCCGTCCGGGAAAACATCTTCATCACCTACCAGTTCTGGTACTGCGCTGCGGTCGCCGCCCTGCTCGGCACTGTTTTGAGGCAGCGGCCAGTCGTCACCGCCCCGAGGATCGAAGCATGAAAATTTTGATGATTGCCCAAGCGTTCGCGCCAGTCGGGGGGTCGCATGCCGTCCGGGTGACCAACGTCGTCAAGGCGCTCTCGGAGATGGGGCACGAGGTGACCGTCCTCTCCGCTACCTCCGGTAACCACAAGCCCGAGACGGACCTGGACCTTTTGAGGAAGGTTCCCGCCTCGGTCAGGGTGATTCGGGCCTTCCACGGGCCGATGCACGAGATGATGTACCGTAAACCGTGCAGGGCCGGCGGGGGCACGGGCTCGTCGACCAAAGGGCTCAAAGGGTTGCTCTGCCCCGACACCTACATCGAATGGTTTCCCTTCGCCCTTTGCCAACTCCTCAGGCTGGCGAGGCGGTACCGCCCGGACGTCATCGTGAGCTCGGCATCTCCTTACACCTCGCACCTGGTCGGGCTGGCGGCAAAGCGCCTCTTCGGCGTGCCGTGGGTTGTGGACAGCGGTGACCCATGGGTTTACGAGCCCATGCACCAGCGCACCGGATGGCGCTTGCTGGTGGAGAGGCGAATGGAGAGTGCGGTGCTGAACAACTGCGACTGGTTCACCGTCACAACCGGCCCCACCCTCGAGCTCTACGCCGAAACCTATCCCGTGACCATCGGTAAGACGTCGGTCATTTCCATGGGCTTCGCACCGGAAGACTACCCGGAGAGGGATGCTGCCGGCACGGGCGCATTCCGCTTCGTCCATACGGGCCGCCTGACCGCGCACCGCGACGGCTCGTCGTTTCTTGCCGCCGTGGCCCAGATGCAGGATGAACTAAGGGGCCGGGCGGAGTTCCATTTTTACGGCGGCATCCCCGCGCCGATGCTCGAACAGGCGCGGCAGGAGGGGATTGCCGATCTCCTCGTCGATGGCGGCTGGCTTCACAACAGTGAGTGCATGTCCGCGTTGAGAAATGCGGGAGCCCTCCTGCTGTTCGGCAACAGCAACGCCATCCAGGTGCCGGGTAAATTGTTCAATTACCTGGGAAGCGGTACCCCGCTGTTGTATCTCAAGAACCACGCGCACCGGGAGGATGCCTGCGCCGAGATCATCGGCCGGTACCCCTGCGCGGCCGCGGCAAATGACGTCGGGGCCGTCAAGGACGCCATCCGGACCGCCATGACGCTGACGCGCGGCGAAGGATGCGGTGGCGAGCACTCGTGGACCTCAAAAGCGGCCGCATTTCAGGAGATCTTCGCCGGTTTGGTACAGCCGAGGTCCAGGTGAAAATCCTCGCCTTGACCAAATATGACCGAAACGGCGCCAGCAGCAGGCTGCGGACCTACCAGTTCCTCCCGCACCTCGAGCGGGCGGGGTGCGAGGTCACGGTGTCGCCGCTTTTCGGCAAAGAGTACCTGGCCGCCATGTATGCGGGGAGAAAGCCGCGTGCCTTCTACCTCGCTTTGCGGGCATACCTGCAGCGCCTGAAGGTAACCCTTGCCACGCGCCGCTACGACCTGGTCTGGATCCAGAAGGAGGCCTTTCCCTTCCTGCCGCCCGTGCTGGAGCGGATTCTGGTCGCGCAGGGGATCCCCTATGCGGTCGATCTCGACGACGCCATCGCGCACGTCTACGACCAGCACAGGCTCTTCCCGGTCCGTGCGGCGCTGGGAGGCAAGATCCCCACGGTGATGGCCAACGCAGCTCTCGTGATCGCGGGCAATGCCTATCTGGCGGAGCAGGCGCAGCGCTCGGGAGCCCGCAACATAAGCGTGATTCCGACCGTGGTGGACCTGCACAGGTACCCGCTCCTCGACGCTGCTCCCCGCGGCTCGAAGGAGATCCGGATCGGTTGGATTGGCACGCCATTCACCTCGAAGTACCTCGACCTGGTGCACCCGGCGCTTAGGGACCTCGCCCGCACAACGCCCCTCAGGCTGGTCACCGTCGGGGGGGCTCCGTCGTTCGACGACGTGCCGACGGAGTTCATCCCCTGGAGCGAGACGACCGAAGTCGACGCCCTGCGCAGCTTCGATCTGGGCATCATGCCCCTGCCCGACACCCCCTTCGAGAGGGGGAAGTGCGGGTACAAGCTGATTCAGTGCCTCGCCCTGGCCAAGCCGGTGATTGCATCCCCTGTCGGGGTCAACATAGAGCTCCTGACCGAAAACCGTTGCGGGTTGCTGGCGCACAGCGACGCCGAGTGGACCGCCGCCATCGGCGCGTTGCTTTCATCGGAACTGAGGCGCGAGATGGGGCATGCGGGCCGGGCGGCGGTGGAAGCGAAGTACTCCCTTCAGTCCGTCGGGGACGAACTGGCAGAGACACTCCGGCGGACCGTCCGGGATGCAGCAAAGAGGAGGGTAGATGCAGCCCGTTAAACTCCTGTTCGTATCGAATACCTCGTACTATCTCTACAACTTCAGGAGAGGCCTTCTTACCGCCTTGCGGGAGCGGGGATACGACGTCGTCGTCGCGGCGCCGCAGGACGGCTACTCCGAAAAGATCGCGGCGCTGGGATTTCAGTTCCTCCCGATTCGCCATCTGGACCGCAAGGGGATGAATCCGGTCAAGGACTTGCGCCTCATGCTGGAACTCTACGGACTGTACCGCGACGCCAGGCCGGACGTGGTGTTCACCTTCACCATCAAACCCAACATCTACGGCGGGTTCGCCGCGGCACTGGCGGGAGTCAAGGCCGTGAGTACGGCGACCGGGTTGGGGCATTCCTTCAGCAGGAAGGGAATACTCAACAGCATCGTGAGGGGGCTGTACCGCCTATCGAGCGCGGGCAACGAAAACGTCGTCTTTCAAAATCAGGACGATATGGACCTCTTCGTGTCGGGAAGACTGGTGAGCGCAGGCAAGGCGCTGCGATCACCGGGGTCGGGGGTGGACCTGTCCCACTTCACCTGCAGCGGCAAACCGGCGGGACCCCCGCGTTTCATCCTCGTCAGCAGGATGCTGAGGGAAAAGGGGGTGCTGGAGTTCGCCGCCGCGGCCGCCATGGTCAGGAAAGAACACCCCGAGGTCACGTTCTGCCTTCTGGGTCCCATCGACAAGGGCAACCCCTCTGCCGTCACCCGGGAGGAACTGGAGGCGTTCGAAAAGTCAGGGGACGTAATGTACCTGGGGGAGACGGAGGATGTCCGTCCCTTCATAGAAGGCGCCAGTGCCGTGGTGCTCCCGTCGGTTTACCGCGAGGGGGTCCCAAAGATCCTTCTGGAAAGCATGGCCATGGGGAAGCCGATCATCACCACGGATTCCGTCGGCTGCAAGGAAACCATCGATGACGGTCGTAACGGCTACCTTCTGGAAAACAATTCTCCGGGGTGCATTGCGGACGCTGTGAAGAAGTTCCTCACGCTCTCCGAAGAGGGGCGGCACGCGATGGGGCAGGCCAGCCGGGAGAAGGCGCGCAGCGAGTTCGACGAGCGCATCGTCATCGCTTTGTACGGCAACATCGTCGCCGAAATCGTCAAAAACAGCAGGCTGTTCACAGCAGAAGCGGAGGTGGTCTGAAATGTTGTTGGTCGCCCTGATATCTATCATTACCGCGTTTTTTGGGGCATGGGCGCTGGTTCCTTCACTCATTACGCTGGCGCAGGACTACGGCTTTACCGATACCCCCGACCACAGGAAAATTCACTCCGAGGCGATCCCGAGAATCGGTGGCGTTGCGATCTTCGCCGGTACCGTCATCGGCGTGCTCTCTTCCTGCAACAGCGACGAGCGTGTCGGGGGGTATTTGCTGGGCGGCTTCATCATCTTCATTTTAGGGCTCGTCGATGACAAAAGATCGCTGTCGGCGAACACGAAACTCCTGTGGCAGTTCGTGGCGGTGGTGATCATGCTCCGCGTGGGCGATCTGTCCTTGTTCACGCTGGACGACCTTCCTTTCAACGTCACCATCCCGATGGGGGTCGCCGGATGGCCCTTTACCGTGTTTTACGCGCTGTGTGTGATCAATGCGGTGAACCTGGTCGACGGGCTCGACGGTCTTGCAGGCGGAATAGGCATCATATCCGGTCTGGCAATGGCTTTTGTAGGCTACCTGTCCGGCAACGCGATCGCGATGCTGCTCGCCCTCGCTCTTAGCGGTGCGACGATCGGTTTTTACCTCTTCAACCGGCACCCTGCCAAAATCTTCATGGGCGATTCCGGGAGCCTCTTCCTCGGCTACTCGCTGGCGACCCTGTCCGTCATGCTCGTGAAAAACCCGTCCCCGGTCGGCCTGACCATCCCGTTGCTGACGCTTCTCGTGCCCGTCGGCGATGTCTTCTACGTGGCGATAAGAAGAAAAGCCAACGGCGGGGCGATGTTTCAGCCGGACCGAACGCATATTCATCACCGCCTGCTGGGCAAAGGGCTGTCGCATCGCGCCGCGGTCCGCACCATACTCGGCTGCACCGTGCTCCTTGCGTTCCTAGCCATCGTGCCTCAGATACGCAGATGCGTCAGGCCCTCTTCCATCAGCTACCTTGCCGGCGCAGCCCGTGAGACTCTCCGCTCTCATGGTGGACCGGCCGTCACCGCTATAGCCGATACATTCACCGAACGTCGGGGCGAGTAGCCCCCCGGTAGCATCCCGGCAAAGAAAGAGGGCCGCACAGTGGTGGAGCGAGGGTGTCGGGAATACGAGCAGCGGAACCGGCAGCTCCGTTAGAGGAGCTACTTGGCCACGTTGTCTTCGAAGATGTTTCCCGTGGTCGGGATGGTGACGTGGATTTCGGGCGGGACTTGCTGCTGCTCGACGGTTGGGTACTGCGCACCGGTGATGAGGTTGTGTCGCACCACGTTTCCCTGGGCGCCTGCGGCGAAGCGGATGCCGTTGACGTTGTTGCCGCCGATCGTGTTGTACTCGACCAGGTTGTCGTTGGTGCCAAGGTATCCCTTGATGCCGTCGCGTTGCCAGATGGTGTGATCGGAGGAGATGGAGTTGTAGCGGATGGTGTTTCTCGATGCCCCCCACGCCATATGGATGCCCGTGGAACCGTATTCCCGTATGTCGTTCCATTCGGCAACGTTGTCATCTGCAGTCGGCGACATCAGGATGCCGCGGTGGCTGGTCCATGAGATGGAGTTTCCCGAGAGGGTGTTGCGGTTGGCGTTGTACAGCATGATGCCGTGTTTGCCGCCGTAAATCCGGCAGTTCAGGACCTTGTTGTCGAGGGTCGTCGCCGGCAGAGCCAGGGTGCGGTCCAGGCTCTCGTTGTAGAGCCCGTTGTACTGGTCCGCAGTCGCAGAAACCAGGCCGATCCCTACGAGCTCCTCGTCGACAGGGATTCCCGGCTCGCCGGCCATGACCGGATCGAGCTTCATGGTGACGGTCACCTGTTCGATGGTATTTCCCGTGCAGCCGTGGTGCAACCGGATGCCAGAGGTTCGAGGCGAGTCGATGACGACGTTCGAGATGGTTGAGTCCGTGACATGGTCGAAAAATATCCCGCGCTGAGGAGAGTTGGGAGAGCGCTCGGCGTTGCAGCGGATACGCAGATTTTTTACGGTGATGTTCTTTGCGTGAGAGGCGGTGATGACGCCGAGGCTGTCGGAGCTGTCTCCCTGGGGGACTTCGATCGTCGCACCGTGGCCGTCAAGGACGGTCCCCGAAGGGATGCTCAGCGGCTCGGTGTAGAGGTAAACCTGCCCCGCCGCGAGGTCGATGCGACCGCCGATCGGAACAAGGGCCGTCAAGGGTTGGCCGGGTAGGGACGAGGTGGGAACACTCCCGGACGGGGCTCCTGAGCAGCTCACCAGGGCAAGGGTGCTGGTGAGAGCGAGTACTCCTGCAGCGAACCGAAGGGTTATTCTGATAACCTCTGCTGTTCTCATGAAGTCCTCCGTGGCCAGTGAAGTATATCAGGTAGTGTTTTTTTTGCAGATGATCTGGAAAAGAACTATCTCCACTATCTCTACGGAATCTTCTCCGGCTTCCTTCCCTCAGCGCCGTGACACGGCGACCCCTGTCAGCCTACCTTCGTCCGCCCAAGTTACCGCTACATCGTGCTGCGATGCTCATTGCCACTTATCGGTTTGACTCCATGTGATCTTAAGAGAGTCAGTTCGGGACAAAGTGCCGCAGGGGCTGTCGCTAAAGTACATGCCGTGGTCGGCAAGCGAGGATGTTCATACGAGATGGATTGGCTATGAGGAGTTGCGGGAACGACGTTGAGATCAAAAGATTACCACGCGGAGCGAGGGGGGGAAGATCCCGTATTCCCGATGTGGCTGGAAAGAAGAAGGGAACCCCGGTCGCGGGATTCCCTTTGCATTGCCGGGGAGTCCGGTGCGGCGGCCTACCAGGTCTGGGTTACCGAGATCGGGGTGACCGCCAGGGTGGCGCGCAGCCAGCTGAACTTCGATTTTAGTAGATCGAAATCGGGTCCGGACGTTACAAATGCCGCGTCCCCCTTGATCAGAAAACCCGCGCCCGGTCCGTGTAGCCCCTGCACCTTGCTGCTCCCCACGGTGATCAGCACTTCGGGGTTGAAGGCGACGTTGGCCTCGGTGCGGTTCATGTAGCCGGCGGGAATAAGGATGCGCCCCTCTTCGCAGATGCGGATGTAGCTGTTCCAGGTGTTGACAAGGTGCGGTCCGTCCTCTCCCAAGGTGGCGATGGCGGCCACGCCATCCTGTTTCAGAATTTCCAGCAGCTTCTCGGGTATCATTACTACCTCCTGTAGGTGATCTTGCTCAGCCAAACGGTGAGAATGGAAGATGTCCGACTCAAGGTAGTGGAAAATTGCCCCCGGGGACAGGGGCAGAATTGAATATTGTTGTGGGTGCAGAAGACGCCCGCCTCGGCAGGTGTGGAACAACCCGGCCGGCCGGGGCGAGACCTGGTGTCGGGCCTATACGCCGCTTTTTTGGAGACGCAACTTGAGAGCGTAGGCCTTGTCGCCCCTGCGCTCGAAGCGCGCATCGCCCACCAGAGAGGGTTCCGCATTACCGAGGAAGAGGAGCCCATCCTGCTTCAGCATTCCCGCCATCCGCCCGAGCAGTTCCTGCTGTGTCGCGACATCGAAATGGTCGCAGACGTCCCGGCAGAAGATCGCGTCGTACTTCCCTTTCAGCACCCACTCCCGCGCCGCCAGGTTGCAGGGAAGGAAGGATACCATGCGCCGAATCTCGGGCACCACCTGGTAGGCTTCCTCGCGGCAGGCAAGGCGGACCAGGTACTTCTCCTTGTACTGCCGTGGGAGGTGCCGCAACCGGTCGGCGGTGTACACCGCATCTTCGGCAACCGACAGGGCGGAGAGGTCGATGTCGGTAGCGAGGATCTTCATGGAGCGGACGTCCCCTCCCAGCGCGTCGTGCGCCGTCATCGCCATCGAGTAGGCTTCCTCCCCGGTGCCGGCGGCGCAGGACCAAAGCAGCGCCCCGGGAATCTGGAGGGCTTGCAGGTACTGCTTCAGCGCGGCGAAATGGTGCGCGTCGCTAAAAAAACAGCTGGGGGATGCGCCGAGGACGCTGGTGAAAGCAGCCCATTCGTTTTTATCGCCTATCACCAGCCGGTCCAGGTACTGGGAAAAATCCTGCGCCGAGGAGGCATGCACCCGTTGCGACATGCGGTTGTAGACCAGGTCCTTGGTGTGGTGCCCGAGGGTGATGCCGGTAGAGGAGCGGTACATGTGGCGGATGCGATGAAAATCGTTGCTGGTGTAATTGGTCTGTGCAGTCATGGCTTCTCCCTCCTTGCCTTGTTGTCCCGTGTCGTCCGTTCCGGACCTGTCGTGTCCCTGTGCCGTCCGTGTTTGTAGATCTTGTAAACAGGATTCGTTCCGAAAGTGGTGCAGGCGGGGAAAAAAACGATTTTTTTAGAAGTGCCTTTTTGTAAGGCGCTGAAGATTCATGCTTATTGCTGCGGCGGCTTGGGCACAGTCGGCTGTGCAGCCGGCAGATGCGTGTTTAATGAAGGGCAAAAAGGTGTGGCATGCCACAGTGGGGTTGCCACAATTTCGTGGCACGCCACACTGCAAATCCCCCCTGTCGGCGGGAGGGGACTGGCTCCGCCAGGTGCCTGTCCCCTTTGGGGTTGGGCAAGGCGGGTGAGGCGGAAGGTAGCGTTCCGCGAGAGGGACAGGCACCTGACGGAGCCAGTCCCTTCTGCTACAAGAGGAGCTTGTGGGCAAATAAAAAAAGGCACCCGGTTTTCCGGGTGCCTTTTGCGATGCGGCTATGAAGATGTGTTACGGAAGTTCGGTCTCGCCCATCAGGAAACGGTCGCATTCGCGAGCAGCGCCGCGCCCTTCGTTGAAGGCCCACACCACGAGGCTCTGGCCGCGACGGCAGTCACCGGCGGCAAAGACGCCCGGGATGTTGGTGGCGTAGCGGTTGAACTCGGCCTTGATGTTGCTGCGGCCGTCGCGCTCGAGCCCGAGCGCCTCGGGAAGCTCCTGCTCGGGGCCGAGGAAGCCCATGGCCAAAAGTACCAGGCCGGCGGGACGAACCTGCTCGGTCCCCGGTACCGGTACCGGTATGAACTGCCCTTTCTCGTTCTGTTTCCATTCCACCTGGACGGTATGCACGGCTTTCACGTTGCCGTCGGCATCACCTTCGAACTTGGTCGCGGTGGTGACGAAGACGCGCGGGTCGGCGCCGAACTTCGCGGCGGCTTCCTCCTGGCCGTAATCGACCTTGTGCAGCTTGGGCCACTCCGGCCACGGGTTGTCGCCGGCACGGGTATCGGGGAAGCGGGGCATGATCTCCAACTGGGTCACCGAGGTGCAGCCGTGGCGCAGCGAGGTGCCGACGCAGTCGGTGCCGGTGTCGCCGCCGCCGATGATGATGACGTCCTTGCCCGCCGCGGAGATGAACTCCGAGCCTTCGTTCAGGACGGCCTTGGTGTTGGCGGTCAGGAAGTCCATGGCGAAGTGGATCCCCTTCAGGCTTCTGCCGTCGATGGGGAGGTCGCGGGGGAGGGTGGCGCCGGTGGCAAGCACAACGGCGTCGAACTCGCCTTTGAGCTTCTCGACCGGGTAGTCGGCGCCGCCGATGGCGGTGTTGCAGACGAAGTTGATCCCTTCCTGTTCCATGAGCTTCACGCGGCGCAGCACCACTTCACGCTTGTCGAGCTTCATGTTGGGGATGCCGTACATCAAAAGCCCGCCGGGAAGATCGGCCCGCTCGAAGACGGTGACCTGGTGGCCGGCCTTGTTGAGCTGGGCGGCGGCGGAGAGGCCGGCGGGGCCGGAACCGACCACGGCGACCTTCTTGCCGGTCCTGACCTGCGGCGGGTTGGGGGCGATCCACCCCTCAGCCCAGGCGCGGTCGATGATGCTCACCTCGATGTTCTTGATGGTGACCGCCGGATCGATCGAGCCCAGGGTGCAGGACCCCTCGCACGGCGCGGGACAGACCCGGCCGGTGAACTCGGGGAAGTTGTTGGTCCTGAGCAGCCGGGCCAGGGCCTGTTTCCACAGGCCGCGGTACACCAGGTCGTTCCACTCGGGGATCAGGTTGTTGATGGGGCAGCCGCAGGCCATGCCGCTCACCAGCATGCCGGTGTGGCAGAACGGGATGCCGCAGTCCATGCAGCGGGCACCCTGGGTGCGCAGATGATCTTCCGGCAGGTGCAGGTGGAACTCGTTCCAGTCCTTGAGCCTCTCAAGCGGCTCGCGGTCGGCCGGGAGCTCGCGTTTGTATTCCATGAATCCGGTAGGTTTTCCCATAGCTCTATCCTTAAATCAGGTTGAGGTTGAGGTTGTCAACCTGTCTTTAGTGTGCAGCCTGGCGCGCGTTTTCTTCGAAGGCCGCGGCCAGTGCGTCGTCGCCGGTCAGGCCGGAGGCCTGTGCCCGCTCCAGTGCCTGGAGCACACGCTTGTAGTCCATCGGCATCACCTTGACGAACTTGTGGGCGTGGGTCTTCCAGTCGTGCAGGATGCGGGTGGCGCGGGCGCTGCCGGTACGCTTGGCGTGCTGGGCGATCATCTCCTGGAGGGTGTCCAGGTCCTTCTCGTCCAGATGCTCCAGGGCCACCATCTCGGTGTTGCAGCGCTCCTTGAAGTCCCCGGCGCTGTCCAGGACGTAGGCGACGCCGCCGCTCATGCCGGCGGCGAAGTTCCTTCCGGTTTCACCGAGTACCACGACGGTGCCGCCGGTCATGTACTCGCATCCGTGGTCGCCGACCCCTTCAACAACCGCGTTGACGCCGGAGTTGCGTACGCAGAAGCGCTCGCCCGCCATGCCGCTGATGTAGGCGGTGCCGCTGGTGGCGCCGTAGAGGGCGACGTTGCCGGCGATGATGTTCTCCTCCGCCTTGAACGGGGAACCGTCGGGGGGATAAACGACGATGGTGCCGCCGCTTAAGCCCTTGCCGAGGTAGTCGTTCACGTCACCGGTCAGTTCGAGGGTCATCCCTTTCGGTACGAAGGCGCCGAAGCTCTGCCCCGCGGAGCCGCGGAACTTGAGCCTGATGGTGTCGTCGGGAAGCCCCTCGGAGCCGTAGGCGCGGGTGACCTCGTTGCCGACGATGGTGCCGACCACGCGGTCGATGTTGGTGATGGGAAGCTCCGCGCTCACCTTCTCGCCCTTCTCGATGGCGGGTTTGCAGATCTCCAGGAGCCTGGTCATGTCGAGCGACTTCTCCAGGCCGTGGTCCTGGCTCTCGGTGCAGTAGCGGCTTCCCTTGATGCCGGTCTGCGGCTGGTAGAGCACGTTGCTGAAGTCGAGCCCCTGGGCCTTCCAGTGGGCTACGGCGCGCTTGGGCTCCAGGCGGTTGGCGCGGCCGACCATCTCGTTGAAGGTGCGGAAGCCGAGCTCGGCCATGATCTCGCGCACTTCCTGCGCGATGAAGCGCATGTAGTTGACCACGTAGTCAGGCTTGCCGGAGAAGTTCTTCCTCAGTTCCGGATCCTGGGTCGCGACGCCGGCCGGGCAGGTGTTGCTGTGGCAGACGCGCATCATGACGCAGCCCAGGGTGACCAGCGGTGCGGTGGCGAAGCCGAACTCCTCGGCGCCCAACAGGGCGGCGATGGCGACGTCGCGGCCGGTTTTCAGCTGACCGTCCACCTCGACGATGATCCTGCTCCTCAGGTTATTGAGCATCAGGGTCTGGTGGGTCTCGGCGAGACCGAGCTCCCAGGGAAGACCCGCGTGCTTGATCGAGGAGAGCGGGGAGGCGCCGGTGCCGCCGTCGTAGCCGGAGATGAGCACGACATCGGCATGGGCCTTGGCCACGCCGGCCGCGATGGTGCCGACCCCGACCTCGGAGACCAGCTTGACGCTGATCCTGGCGCGGCGGTTGGCGTTCTTAAGGTCGTGGATCAGCTCCGCCAGGTCCTCGATGGAGTAGATGTCATGGTGCGGCGGCGGCGACACGAGACCGACGCCCGGGGTGGTGTGGCGGGTCTTGGCGACCCACGGGTACACCTTGTGGCCCGGCAGTTCGCCGCCTTCGCCCGGCTTGGCACCCTGTGCCATCTTGATCTGCAACTCGCTGGCGTTGGTCAGGTAGTTGCTGGTGACGCCGAAGCGCCCGGAGGCAACCTGCTTGATGGCGCTGTTCTTGGAGTCGCCCAGTTCGTTGGTCCAGGTGAAGCGTGCGGGATCCTCGCCACCCTCGCCGGTGTTGGAGCGGCCGCCGATCCTGTTCATGGCGATGGCCAGCGCCTCGTGCGCCTCCTGGCTGATGGAGCCGTAGGACATGGCGCCAGTTTTGAAGCGCTTCATGATCTCTTCGACCGACTCGACTTCTTCAATCGGCACCGGGATGCGGATGTCGGTGTTGAAGTCCAGGAGGCCGCGCAGGGTGTAGAGACGCTCGTTCTGCTCGTCGATCAGCTTGGAGAAGACCTTGAACTCGTTGTAGTCGTTGGTCCTGGTCGCCTTCTGCAGCGACTGGATGGTGAGCGGGTTGAACAGGTGCTCCTCACCCTCCTTGCGCCACTGATACTGGCCGCCCGGGTCGAGGGTCGGGTCAGCAGGCACGCGGTGCGGGTACGCCTTCTTGTGGCGCTGCAGAAGCTCCGCGGCGATGCCGTCCAGGTCGATGCCGCCGATACGGGACGGGGTCCAGGTGAAGTACCTTTCGATCACGGACTGGTGCAGGCCGACCGCCTCGCAGATCTGGGCGCCGCGGTAGCTCTGGATGGTGGAGATACCCATCTTGGCCATGGTCTTGACGATGCCCTTGATGGAGGCCTTAACGAAGTTCTTGACCCCCTTCTTGTAATCGAGGCCCGGGAGCATCCCTTCCTGGATCATGTCCTGGATGGACTCGAAGGCGAGGTACGGGTTGATGGCGGTGACGCCGTAGCCCAGAAGCACCGCGAAGTGATGCACCTCGCGCGGCTCGCCCGACTCGAGAATCAGGGAGGCGTGGGTCCTGGTCGCCGTGCGGATCAGGTGGTGGTGCAGGCCGGCCACGGCCAGAAGCGCCGGCAGGGCCGCGTACTCTTCGTTCACGCCGCGGTCGGAGAGGATGATGACGGTGGTCCCCATCTCGATGTGACGGATGGCGCTGCTGAACAGGCTCTCCAGTGCCTTCTCCATCCCCTCGGCGCCGTCGGCCGCCTTGAACAGCAGCGACAGGGTCGCGCTCTTGAAGCCGGGGCGATCAAGTTCGCGCAGCTTCTCGAGTTCCTCGTTGGTGAGGAGCGGGTGCTCCAGTCGAATGACACGGGCGCCGGTCGAAGAAGGCTTCAGGAGGTTCGTTTCCGAGCCGATCCTGACCGCGGTCGAGGTGATGATCTCCTCGCGGATCGGGTCGATGGGCGGGTTGGTCACCTGGGCGAAGAGCTGCTTGAAGTAGCTGTAGAGCAACTGCGGCTTCTCAGAGAGGACCGCAAGCGGGGTGTCGGTGCCCATGGAGCCCAGCGGCTGGATGCCGGAGGTCGCCATCGGTCCGATGATGGTCTCCTGGTCCTCGAAGGTGTAGCCGAAGGCCTTCTGGCGCTGCACCAGGGGCGAATCCTCGACCGCCTGCCCTTTTGCCTTCGGGAGGTCGGCGAGCGGAAGGTGGTTCACCTTGACCCAGTCCGCGTACGGCTTGGCAGTGGCCAGCTCGTTCTTGATCTCCTCGTCGGAGATGATGCGGCCCTGCTCGGTGTCGACCAGGAACATCTTGCCCGGCTGGAGGCGCCCCTTCTTGATCACCTTTTCGGGCGGCACCTGCAGAACACCCGCCTCGGACGCCATGATCACCAGGTCGTCGTCGGTCAGGTAGTAGCGGCAGGGGCGCAGGCCGTTACGGTCCAGCACCGCGCCGATGATGCGGCCGTCGGTGAAGGTGAGGGCCGCCGGGCCGTCCCACGGCTCCATCAGGCAGGAGTGGTACTCGTAGAAGGCACGCTTCTCCTTGCTCATGGTCTCGTGGTTTTCCCACGGCTCCGGAACCATCATCATCACGGCGTGCGGCAGGGAGCGACCGGTCATGAGCAGGAGCTCGAGACAGTTGTCGAACATGGCCGAGTCGGAGCCGTTGGTGTTGATCACCGGCAACAGCTTCTTGATGTCGTCGCCGAACAGCTCAGAGTTGAACATGGACTGGCGCGCATGCATCCAGTTCACGTTGCCGCGCAGGGTGTTGATCTCGCCGTTGTGCGCCAGGTAGTGGTAGGGGTGGGCGCGGTCCCAGCTCGGGAAGGTGTTGGTGGAGAAGCGGGAGTGGACCACCGCGATGGCGGAGGTGACGTCCTCGTCGCGCAGCTCGGGGAAGTACTGGTCCAGCTGGGCCGGCATCAGCATCCCTTTGTAGACGATGGTGCGGGTCGAGATGCTGGCCACGTACCAGTAGGGATCGACTTCCTGGTCGCGGATCTCGTGGATCGCCCTCTGGTTCACCAGGTAGAGCTTGCGGTTGAAGGCGTCCTCGTCGGCGCAGTTCGCTCCGCGCTTGAAGAAGATCTGCTTCACCAGCGGCTCGCCCGCCTTGGCGGTGTCACCAAGAGAAGAGTTGTCGGTCGGCACGTCGCGCCAGCCGATCACCTCGACCCCTTCCTCGGCGATGATGCGCTGGAAGATGTGCTTCGCCGCGCTGCGCTCGGTCGCTTCGGGGGAGGTGAAGAGCATGGCCACGCCGTAGTCGCCCGCTGCCGGCAGTTCGATGCCGAGTTCAGGGCAGACCTTGCGGAAGAAGGCGTCCGGAATCTGGATCAGGATGCCCGCGCCGTCGCCGGTGTTGTGCTCGCTGCCGACCGCGCCGCGGTGGTCCAGGTTCTCCAGTACCGTGATCGCCTGCTGCACGATCTCGTGGGACTTCTTCCCCTTGATGTTGGTGACGAAGCCGACGCCGCAGGCGTCGTGCTCGAACTGGGGATCGTACATCCCCTGCTTCTTGGGTAATCCGATTGTTTTCATGATGCAACCTTTGCGGGGGTAGTGTTCGGACAAATCAATCAACGCTTATCAGCAGTTACCGTGCCATGTGGAATGTATACAGAGAGAGAGGGAGATTGCTACGCAAATACAAGTATTTTATGAATTGGAATACGCTAATTCTATGCGCCGAGGTGCTGCTTTTGTCATACACGCGATTACAACGGTTACTCAGTTGTGTACTCATTTGCGTGGCGGGTGTATGCGCCGTTGGAGAGGCGGTTGAATAATTCTCAAAGCTGCTGAGTCGGGTCGTACTCAATCACCCGGATCGGACTGCTCTGCACAAAAAAGAGCGATAAATGGCTAAAGCGTCGCAGTTATGTTCCGAAGAGGTTGGTACGAAAAACAGTGTAGACGGCATCGAGGCCGATCTGCTGCTGCAAGAAATGAAACGTTGGGGACGGCCATGAACTTTCTACTCGATCTCTACCTCCACCTCCGCATCCGCACTCGCATCATCCTGCTTTGCATCTGTTACAGCTTTTGCATCGTCTTCGCCGTGGTGGCGGGGAGATCGTTTTCGCTGGCCCTCTCGGTGGTCTCGACCACCGTGTTCCTGGTGCTGGGCGCCTTCTTCAGTGCGCTTTTGTTCTGGTCGGTGAACGATGCACTGCGGCGGATCATCGACATCCTGAAGACCATGATCGACGGCGACCTGTCCCAGCCCATCGCCGCCAAGCGCAACAACGAGATCAGCACCATCATCCGCTCCATCGACGCGCTGCAAAGCACCATGCGCGACATCATCCGGCAGATCCAGCAGAACTCCGAACAGGTGGCCCTCACCTCGCACCAGTTGCAGGAAAACGCCGAGCGGATCTCGGCCGGAACCGACGACGCCGCCGCCCAGACCAACGCGGTAGCCGTGGCCAGCGAACAGATGGCGGCGACCTCAGGCGACATCGCGCGCAACTGCATGAGCGCCGCCGACAACTCCCAGCGCGCCAGCCAGACCGCTGGACTCGGGGCCGATGTGGTGCGCCAGACCACGCAGGGGATGGAGCGGATCGCGAGCCGGGTGCAGGGCGCCGCGACGACCGTGGCGGAACTGGGGGCGCGTTCGGACCAGATCGACCAGATCATCGGCACCATCCAGGACATCGCCGACCAGACCAACCTGCTGGCACTGAACGCCGCCATCGAGGCGGCGCGGGCCGGGGAGCAGGGGAGGGGATTCGCCGTGGTCGCCGACGAGGTGCGCGCCCTGGCCGAGCGGACCACCAGCGCCACCCGCGAAATCGGGGAGATGATCAAGGCGATCCAGGGGGGTACCCGCGGGGCGATCGCCGCCATAGAGGAAGGTGTGGCCGAAGTGGGGAAGGGGGCCGAGTTCTCCGCGCGCTCGGGGCAGGCCCTGGAGGAGATCCTGGCCCAGGTGGGCGAGGTGAACAGCCAGATCGGCCAGATCACCGCCGCCGCCCAACAGCAGACCTCCACCACCGACGAGATTACCCGCAGCATCCAGAAGATCACCGATGTGGTACAGCAGACGGCGCGGGGGGTGAATCACACCGCCGCCGCTGCCACCACCCTGGCGCAGCAGTCAGAGGAGCTGGAGCGGCTGGTGGGGCAGTTCAGGCTTTAACATGTCGTCCCGGGGCGGGGGTTGCTTCCGGTCCGTGATTATGCTATAGCTGCCGGCTGCGCCGTGTATGACGGTGCAGTTGGCTACCCTGTCCCCGCAACCATTTGTGAAGGGGTTACCAATCAGGTAACCCCTTTTTATGTCTCCACGGATGCCCCCATGTCTAAAAACGGTAAGTTGAAGAAAGCGAAGAAGGTAGAAAAGCGTCGCCTGCAGATGGAGGAAGCCCTGGAGTGTCTTCCCCTGAAGGAGGCCGCGCAGATCGACCCGGTACCGAGCAGGCCTCTGCAGGACCCGGAAGAACTCCCGCCTCAGCCGCTCGTTCGGAAACAGCCGAAGCAGTGCACCTTTCCTCCCTGCGGTCGTTACCTCGACCCCTCCTGCCAAGTCTGCCCCTACTGTGGGACAGCGCTGCCGGATTAAGAATGGCCCCCTCCTACTGGAGACAATGAAAAGGGACGGCGCTTGCGCCGTCCCTTTCTGGTCCTGCCTATGTCAGCCTCTCCACTCAGTATTTGCCGTGACGGTGGAGGCTGGGGTCCTCCTCGAGATCATCCTCGATGTTTTTTTCAGCCTTGCCGACGTTTTTCTGTACCTTGCCGGCTATCTTTTCCGCTTTGCCTTCGGCTTCCAACGATACGTTGCCGAATATCTTACCGGTAGTTTCCTTTACTTTACCCTTTGCTTCCCGTAATACGCCCTTTGATTCATCTTTTGTGCTGGATCTCATGGCCTACCTCCCGGCTTTGTCCTTTACCACTTGGGTGTGATTACCACTACAAACTTATTCTACCACGGCTATATCACAATAATACAGCACTTTATCGGTATCAAAAATGCGATAATGAGAAGTTTGCAAAGCATGTTCGACAACAGCTGCGGCTGGCTGTTATGAATATCAGTGACCTGAATCGGGTGCCACGTACGACGGCCCGGGGGTGAAAACGACTGAAGCAGCATCTCTGTCAGGGAGATCACCCCACCTGCCAGGAGGCGGATCAGGAAAAACGAAAAAACAGTTTTGGAAGGCGATAAAGTGCGCCGGCGCATTAGATTATATTTTCACTTGAGCCGGTGAATCAACTAATGTTGCCTTTCTACTATGTGATGTTGATCCTGCGGTTCATGCCGCATCTGAAATGCGGAAGATAGCTGCTGGAAGAGTATCGTAGGACATTAGATATAAGTAAAATGTTTCGCTCAATTAAAAATACTTTTGACAAGTATCAAAACATTTATTAATGTCTGACATCGTGCCAGCTATTATGTGATGCTCATCCTGCACTAGTGATGGAGGGAATATGCGGCGGATCTTCGTTTTGAAGAGCCTTCTGTTTCTCGTCTTTGTTCTCCACTCTGCCTTGGCCTATGCGGGCTTTGACAGCAAGTCCCTTCCTGATATTGTCAAAGCCAAGGCGACGTCTTCCCTCCACGGTTCACGGTCCCGCGCCCCGCGGGCCAATTACAAGAGCGACGAATTGTTGGTCAAATTCAGGGCCGGGACCAGCGCGCAGAGCAGCAAGAGCGTGCACGGCAGGCGGGGAGGGGAGCTGGTAAAGGAATTCCCGCGACTCCGGTTGCATCACGTGAAGCTGAAAAAAGGGGTGAGTGTCGAGGAGGCGCTCAAGGAGTACCAGGCCGAGCCGGAGGTCGAATACGCGGAGCCGAACTACCTGTATTCGATCCAGCAGCAACCTGATGACCCGCGTTTCCCCGAGCAGTGGGCGTTGCAGAACCTCCGTCAGGAGGGGGGGACGCTTGGGGCAGACACCAACGCGATCAACGCCTGGGCATTCTCAACCGGCTCCAGCGACGTCGTTGTGGCCGTCCTCGATACCGGCATCGACTACAACCATGAGGATCTCTCAGCCAACGTCTGGATGGAGGGAAGCTATAATGCCGTCGACCCATCGTCCACCCCTTTCGACGATAACGGTCACGGCACCCATGCCGCCGGCATCATCGGGGCGCGTGGCAGCAACGGGATCGGCGTTGCCGGCCTCAACTGGAACGTCAAACTCGCGGCCTGCAAATTCCTCGATGCCAGCGGTTCAGGCGACACGGCCGGCGCCATTCAATGTCTCGAACACGTCAAGGGATTAAAAGATGCCGGCGCCAATGTCGTGGCGACCAACAACAGTTGGTCGGGTTTTGGTTTTTCCCAGGCACTCTACGACGCCATCAATGCCCAGCAGGACATCCTTTTCATCGCCGCGGCCGGAAACGACGGCACCGACAACGACGTTACTCCCTCCTATCCCGCATCCTATGACCTTCCCAACGTCATCGCCGTAGCCGCTACCAACCGCAATGACGAGGAACCTTCGTTCTCCAATCACGGCCGCCATACCGTCCATCTGGCGGCACCGGGCGTCGACATTCTCAGCACGCTTCCCGCGCAGAACGTGTGGTCCCTGGCCGGCGGCTACGGTAAGATTTCCGGCACCTCGATGGCTGCACCGCACGTGGCAGGCATCGTCGCGCTGGTCAAGGCGCAGCGACCGACCTGGCAGTGGCACCAGCTACGCAACCTGATCCTGGCGGGAGGTGACAATGTCGAGGGATTGGCCGGCAATACCGTGACCGGAAAGCGTGTCAACGCCCTTGGTTCGATGAGTTGCAGCCAAAAACCGATGCTGATCCCGCTGAAATACCCGGAATCCTTCCCCTTTACCTCCGGCACCTACACGCTTTCCGCCTTGAGCATCAACTGCGCCGACCCCGCCGGGCCGGTGACGGTTACCAGCTCCGCGGGCGATACGATTACCCTCCATGATGATGGAGTCTTTCCGGACCTGGCTGCCGGCGACGGCATCTTCACTGCCACGTGGACCGTTCCGTTCTATTTTCTGCCCAAACCGGTGCAACACCTGAAGTTCTCTTCCCCCTCTGGAGACGTCTACGTACCTTCTCTGGCCACAAAACAATATCTACCCGAGGGAAACCTGCACCGGGCCTATAGCCAGTACCTTCAGGCCGTTGCCGGCACGGGGCCCTACACGTGGACAGTCTCGTCAGGGGCGCTTCCGGACGGCCTGGCGCTAAACACCAGCAGCGGCTTGATCTCCGGCTATCCGCTGCGTGCCGGCACCTATGCTTTCTCTGTTCAGATCACCGACGCGACCGGCCGCACGGATTTGATATATCCGAAGATCACGGTCGCCTCCGACTACGTCTACGAAGACGGTGTCATCACATATTTCAAATCCCTGGAGGTTCACCCCACGGGGATTGCCTTGGACGCAGGAGGTAACACCTACCTCACCGGGGCATGGACCCCCTACACGGTTACCGACCCGGATCACTACATGACGGCGAAGTTCTCTCCGTCTGGGGCGCTGCTTTGGAGCAGGAGCTACAGCTTGAGCAGCGCAGTCAACGGGTGGGCCGAAGGAATAGCCTTGGATAGCGGGGGCAATGCCTATGTCACCGGCGGTTACCCGGATCCGAATTCACTAAACTACAGTAGTGCCGGCTCCACCCCTTTCACCACCGTGAAGTACGATCCGCAGGGAAATCAGATCTGGAACCGCGATTTTGCTGAGGAGGGGAAGGTAGACCTGGGCACATCTGTTGCCCTGGATCCCTCGGGCAACCTGTATGTTGCTGGTTACGGCACCACGTATGTGGATGACTACAGCGACGACTTCCTGATCAAGTACGACAGCGCGGGCAACGTGCTCTGGTCCAGAGGTTATGATTCGGCGGAGGTGGACAAAGTCTTTGCCATCGCCACTGACGCCTCGGGGAACGCCTACCTCGCAGGGAGGAAGGGGTGGCGCAACCCGAATGGTTCCTACACCTATCAGCGCCTGATCTTGAAGTACAGCCCCGAGGGAACTTTGCTTTGGGAGAAAACTTTAAGCGATGACGTTATGTCCACCATCGTGACCGGCACCGACGGCTCCGTCTACGTGGGTTCCGGGGAACTCCTGAAGTACGACCCGGCGGGGGGGGTGGCTTGGACCAAGCCGATTCGGGTGGGCGGTGCAAAAGGACCCTGGATCATGATTGACAGTCTGGTGATCGGGAAGCAGGGGCATATTTATGCCGGCGGTACTTTCTTCAACGGCTCCGATTCAGTCTGTGCGGTTGCCAAGCTCGACGCCGACGGGAACGTCCTTTGGACCAAGCAGATCTCCGGCGAGATTGACGCGCCGGTCAAGCTGGCCCTCGACGGTAGCGGCGCGCTCCACGTCTCCCGCTCCTGGCTCGGCGGCATGCTCGTTACCGTCTTGACGGAGTACCTGGTCGTGGAACCGCCCCCCGTGGGGGTAATGGGGAAGTCCTACAGCGCGAAGGTGCAGTTAAACGGAGGGGCGGCCCCGTACACAGTATCACTGGCAGGGGGGGGGCTTCCGCCGGGACTCACCATAGATCCGGTGACGCAGACCATCTCCGGCACCCCGACTGCAAGCGGGAACTTCTACTTCACCCTGCAACTGCAGGACGCGACGGGCGCCCGGAATCTCTCCGAGACGGTGCTTCAGGTTTACGAGCCCCTCGAGGTCACCTTCACCGACCGGGGGACCGGAAGGGTGGACTTCTCCAACGGTGCTAGCTATTCCGGGCCGTGCAGTCTTTCCTTTGCGCCGGGGATGGTGGTGACCATGAGCGCCGTGGCTGGCGCCGGCTCGGTTTTTACAGGTTGGACCGGCGCCTGCTCCGGTACCAACGTTTGCACGGTAACAATGGACGGCAGCAAGTCGGTTGGGGCCGGATTCAAGAAACTCACGGCCACACTCACCGTAAGCCGCCCCTCGACGCTCGGTTCGGGAACGGTTCAATTCTCACCCGGTGTTTCCTGTACCGGGAGCTGTTTGCAGGTCTACGACTTCGGCACCGACGTTACCCTTACGGCTGTTCCGGCCGTCGGCTCAGTGTTCGCCGGATGGGCCGGCGCCTGCAGTGGGGTTTCGGTCTGCACTTTGCCGATGACGGCGGATCGGCTGGTTTTCGCCAAGTTCCAGCCAGCTGGGCCGGAGCTGCCGCTGATCGCTTCCGGGGTCTGGCACGGCGCAGTGCTCAGGGGGGACGGAACGATTTCCACCTGGGGAGACAACGTGGACGGCGCGCTGGGTGACGGCACGGTGGGATACCGCACAGCGGCGACCGCCAACCCGGTACTGACCGGGGCGGTCTCGGTGGATGCCTTTTACGATACGCTGGCTTTGAAAGAGGACGGAACGGTCTGGAGCTGGGGCAAGAACAACGCGGGGCAACTGGGCGATGGCACTACGATCAATCAACCCGCTCCGCGACAGGTGTCAGGCCTTTCCGGCGTCACCCGCATTTCCGCTGGGAGTTCGCACAGCGTCGCCGTGAAAAGCGACGGCACTGTCTGGGCGTGGGGAAGCAACGGCTTCGGCGACTTTGGCGACGGTACAACGACGTCGCGCGCGACGCCGGTTCAGGCGCTGGGCATCACGGGGGGCATGGACGCTGCTGCCGGGGGAGGGTTCACCTTGGCCCTGAAAAGCGATGGCACAGTCTGGGCCTGGGGAGAAAACATATACGCCCAACTCGGTGACAACACCCTTACCGACCGGCTGACCCCGGTGCAGACGAGCTCACTGACCGGCGTGGTTGCCATCGCGGCCGGAGATTCCTATGGGGTCGCACTGAAGGGCGACGGGACTGTCTGGACCTGGGGGAGCGGGTCCTTGGGAAAGCTTGGCACCGGCTCAACAACTAACAGCAAGGTGCCGGCAAAGGTTACATCGCTGTCAGGGATTGTCGCCATCGCTGCGGGAAGTTCCCACACCCTCGCACTGAAATCGGACGGTACGGTCTGGGCCTGGGGGTACAACCCCAGCGGGAATATCGGCGACGGCACCACTACTCAGCGAAACACCCCGGTTCAGGTTCCCGGTCTAACTGGAGTGGTGAGGATTGCGGCGAGAGACTACCATTCCTACGCCGTCAAGAGTGACGGCACCGTGTGGGGGTGGGGGGGCAACACCCGCGGCTCTCTCGGAGACGGCACTACGGACCCAAGGTATTCCCCCCGGCAGCTGTCCATCCCCTCGGCGACCCTGAGCAGCGATTTCACCGGTTCCGCAAGCTCCGGACCGGCTCCGCTCACCGTCTCATTCTCCGACCTTTCGACCGGAGCCCCCACCTCGTGGCTCTGGAATTTCGGCGACGGCGCGACCGCTAACGAAAAGAACCCGGTCCACGTCTACAGCACCCCGGGGAGCTACACCGTCTCCCTGACCGCGACCAACCAGACCGGCTCGTCGACGAAGACGAAAGCGGATTACATCAGCGTCCTTACCTGCACCAATCCGCCGGTCCGGGTGCAGTCATCCCCCACGGTGCTCTTCGCCGACCCCTTCGCCGCCTTCCTGCAGGCCATCGATGACGACGTGGTCCAACTCCAGGGCGTTCCCTTTGCCGGTGACCTCATCTTCGACCGGGAGATCAGGGTGCGGCTGCAGGGTGGATACGACTGCGCGTACAACGCAACGACGGGGAGTGCCGCCCTCACCGGAAATGTGAAGGTGACCAGGGGTACGGTGAAGCTGGACGGGATCAGACTGAAATGACCAGGTGATCGAAACCGTCGCTGCCGCGGGTTGAAAACTGCTTCATATCTGACACACTCTCCTGATTGGAAAATTCCAACCTTTCAAGGAGGCGTACATGGCTAATGCGATGTTTTGTCGGCAATGTGAGCAGGCGGCCCGCGGGGTAGGATGCGACGTGATGGGGAACTGCGGCAAGAACCCCGAGGTTTCGGCGCTTCTGGACCTGATGATTTTCGGGCTGCAGGGTGTGGCGCTCTACGCGAGCAAGGCGCGGGAGCTTGGGCAAAAGGACTTAGAGGTGGACCGCTTCATGCTGGACGGCCTCTTCACACGGGTCACCAACGTCAACTTCGACCCGGACGACATCGCCCGGCGCCTCGACAACTGCTACCGGATGAAGGAGAAGGCGAAGGCGCTCTACGAGAACGCCTACCGGCAGCAGAAGGGGGGCGAGGCACCGCAACTTACAGAGGAAGCCGCGAACTGGCAGCCGGCGGGCGATACCCGGGCGCTCATCGATCAGGGGCGGCAGCACGGCGTCCTTACCTGGCACCAGGATCAAAACATCCTCTCCACCATTGAGATCCTGATCTACGGCCTGCTCGGCATGGGTGCCTTCGCCTGGCACGCCGCCGAGATGGGAAAGGAGGATGACGGGATCTACGAGTTCATTCACCGCTCCCTGGCCAAGACCACCGATCCCCAGGCGAGCCTTGAGGATTTCGTCGGCCTCTCCCTTGAGTGCGGGAAATGGAATCTGCGCACCATGGAGCTTCTTTACGACGGTCACGCCGAAAGGCTGGGCGCGCCCGAGCCGATGAAGGTGAACCTCGGCACCCGTGGCGGCAAGGGGATCGTGGTGTCCGGGCATGACCTTCCCATGCTGGAGGAGATCCTGAAACAAAGCGACGGCAAGGGGATCAACGTCTATACCCACGGCGAGATGCTCCCCGCCAACGGCTACCCGGGCCTCAGGAAGTACCCCCATTTCGCCGGCAATTTCGGCACCGCCTGGCAGAACCAGGCCCGCGAGCTCCCCGATTTCGCGGGCGCCATCATCTTCAACACCAACTGCATCCAGAAACCCGATCCCAGCTACACGGACCGCCTGTTCACCTGGGGCGAGGTAGCCTGGCCCGGCATCCCGCACCTGGAGGGGTACGACTTCTCCCCGGTGATCGACAAGGCGCTGGCGCTGCCGGACCTGCCTGACAATCCGGGGCAGGAGATCCTGGTCGGATTCGGGCACGAGGCGGTCTTCAAGGTGGCCGGCGCCGTGGTCGACGCGGTGAAAAACGGCGCGGTCAGGCACTTCTTCCTGATCGGCGGCTGCGACGGGGCCAAGACAGGGCGCAACTACTTCACCGAGCTGGCGGAGAAGGTTCCCAAGGACTGCGTCATCCTGACCCTTGCCTGCGGCAAGAACCGCTTCAACCGGCTGGAGTTCGGCGACATCGGCGGCATTCCGCGCCTGCTCGACGTGGGGCAGTGCAACGACGCCTACTCCGCCATCCGCATCGCGGTCGCACTCGCCGACGCCTTCCAGTGCGAGGTCAACGAACTGCCGCTTTCCATGATCCTTTCCTGGTACGAACAAAAGGCCCACGTGATACTGCTCACCCTTTTGCACCTGGGCATCAAGGGGATCCGTCTCGGTCCCTCGCTCCCGGCCTACGTGTCGCCGGCGGTGCTCGACTTCCTGGTGCAGAACTACGATCTGGGGCCCATTACCACCCCGGACCAGGACTTGCAGCACGCACTGGGACAATGAACCTCTCCTGAGACAGTGGAGGGCGGCAGTTGCGCCCTCCACGATCTTCTTCCCCCCTTGATTCAATAAAGCCGCTCCCACAGCACATGTTTACTCATGATTTCTCCCTCTGTGCCGATAGGATGACTGAACCGTACCAGTTTTCCTACCAGAGGGAGTAGCATGCAACTTTGGCTTAAATTGCTCTTGAGTTATCTCGCCATCATCTGTGCCACCGTCCTGATCTCGATTGGAGGGATAACGGGAGCTCAGAAGGTGAGAGACAGCTTCTATAAGGTGAACAAGGAGGTCATCCCTCACCTGCTCGCACTCAAGGACCTCCGCTACGCCGGGCTGCGCATCGTCTCATCCGCCATGGAGTACGCTTTTCTGACCTCGGTCCAGCCCACCAAGGGCGAGAGGGAAGAGCACCTGCGGGCCAAAGAGGAAGAGGTGCGCTTTCTCGAAGAAGGACGGGCGAATTTCCTCACCAGCCTCGACCTCTGCAGCACGAAGTTGGTGCATGGGAAGGAGAGGATGCCCAGGGCATTGGAGCTGAGCGGGCAGGCCCTGCTGAAAGAGTCGCGCAATTACATCGCCGTGGTCGATGCAATGGGAACCAGCTCGCAGCTGATCGAATCAAAGGAGCGCTTTGAGAAGGCGGAGAAGGATTTTCTGCAGGCCGTCAATGTGGCGCACGACCGCGAGATGGACGACCTCAACCTCAACCTCGCCGCCACCCTGCACAGCGTCTCCAGCGCCATCGTCTCCGCGGTGGTCCTCTCGGTGTTAGCGCTGACCGCAGCGCTGCTTTTGAGCGTGACCATCCCGTACAAAGTCTCCCGCCGCATCCGTATCCTCAAAGATGCTGCCGCGGCGGTCGCCGCGGGGAAACGCGATGTGGTCGTCCCGGTGAGCGAGCACGATGAGATCACAGCGGTGTCTACCTCCTTCAACACCATGGTGCAACGCTTGCGGGTTTCCGAGGAACAGCTCAACTCCACCAACAAGTACCTGGACAGTATCATCGCCACCATGCCCGAGGCCCTCACCGTGGTTTCGCACGAAGGGGTCATCCTCGACGCAAACAGGGCGACGGAGGAGGTGTACGGTTTCGCCAGGAAGGACCTGGTCGGCCGCGACTTCGCCGGGCTGTTCGTCGATGCGAGCCTGGGCAGCGATTTCATCGCCGCGGTGCTCCGCCAGGAGGGACTGGTCGAACGGGAGGCGAGCCTGCTGACCCAGGACGGCCGCGTCATTCACGTGAACCTGTCGGCGACCATGCTGGAGTCAAGCAATGACAGGGACCGCTTCCTCTGTCTGAGTCACGACATCACGCTGCGCAAGCAGGCGGAGCAGGAGGTGCACAACCTCGCCTACTTCGACCAGTTGACCGGCCTGGCCAACCGGACCCTGTTCTACGACCGCTGTTCCCAGGCGCTTGCCCGTGCCAAGCGCTACGGCGAGCCGTTTGCCATCCTCTTCTTCGACCTGGACCATTTCAAGGACGTGAATGATACGCTCGGGCACCATGCCGGGGACCAGTTGCTGCAACTCGTGGTGCAGCGCTTCCGGAGCATCATGAGGGCGAGCGACACCTTCGCCCGCCTGGGGGGAGACGAATTCGCCCTGCTGTGCTGCCAGGTGTCCGGGGCGGACGGTGTGGCCAAGTTGGCCACGAAGCTGCTCGACCTTGGCAAACAGCCTTTCGAGGTGGAGCACCGGCAGATCTACTCCGGTGCCAGCATAGGTATCGTGCTGTTCCCGGATGACGGCGACGACATCGCCACCCTGCTCAAGAACGGCGACCTGGCCATGTACGCCGCCAAGAGCGCCGGAGGAGGGCGGTACCAGTTCTTCTCGGCGGGGCTGAACCGGCAGGCGCAGGAGCGGGTGGCGCTCGAGGCGGCTTTGCGCGAGGCGCTTAAAAAGGACCGGCTGACCTTGCACTACCAGCCGCAGCTCGAACTGCGGGAGGGGAAGGTGGTGGGCATGGAGGCGCTGGCACGCTGGCACGACGATACCCTGGGGACGGTCTCGCCGACGCGCTTCATTCCCATCGCCGAGCAGACCGGGCTGATCCACGAACTGGGGGCCTGGGTGCTGCGAGAGGCTTGTCTGCAGTGCAAACGGTGGCAGCAGGAAGGTTTCCTGGTGACCATCAGCGTCAACGTGTCGATCAAGCAGATGATGCAGGAGGGATTCTCGGAGATGGTGGTAGGGACGCTCCTCGAGGTCGGTCTGGAGCCGAAGTACCTCGACCTGGAACTGACCGAAAGCATGCTCATGGAGAAAGCGACCGAATCGGTGGCGCTGCTGCGCATGTTCAAGTCGCTGGGGGTGCAGATCTCCATCGATGATTTCGGTACCGGATATTCCTCGCTGAGCTACCTGAAGAATTTCTCGGTGGACCGGATCAAGATCGACCAGTCCTTCGTCAGGGACATTACCGTCCGCGACGACGCCGTCGGGATAGTGAAAGCCATCGTCGCCATCGGGCACAGCATGGGCTTGCAGGTGATCGCAGAAGGGGTGGAGAGCCAGGAGGAGGAAGAGAAGCTGATCTCCTGCAGGTGCGACCAGGTACAGGGGTATCTGCACGCGCGGCCGATGCCCGCCGCCGAGGCCGGCGCCTTTCTGCGCGACTCCTTAGCCTGCGTCGCCGCGGGAGTCGGGGAAGCGGACGAATCCGATTCCGCAAGGGAAGGGGGGACTGGCTCCGTCAGGTGCCTGTCCCCTTAGCGCGTGAGAAGTCGGCTGAGCCGAAAGGAGCGTTCCCGGAGGAGGGGACTGGCTCCTGGCGGAGCCGGTCCCTTCTGCCAGTCCCTCCTCGGAAGAACCACGAAAAAGGCACCCCGCCATGCGGCAGGGTGCCCTTTCTCATTCTGTACCGGTTGTATCCTCGGTCCTACCTCAACCGAAAGCCTTTACTGCTTGAGCACAGTGGCTGGGCTGAAAGGAGCATTCTGCTAAAGGGACTGGCACCTGACGGAGCCAGTCCCTTCTGCCCTGTTACGGCTTCAGCACGGAGGGCTCGAAGTTGTAAGTGGCGAAGTAGTCCTCGACGGTCTCGGCGCGGCGGATCAACTCCACCCGGCCGTCGGCGCGCAGCATGAGCTCCTTGGGGCGCAGTCTGCCGTTGTACTGGAAGCCCATGGCGTGGCCGTGGGCGCCGGAGTCGTGGATCACCACCAGGTCGCCGTCCTCGATGGGGGGGAGTTCGCGCTGGATGGCGAACTTGTCGTTGTTCTCGCACAGCGAGCCGACCACGTCGTACACTTCGCTCGCCTCAACGCCTTCCTTGCCCAGGACGTCGATGTGGTGGTAGGAGCCGTACAGCGCCGGGCGCATCAGCGAGGACATGCAGGCGTCCAGGCCGATGTATTTCCGGTAGGTGTCCTTGCTGTTGATGGCGGTGGCCACCAGGGCGCCGTGCGGGCCGGTCATGAAACGGCCGCTCTCCATGTACATGGCGGGGGCGTGGCCGTGACGGGCGCGGAAGCCGTCGAAAATCGCGGTGATCTCCTTGGACATGGTGGGGAGGTCGAGTGCCTTTTGCTCCGGGCGGTAGGGGATGCCGAAGCCGCCGCCGATGTTGACGAACTCGAACTGGATCCCGAGTGCCGCTTCGACTTCCTCGGCCACCTCGAGCACCATGCGGGCGGTCTCCACTATGTAGGTGTAATCCAACTCGTTGGAGGCGACCATGGTGTGCAGGCCGAAGCGCTTGGCGCCGCGTGCCTGTGCCCTTCTGTACGCCTCGACCACCTGCTCGTGGGAGACGCCGTACTTCGCCTCTTCCGGGTTGCCGATGATCACGTTGCCGGTGCGGCGCGGGCCGGGGTTGTAGCGGAAGCAGATCAGTTCCGGGAAGACCGGCACCTTGTCGATCAGCGAGATGTCGTCGAGATTCAGGATGCAGCCGCCGTCCTTGGCGGCGAACTCGAACTCCTCCTGGCTGGTGTTGTTGGAGGTGAACATGATGTCTTCCGGCTTGGCGCCCAGCTCGCGGGCCTGGATCAGCTCGGGAATGGAGCTGCAGTCGAAGCCGAAGCCCATCTCCTTCATGAGCTTCAGGATCTCGCGGTTGGGGAGCGCTTTGACCGCGAAGAACTCGCGGAAGCCGGGGATGCCGGAGAAGGCCTTGATGAGGGTGGCGCCGGTCTCCCTGATGCCCGCCTCGTCGTAGATGTGGAACGGGGTCTGGAACTGCTGCTGGATGGCGGGGATCCGGGGAAACAGACGATCTTTGAAAGAAGCGGACATCGGCATGACTTTGGTTCTCCTTCTATAGTGTTAGCTGCGTACTCGTTGGTTATTAGCTGTGACGGCCGTTGCCGTTATGTTCCGTGAGGTCGACCCTTCTGGTTTCCTTCACCGTTTCCAGCACCACCTGGGTGCGGATCGACTTCACCCCGGGGAGTGGCCTGATCTGCTGCAGTATCCTCGCCAGGGTGGTGTGGTCGGCGGTTCTCAGCTTGACCAGGAAGCCGTCCGGCCCGACCACCTGGTGCACCTCCTGCACGGAAGGGATGGCGGCCAGCGCCGGTGCGGTCTGCGCGTCCGTTCCATCCACTTCGACCTGCACGAAGGCGGAGAGCCCCTGGTGGAAGCAGGCGGGGTTCAGCCTCACCTCGTACCCTTCGATGATGCCCCGTTCCTCGAGCTTGCGGATCCGCTCCAGCACTGCCGAAGGGGCCATGCCGACCTGCCTGGCCACCTCGGCGTTGGGGATCCGCGCCTTCTCCTGAAGAATCTCCAGTATGTGTATGTCAATTTCGTCGAACATTCTTGTTTACACCTTTCAATGCGAATTTTATTCATAATGTAATACGTTGTAAAGAATTTTTTTCGGCAAGAGGTGGTGCGAGCCGAGGCCGGGGAGAATTGTCTGGCACGGCGGGGGGAGGGGGCCGTACAATAGGAGAGAAGCAGGGAAGAAAACGAAGGTTTTTTCGGATTATGGAGGAGGCAGACATGAAAAGGACAATGCTGTTACTGATGATGCTCTTCTTCTCGTTGGCGACCGTGGCAGTTGCGGCAGAGAAGAAGGTCGCCAAAGCGGCGGTGCAGCAGGTGATCATGGTGCCGGGCGACATACAGTGGCACGCCGGTCCCCCGGCGATACCCGGCGCGCAGATGGCCGTCTTGGAAGGAGATATGACCAAGGCCGGTTTTTTCGTCGTGCGGCTCAAACTCCCCGCCGGGACCAAGATCGCGCCGCACTTCCACGACAAAGTGGAACGGGTGACGGTGATCTCGGGGACCGTGAAGCTCGCCATGGGGGTGACCCAGGACAACCCCACCGTGCTTCCGGCCGGAAGCTACTTCGCGATACCGCCCAAGAAGGCGCATAACGCCTGGGTGGACGAGGAAACCGTCGTGCAGATAGCGACGCACGGCCCCTGGAGCCTGCACGCCGTGAAGGGCGGCAAATAGGCGCAACAGCGAAAACGTGCCGCAGAAAAGGAAAGGGACCAGCCGATGGCTGATCCCTTTTTTGTGCCTGGCCTTTAGGCGCTTGCTTCGCCGGCCCGCTTCCAGCGCCGGTGCATCCAATACCACTGGGTGGGATGGGCTGCCACGAAGTTCTCCACGTAGCGCGACAGCGCCTGGGTCTCCTTCTGAATGCCGTGGTCGCTCATGTCGCCGCTGAAGCGGTGCTCGGGGTAGAAGGTGATGACGTGGCGTGCGCCCTCCCGGTGGATGAATACGGGGAGAAGCGGCGCGCCGCTTTTGCGGGCAATAAGCACCGGTGCCTTGGTCGCCCAGGCTCTGCGTCCCAGCATGGTGACCAGTACGCCGTCCTCCGGGCCGGCGGCCTGGTCCGCCAGGATGCCGACCAGTTCTCCCGACCTCAGCGCCGACAAGATACCTTTGAACGCCCCCTTCTTGTAGATCACGCGGCTTCGATAGCCCATGCGCATCCGCTCCACCATGTCGTTGAAGAAAGGGTTGTTCTGGCGCCTGGCCACCACGACTCCGTCGCCGAACAGGCGGCTGAAGGCGAGCGCCATCAGTTCCCAGTTGCCGCAGTGCCCGCTGAAACAGATGATCCCTTTTCCCTTGGAACGCGCCGTCTCGTAGTGTTCCAGGCCGCGCAACTCGATGCCGGCGATGAGGTGGTCGCCGCGGCCGTGATACAACTGGCAGATTTCAATGAGTGACATGCCGAGGTTGGCGTAGTTCTCGGAGGCGATCGACGTCGCTTGGTCGCCGCCGAGGCACCAGAGGGGGTGGCCGTTCAGGTAGGGGAGGGCGCGCTTCAGGTTGTCCATGACGATGACCCGTCGGCCCGGGAGAAGGCTCCAGAGAACGGATCCCACCATGCGTCCGAGTCTTTGCAAAGCGGCGGCGGGGATCAGGGCCCCTGCCAGGGTGAGGCTGTAGAACAGCGCAGCCTGCAACCTCCAGAATAGTTGTTGCATGAGTTTCCTGTTTTTATTTTCGGGGTGGCTTCGCTGTCGAGATGCTGCTACTCGCCGCTCTCGTCATCTGGTTCGGGCTGGGGCTCAGACTCGTCTTCGGGGAAGGCTGACTTTTCTTGTTTGCGCAGCGCTTTCTCCTCCTGCTTCTTTTTCCGGTCCAGCTCTTTTTGTCGTTTTTGAAATTTGAAGTTGGTATGTGCCATCGGGCCTCCCCAGGCAACTCTCAGGACACTATCGAGCCTGGTTTATTTTGCTTTTTTGTCACCTGAAAGGTCGAAATCATACTGGATCAGCACTGTATAAATAGCAAGGCTAATCTGTTTTTTCTGGGCTTTATAATGTTTGTAAAACGTAACATGCTGAATACGTTCACATTGTTTTCAATTTGATTGCTCAGATTTATCCTTTGCAGAAGTGGATAAATATTGAAATGTCCGTGCTTGATAGTAAAATCCGGCTGGTTAAATAGCTTGCTTTGTGAATACAAAGCTGTTACGGTGGCCAAACATTCGGAATATTCCGGACATATTCGCAACACACTTGGAGAAAGAAACACATGGCAAACGGTACTGTAAAATGGTTTAACGACAGCAAGGGGTTTGGATTTCTGGAGCAGGAGAACGGTGATGATGTATTCTGTCACTTCTCCGCTATCAGCGGCGACGGGTTCAAATCCCTGGCTGAAGGTGATAGCGTGACGTTTGACGTGGTCAAGGGCCCCAAAGGGCTCCAGGCCGCCAACGTCAAAAGGATGTAGGAAACACACCCCCGGCGGGGCGATCGGTTCTGCCTGATCCGCCCCGTACGGTTGTTTTCACGGGCGTGGCTCGAGGGTTCTCCTTGGGCCACGCTTTTTTCAGCCCTTCCAACCACCACAGCCACCCGCGCCACACCACGGCGGTGCGGCGCAGTCCGGCCGCTTCTTATCCGGGATGCTAAAGCTCCCCATTATCCTTGCCCGTACACGGAACACCAGGCACTGTCCCGCTGCGAGCTCGCACCCTCCTGCCACCCGGAGCATCACCATTTAAAATCAGCGGTCAACATGTAAGGGGAGAGATATGTCCATCAAACGAGGGGATGTAGTAAGCCACTGCGGAGCCAGCCAGTGGGGCGTCGGCAAGGTCATTGAGGTCTGCCCGACACGGGTGGCGATCCACTTCAACGACGGGGTGATCAGGAAGATCGTCCATTCCCACCTGGGAGACCTGCAGCCGGCGGAACCCGCGTCATTCCAGCCGGTGCACGTGGACGACCAGAAGATGCCGCAAAAGGCGGCTTTACCCAAGGTGAAAAAGAGCGCTGCTTTGCCCAAGGAGAAGAAAAACACGCGGAGCAAACGCGCGTTGATCTGAAATGCCGGTGCCGACCCGATTGGTCGCGTGCCGCCGGGGGAGAGAAAAGTACGAGGGATGAGCCGATGGCGGCTGATCCCTCGTTTGCGTTGGTGTGGTGTGTGGCGGTGACGCTTCCCCTCAGCCGGAGGTGAGCCGGCGACGGATCTCCCTGGCGGCCTGCACCATGTTGCCGAGGGAGGCTTCGATCTCGGGCCAGCCGCGGGTTTTAAGGCCGCAGTCGGGATTCACCCAGAGCCGCTCGGCCGGCAGGACTTCGGCCGCGAGCTCGAGGAGCGTGGTCATCTCTTCGACCGTGGGAACGCGCGGCGAGTGGATGTCGTAGATGCCCGGGCCGACGTCGTTGGGGTAGCCGTGCAGCCGGAAGTGGGACAGAAGCTCCATCCGTGAGCGTGAGGACTCGATGGAGAGGACGTCCGCGTCCATGGCGACGATGGAGGGGAGGATGTCACCGAACTCGGAGTAGCACATGTGGGTGTGGATCTGGGTCTCGTCGCTCACTCCGGCGGTGGAGAGGCAGAAGGCCGCGACCGCCCATGCCAGGTACTCGGGCCAGTCGCGCCGACGCAGCGGCAGCCCCTCCCGGATGGCGGGCTCGTCCACCTGGATCATGGCGATCCCCGCCTGCTCCAGGTCGGCCACCTCGTCCCGCAGCGCGAGGGCGATCTGCCGGCAGGTCTCGGAGCGCGGCTGGTCGTTGCGCACGAAGGACCACTGCAATATGGTGACCGGGCCGGTGAGCATCCCCTTCACGGGGCGTTTGCTGAGCGACTGCGCGAACGTGCTCCACTCGACGGTCATGGGGCGGGGGCGGGCCACGTCGCCGTAGAGAACCGGGGGCTTGACGCAGCGCGACCCGTAGCTCTGCACCCAGCCGTTCTGGGTGAAGGCGAAGCCATCCAGCTGTTCTCCGAAATACTCCACCATGTCCGTACGCTCGAATTCGCCGTGCACCAGCACGTCCAGCCCGAGATTTTCCTGCTTCTCGATGCAGCGTCCGATTTCGGTGCGCATGAAGTCCTGGTACCCTTCGCTGTCGAGCGCGCCGCTGCGCCACCTGGAACGCGCTTCGCGCACCTCCCGGGACTGGGGGAAGGAGCCGATGGTGGTGGTCGGCAGCAGGGGGAGGTCGAAGCGTCGCTTCTGTTTCGCGCTGCGCTCCGCGAAGGGGGCGCTGCGCCTGGACATCGCTTCGGTCACCTGGCCCGCCCGATGCCGGACCGCAGGGTTGTCGGCGGCTGCAGCCGCCCGCCGTCGGGCGAGCGCCGCGCTGGCCTGTTCGAAGGGAGCGCCCTGCGGCTCTTCCTGTTCCGCGGCATCGGCCAGCAGGCACACCTCGGCGACCTTCTGCGCCGCGAACGCCATCCAGTTCTTCAGCTCCGCATCGAGTCTGGTCTCGGCATCGAGGTCGACGGGGACGTGCAGCAGTGAGCATGATGTGGCGATCATCACTCGTTCCGCTCCCAGGGTGGCGACGGCACGCCGGACCATGCGGTGGGCCTGTTCCAGGTCCGCGCGCCAGATGTTGCGGCCGTCGATAATCCCGAGCGACAGCTTCATTCCTGCCGGCAGCGCCGCCAGCACGGAGTCGAGGTCGGAGGGAGCGCGCACCAGGTCGAGATGCAGCGCCTCGCATCCGGACTCGGTGACCAGCGCCAGGTTGTCGCCGATGGAGCCGAAGTAGGTGGCGACCAGCAGGGCGGGACGTTTCGCGGTGCCGGCCAGCCGCGTGAGGGCGGTGCGGTACGCCTGCGTACTGGCCGGGTCGAGATCGAAGCAGAGGCAGGGCTCGTCGAGCTGGACCGAAGTGACGCCGTGGCCGGCGAGCAGCGCCAGCAATTCCTCGTAGACCGGGAGCAGGCGCGGCAACAGTTCCAGTGTGTCCACCCCTTCGACGTCTTCGGCGTACTTGGACAGCTTCAGGAAGGTGACCGGGCCGGGGAGTACCGGACGAGGCGCCATGCCCAGTGCCTGTGCCTCGGCGAGTTCCGCAATTATCTTGGTGGGGTCCAGGACGAAGGTCTGATCCGGCCTCAGTTCCGGCACGATGTAGTGGTAGTTGGTGTCGAACCACTTGGTCATTTCCAATGGGGAGAGGTCTATGCCGGCACCGCGGTCCTGGACGCCGCGGGCCATGGCGAAGTAGCGGTTGAGCGGATTGGCGATCTTCTCGAACCGGGCCGGTATGCCCCCGACCGTCACGGCCATGTCCAGCATATGGTCATAGAGAGAGAAGTCGTTGCATGGGATCTGATCAAGCCCCGCCTGTTTCATCATCGACCAGTGCCGGGTACGGATCTCCTGCGCAGTGGCCAGGAGCGACTCCGCCGGGGTCGCTCCGCTCCAGTAGGCTTCGAGCGCCTTCTTCAACTCCCTTGCGATACCGATTCGGGGGTGGCCTAGTACAGTGGCAAGAACTGGCATAGTACATCTCCTCCGCATGCTGTGGACCGAATTGACGACAAGGTGACAATTGTAGCAGCTTCGTCGCGATGTGCAGCTCATCCGGCATCTCAATGTCGGGGCGATCAACTCAGGGAAGAGAGGAGTCGGCTCGGTCCCGGTCTCATAACTGTTGAATGCAATTTGTCATTGACTACACCAATCATCAAATATAATGTGTTCGACGGTAAAAAAGGGGAGAGGCCGCCTGGCTTGTCCCTGCCGCCCCTGTTCTTGCGCGGAACATCTGCCCAAACATCCAGATCGCGAGGTCTCACACATGAGGAAATACCTGCTGTTATTTCTCGCCTTGGCCTGTGCTTCCACATCGGATGCCGCCCTCAAGGGAACCCACCGCTTCATCACCGAGCCCTTTCATACCGGGCCGGAGGTGACCAGGGAGTGTTCCGGGTGCCATGAGAAGCTGACCAAGCAGATCACCCAGACCGTGCACTGGAACTGGGGCAAAAAGCAGAGCCTGAACGGCAAGACCGTGGACTACGGCAAAAAAAACGCGCTGGGCAACTCCTTCTGCCTTGCCGTTCCCTCCAATCTCCCCGGCTGCACCAGTTGTCATGCCGGCTACGGCTGGGAGGACAGCTCCTTCGACTTCACCAAGACCGAGAACATCGACTGCCTGATCTGCCACGACACCAGTGGCACCTATAAGAAATTCGCGCTCGGGGCGGGACACCCTGTCTACGCCGGCGAGCACAAGGAATATCCTGCCGGCAAGGTATGGGAACCGGTTGACCTGGTCCTCACGGCGCGCTCCATTTCGCGGCCGACGCGGGCCGCCTGCGGCAACTGCCACTTCTACAGCGGCGGCGGGGAAAACTACAAACACGGCGACCTCGATGCCAACCTGGCCAACCCGACCCCCGAATTCGACGTGCACATGGGAGCGAAGGGGCTCACCTGCGAGTCCTGCCACAAGGCGGCCAACCATGACGTCAAAGGGGAGGCCATCTCCGTTTCTCCCGGTTCCGGGCCGCGCGCCATGGGGTGCACCGACTGCCACAAGGGTGATCTGCATAAGATCGCCATTCTCAATAAGCATATGAAAAGGGTCGCCTGCCAGACCTGCCACATCCCGACCTATGCCAAGGGAAGCCCCACCGTGCTTTCCTGGGACTGGTCCACCGCGGGCAAGGACCAAAAGACCGGCGGCGATCCGCTCAGGATTTACGACAAGGCGCGGGGAGACCTCGTACTGGGCAAGGATCTGACCCCGACCCTGATGTGGTACAACGGCACCGTTGAGCGTGTCTTCATGGGCGACAAGATCGATCCCTCGACGGTGGTGCGGCTTTCTGCGCCGCGCGGGGACCGTAGCGACCCCGATTCGAGGATCTTCCCGTTCAAGGTGATGCATGCCAAGCAGCCCTACGACCTGGAAAACAACATCATTGCCGTCCCCAACATCATCGGCCCTGCCGAAAGCGACAGCGCGTATTCCGTCAAGTTCGACTGGGGCAAGGCGATCACCGCGGGTATGAGGGAGGCGGGACTTCCCTACAGCGGCAAGTATGGTTGGGTCGAGACCACCACGGTCTGGTCGCTGAACCATATGGTGGTTCCTAAAGACAAAGCCTTGAGGTGCCAAAACTGTCACGGCGAGAACGGGCGCATCGACTGGAAAGGGCTTGGCTACACCAAGGACCCCCGCGGCTAGTCTGACAGGGGCGCAGCTTGAAACACAAAAAGGGATCAGCCATCGGCTGGTCCCTTCTTTTTTGAAATCGTAACGATTTTAAGTAAAGGAGATGTCGTCCACGAAGGACTGCAGGTGAACTAACGTTTCCCCTTGTCAAAGGGGGGGCAGGGGGGATTTGCCTTTGTCCATTCCCCACCTTCCCACATTTATCAACTTACTGCCACAGAGCTTGCGGCAGCCTGTCCCCGCTAAGGAACCGCTCCACGAATTCAGGATGCTCCAAAAAGGCAAGCACACCCGTACCGAGTTCAATGCTGCGGTCATCCAGGCCGACCTGGCGCAGCCCCGAGGCAAGGGCGGTGAAGGCTGCGTCGTACACCACCTTCCGGAACAGGTCGGCAGGCACCAGCCGGTCCTCGTCCGTCACCACCGGGATGAAGGCATCCCGGCAACTCTGGCTGTCCAGGGAGGTGATGGCACGGCAGGCGAGGGGACGCACGGCGTGAACGCTGCAACCGCCGTAAGCGTCGAGCAGCGGGCAGGACATCTGCTTGAGGATGCGCTCCTCGTCGTCCATCCAGCGCGCCCAGGAGCGGTGTGCGGCGAGGCGTTTTTGCAGGTCTGCCAGGTCCTCACCGGAAAGCTTTTCGCGCAGCCATAGCGCTACGGTCATCGCCTCCGGAAGCAAAACGGCAACGTTTAGGACGCAGCAGTGCGGGCACCCTGCGGCGCAGGCGAAGGGGCGTTCGGCGCAAAAGCTTTCAGCGGCACCCGCGCAGTCCGCCAACGCCCGCGCGAGGGTTGCGGCGTAGGCGCCTTCGCCTAAGGCCTCAACCACCCCGGAGGTAATCTCGGACTTGAACTCTTCTTCGTGCCATGATTCGAGGGTTTTCATAACGCAACATTGTACTGGAATATCACCGACTGTCACGCGGACGATTTCTCAATGAGTGATATCAGGATGCCCGCAGTCACAGAGATCTCCTGACTGTTGTTCTGTCACAGATTCCTTAAATTATTCTTTGACATTGACCTTCATGTACACTAATCTTGCGAGAATTTTGGAACCCGTCCCAGTTTCTGTCTTAATGACACCAAGACTGTAGACTCTATTGAAACATGCGAGGTTTTGTATGAGTACCATGCGCGTGCTGTTAGTGGCAGTCGTACTGGCCAGTCTGATTATTCCTTCCGTCTCATTCGCAGACTCTGACGAAGGGGCTATGTTTGCACAGGCAAAGAGCCACTACCAGGAGAACAGTTACTATTTCGCCTCCACCTGGCTCGAGAGGATGCTTAAGAAGTATCCGAGCACTCCCCAGAGGGAGGAAGTGCTTTTGATGCTTGCGAAGTGCTATGCGGCGACATCGAGGGATGAGAAGGCGGTTCGGACCCTTAAGACCCTGCTGAAGGACTTCCCGAAGGCGTCGGACAAACTGGAGCCGAACCTGCTTAAGCTGGTGCAGGACCAGAGCCAGCCGCCGCAACTTCTTGAGCCGCAACCCGTTCCGGCTGCCGTTGCTGAGAAGGCCGCTGCGGCTCCTGCCGAGAAGGCTGCCGACGACAAAGCTGCTGCCGACAAAGCTGCCGCTGACAAAGCTGCCGCTGACAAAGCTGCCGCTGACAAAGCTGCTACCGACAAAGCTGCCGACGACAAAGCTGCTGCCGACAAAGCTGCCGCTGACAAAGCTGCCGCTGACAAAGCTGCCGCCGACAAAGCTGCCGCCGACAAAGCTGCCGCCGACAAAGCTGCCGCCGACAAAGCTGCTGCTGACAAAGCTGCTGCTGACAAAGCTGCTGCTGACAAAGCTGCTGCTGAGAAGGTCGCCGCTGAGAAAGCCGATGCCGACAAAGCTATCGCTGAGAAGGCCGCTGCTGAGAAGGCCGCTGCTGAGAAGGCTGCCGCTGAGAAGGCTGCCGCTGAGAAAGCGATGGCTGAGAAAGCGATGGCTGAGAAAGCGATGGCTGAGAAAGCGATGGCTGAGAAAGCGATGGCTGAGAAGTTGGCCGCCGACAGGGTGGCGGCTCAGAAAGTGGCTGCTGAACAGGCTGCTACTGAGGCTCCTGCTGAAAAGGCGACAAGCGTCAAGCCGAGACCCACTACCATCGAAGAAGCCGTAGCAGAGAGAACAGCTGTGATAAAGGCCGCTGTTGAGAAAGCCGCAGTGGCAAAAGCGGCCGCTGAGAAAGCGGCTGCAGAAAAAGCCGCAGCTGAGAAGGCCGCTGCAGACAAAGCTGCGGCCGAGAAAGCCGCTGCCAGGAAGGCTGCGGCCGACAAAGCTGCCGCCGAGAAGGCAGTCGCAGACAAAGCAGCAGCCAAGAAGGCCGTTACCAAGAAAACGGTCGCAAAGAAACCTGCAGACAAGAAACCGACAGAAACAAAACCGGCAGAGAATACGGCCGCGACCCCGCAACATGCACCTGCTCCGCCCGCAGTTTCGACGCCGTCCGAAGCGCAGGTGGCGCCGGTAAAGGCGGCTTCTGCTGGGGGACCCTACACCCTCGACTTTGGAAGCTTTGTGCTGAAATCCGGCATGGCCGACATCAAGAAAAAGATTAGGAGTGCCGGGTTGAAGCCGGTAGTGGAGCCTGGTCCCAAAAAGAAAGAGCAGATGAGCCGGATCCATGTCGGCGAATATGCCGAACAGAAAGCCGCCGAGAAGATGGTACAGAAGCTGCGCAAGGCGAAATCCGAAAACTTCATGCTCCAGGACAAGAGCGGCAAGTTCAACGTGTATGCGGGGTCTTACTTCGATAAGGTCGGTGCCGTCGACGAGCAACTCCGGCTGGCCGGCTTCGGCATCACCACCGAACTCAGGCCGACCGCCGTCGAGGTTCCCACCTTCAGCCTGACTGCCGGCTCTTTCAAAAGCGAGGAAGAAGCAGCCCGGAAGGGGGCTGAACTGGAGAAGCTGGGCGTGAAACCGTCCGTGGTGCAACGTCCGAAATAGGATGGGATAAAGAAGAGGCAGAAAGAAAAGGGGCAGCCGCTGAGGCTGCCCCTTTCTTGTTGGCAAAAGGCAGCGTTTGGCGGCCTTTGCGTAGTTATCTACTGTAACGGACGGAGACCCCGCCCGGCAAGGTCATCAAGCCTGCTGGCCCCCCGCAGCCTCCGCGTTGCAGCGCTCGACGGACTCCCTGAGCCAGGCGATCTCTTCCGGGTGGAACTGCTTCGAGTACTCGGTCCCTATGTTGAGCGCCCAGTTGAGGGGCGCCACGGTGCTGAGCGCGAGCAGGTAACCCGGAACCTCTACGTAGCTGGCCGTGGCCTCCCAGGCCTGCAGGCGCTCCAGCGTGCTGAAAAGCATCAGATAGTCTTTGCCGTCGGCCTCGGTTATCAGCGGCACGACGCCCCCCGACTCTTCCTGCTGCTCGCTTTCCTCGACAATGGGTACAAAAAACGAAGAGTTGAGAAAAAGGTCGTAGAACTCGCACTGCTTCTTACCGTCACTCATGTTCTGGCGCAGGTTTGCCAGTGCCTCGTCAAGTTTTTCCATCTGGGTATCCTTTGGGATTGGTATAGGCGGCAAGCAGTGGCCTCCACCGGCACCATACCGAAGGGGGTGGATCATTTCAAGGATAAAGATAAAGCGATGTCTCAGCCCTGCAGCTTGTCGGGGCGTTTGCCCTGCTTCACAATTCTCATATTAAAAGCGGGCCGCCTCGCTTACAATTAACCAAGGCGTCTCACGATTCCCCACACGTCCCAGAGGATACCAATGCAGCATCGGCACCTGAAGGTCAAGCTGGTAAAAAGCGAATGGCTGCGCTACCTGCTCATCGGGACAGGGGTCTTATCCCTTGCCGTCGGGGGTGTTGGACTTTTTCTTCCCCTGGTTCCGACGGTCCCCTTCCTCCTCGTCGCCGTGATCTGCTTTTCGCGCAGCTCGGCGCGCTTTCATGCCTGGCTGATCGAGCACAGACATCTAGGCCCGATATTGAAGGAGTACTTGGTCCATGGTTCCGTTCCGCTCCGCGCCAAGTGCGTTGCTATCGGCGCCATATGGATCTCCTTCCCCGTGACCGCGTTCGTCTTCGTGCAAACGGTGTGGCTGCGGATCCTGCTCCTTTCCATCGCCGCCTGCGTAACCCTTTACCTCCTGGTGCTGCCGATCGCGCCACGACCGACACAGGATCCCGAGTCGGGGAAGGGGAAGCCTTGATCCCGCAGGCGATCAGTCGATCCTGAACTGACGTACCCGGGCCTGGAGCTGTACCGCATTCTGGCTCAGTAAAGTCGCCGCATCTGCCGAGTCGTGGGCGGCTTGGGTCGTCTGCTGCACCACGAACGTAATCTGCTGCATGTTGCCGGAGATCTCGCGGGTCGTCGCCGTCTGCTGTTCCGCTGCGGTGGCCACCTGGTTGATCTGCATGGTCACCTCTGCGATGCACTCCATGATCTCGCGCAGGGCCTGCTGCGATTTCCCCGCCTCGACGGTTCCCTTCTCCACCTCCTCCACCCCGGCCTCCATGGCATCCACGGCGCAACGGGTTTCCTGCTGAATCAGCTTGATCATGCCGTCGATCTCTTTGGTAGCCCGGGTGGTGCGTTCGGCCAAGGCACGCACCTCGTCGGCCACCACCGCAAAGCCCCGCCCCTGCTCGCCGGCCCGGGCGGCCTCGATGGCAGCGTTCAATGCCAGGAGATTGGTCTGGTCGGCGATGTCCTCGATGGTGCCGAGAATGGCGCCGATCTGCTCGGAGCGGGTACCCAACCCTCCTACGCTCTGCGCCGATTCCCGGACCCGTTCGGAAATGGAGCGCATGGCATCGATGGCACCGTCGACGACAGCGGCGCCGGTCGACGCGGTGGCATTGGCCCGGCGGGCCAGGTCAGCGGCACCGGCGCAGTTGAGGGCGATTTCGGACGAGGTGGCAGCCATCTCCTCGCCGGCTGCGGCCACCGATCCAACCTGCCCTGAAACCTGGTCCGCACCGGCCGCCATCTGCAGCGCCGTTTCGTTGAAGCGACCCGATGCCTGGGAGACTTCCTCGGCGGAACTTCTTACCTGTACCACCACATCCTTCAGGTGTTGCGCCATCCTGTTCATATCCGAGGCCAGCAGCCCCAGTTCGTCGCTCCCCTCGTGGTCGATCCGGGTCGTCAGTTCACCCTGCGCGATGAGGTTCACCCCGTGCGCCAGTTGGCCGATGGTGCGCTGTACCGACTTCACTATGACCAGCATCACCCCTCCTCCCACCGCGAACACCAGGAGCGCGATCAGCAGGCAGTTCATCAGCAGGCCGCGCAACACCCCGTCGATATGGCTCATGGAGATGTCCGCGCCGATCACGTACAGGGTGCCGTCCGCCGAATGTGCGGGCATGAAGATGGACCGGAAGGTTCCCCACTTGTCGGAGTACTGGTCGTAGTGCAGCTTGCCGTCCAGGAAGGCGTCCTTGAGCCCTTGACTTGCGTCCTCGTACGGATCGAGGAGCTTGCTCTGCTTGCCGGTCTGCTTTTCCTCCTTGGTGTAGCTGGAAGAAGAGAAGACGATCTTTCCGTCCTTTTTAACCATCGTATAGATGTAGTTGAACCCCGACGCGTTGGCCCAGGCGGTGAGACGGTCGCTCAGGGCATCGAATTCAGCCTGGGTCGGGGGAGCGGAAGCCATCCTGGCGTGATAGGGGTCGGTGGCAAGACGCGCACCCTCGACGCAGGTGCGCAGCTCGCGGTCGATGTCTCCCAGGATCTCTTTCTTCTCGCTGTAATAGGTGTGGAGCGTGAATGCCGTCGTGGTGAAGAGGTTGAGGATCAGCATGGCCCCGAAGAACTTGGTGGACAACTTTGCCGTTTTGAAGCCTTTCATCGTTTGCTCCTGTGGTGCCGTGTATGTGCGTCTCCACCTTATCGGTGACCGGACGACAATCTTTAGGAGCGCTGCAGCGGGACCAGGAGGAGGCGGGGCAAGGGGAGGGACGTAGGAGGAAAGGGGGACCGTTTCCGGTCCCCCGTGAGAGTTATTTCTTGTGCTTCATCGCCACCTTGATCTTCTTGATGTCCTTGCGCATAAGGGCCACGTCGCGCTCGACGTTGAGCACCTTGAGGCGCAGGTCGGTAATCTGCATGGCGAGCTTTTCGTTGCTGGGAATTTCCTTGGCAGCCTCAGCCGCCGGTGCGGCGCTCGAGGGGAGGGGCACCGGCTCGGTCGAGGCAACCATGACCGGCGCGGCCGAAGAGAGCGCCCATCCGCCCACGTAGCCGTTGAGCTTGCCGTCAGCAGAGGCGACCTTGACCCACCCGCCGGAGCAGCTCTCTGCTGTCACCTTGGCGTCCTTCTTGAGGACAGCGATCACCTTCGCCTTCTTACTGGCTGTCTTGCGCAGACGGATCTCGGGGGCGGTTACGGTACAGTTGGTGCTCTCGGCCAAGGCCGGAACTGCGAATGCTGCTACAGCCGCTGTTGCGAGGATGATGTTGCGGATCTTTTTGCTCATGGCGTCTCCTTTGTATGAGTAATGCGACCAGGCGGTCGAGGTTGATGCGTTTGAGGGAGGCGACGCGAAGGCAGTCCCTCGGAGTCCTGCTCTGGAATTCAGAGTAGAAATAATACCCAGGCAATTAGAAACAATCAATAAAAACGTTTCAATTTTTGGCGATTGTTCGGAGTGACAGGGCCCTGCTATTGTGAGCGGTCATGCGCCGAGCGTCCTTGAGCTTGATCAGATCGACTGCTTGCATGATCTTGTTGTACTGACACAGATTGACCCGCTCCCCTGTCAGTACGTTGAGCGCCTGGTCGGTGATCTCCGGGTACCGTTCCATCGCGGCGTGAAGCTGTGAGTACTGGTAGCTGGATATCTCGCAGCGGCCTTCCTTGGTCGCCGTGCGGATGCCGGGGTTCAACGCGAAAAGGGCAGTTATGGCGAGAAACAGCAGCACTACGAAGGGTGTCTTTTCCATGAATGGTGACTGGCCGGCGGCGATGGCCTTCCTTATAGATTTCGGGCAACAGTCTCTGTTATCGGCGGTGGTGCATGCACACTGAAGTGAAAAGTTTCAAAAAAAGGCAGCACCGAGCGGGTGCTGCCTTTTGCCTTCTCTTCGCCGAGTGAAATCTACGTCGGCGGTATCGCCTGTGTCATCAGAACTTCTCGAAGTCGGAGTCGTCCTGGTGCATCTCCAGGGCCAGTCCGCCTGCCGCTGCCTGTTGCTTCCGTACGGGCTGCACCAGCGCGGCCGACTGAGTCAGGTTTTTCTTGCGCTGAGCGTGATTGATCTTCGGCTGAACCTCCTGGACGGGGTGCGCCGGAGGGAGTCGCTTGACCCCGCGCTCAGCGGATTCGACCTTGAAATAGGAGATGGAGTCCTGCAACTGTTCCGCCTGGCTCGAGAGTTCCTCGGCGGTGGAGGACATCTCCTCGGCGGCCGAGGCGTTTTGCTGGATGACCTGGTCCAGTTGCTGGATCGCCTTGTTGATCTGCTCGGCGCCGGTGTCCTGTTCGCGGCAGGCGGCCGAGATCTCCATGACCAGTTCCGCCGTCTTCTGGATATCGGGAACCATCCGGTTCAGCATCTCGCCGGCTCGTTCGGCGATCTCGACGCTGCTGGAGGAGAGCTGCGAGATTTCCGCTGCGGCTTTCTGGCTCCGTTCGGCGAGCTTTCTCACCTCGCTTGCCACCACTGCGAAGCCCTTGCCGTGCTCGCCGGCGCGTGCCGCCTCGATGGCGGCGTTCAAGGCCAGCAGGTTGGTCTGGCGCGCGATCTCCTCGATGATGGAGATCTTGCCGGCAATTTCCTTCATGGCGCCCACGGTGTGCATGACCGCGTCGCCCCCCTCCTTGGCATCCTTGGCGGATTTGGCGGCTATCTTTTCGGTCTGCAGCGCGTTGTCCGCGTTCTGCCTGATGTTGGAGGTCATCTCCTCCATGGACGATGAGACCTCTTCCGCGGAGGCGGCCTGTTCGCTGGCTCCCTGGGACATCTGCTCGGAGCTGGAGGAGAGTTCCTGGCTTCCCGAGGCTACGTTGTCGGCTGCGCCCTTCACATCGGTCACCACCTCGTTGAGTTTTTCCAGCATCGCCTTCAGGGCGATCAAAAGCTGGTCTTCCGGTGAACGTTCGGCCAGTTTCAGGGTCAGGTCCCCTGCCGCTATCTGCTTGGCGACCTCGGCGATGTTCCGGTTGGCCTGTGCCGTGCTGTTGACCGCCTCGGCGATGGTGTCGAAGGTGTGCTTCACCTCGGCAGTGTCGCTGTCGGCCGGTTCCGTCCGCAGCGCGATGGTGACATCGCCAAGGGCGAGTTTACCCAGTCCTTCCACCAGTTTCCTGGTCTCGCGGTCCTGGTAGTCCGCGATCTTCTTGGCCTGGCGCGCCGCCGCTTTCACCGAGGTCAGGTCGGTGACGACCTCGAAGGCGCCGATCACCTTGCCGTCCTTGTCCTTGATCGGGACGCCGGTGTAGCTGATGTCGAGGTCGAGCCCTGCCGAGGGGTGGGCATCCGTCTCCCGGGTTGCTTCCAGGCCGGTGCCGATGGCCTGGGCGCAGGCGCAGTTGGCGGTCTTGCAGTCGCTGGTCTTGAAGTGGTCGTAACACTTGGTGCCGATCACCTGGGCCTGGCTTTTCCCTCCCACCTTGGCCCCGAGCTGGTTCATGTACAAAACGGTAAAGTCGTTGTCGATGATCATGGCTGGGGCGGGCATGTTGTCCATGAAGCCGACCATGGTGGCCAGGGAATCGTTGACCCCCTGGACGATGTTGCGGTACGCCCCCTGGTGTTTCTGGGCGTCGGCACGCGCGGTGAGCCTACCCTCGGTTGCCGCCTGGGCGAGGGTGGCGGCATCGGCGTTGAGGGTCTTGATCACCTCGACACAGCCATTCACCGCGGCGGCCAGGGCATCGAAGATCTCCTTGGCTGCGCCGGTATCGGCGTCCCCTTCGGCGGTGGTGATGGCGAAATCCACTTCCCCCTTGGCGAGTTTGTCCAGGCCGTGCACGAGTTTTCTGGTTTCCTGCTCCTGGTAATCGGCGATCTTGTTGGCCAGGCGCGCCGCCTGCTTGATCGCGGTCTGGTCGGTGACCACCTCGAAGGCGCCGATGACCCGACCGGTTTCGTCACGCATCGGGAGACCGGTGTAGGCGATGTCGAGATCGAGCCCCACGGCCGGGTGCGCATCCGTCTCGGAACTCGCGATCGCCCCGGTCTGCATCGCTCTGCCGCAGGCGCAGTTGGTGCTCCCGCAGTCGCTGGTCTTGAAGTGGTCGAAGCATTTGGTGCCCACCACCTGGGCCTGGGTCTTGCCGCCGACCTTGGCGCCGATTTCGTTCATGTACAGGACGGTGAAGTCGCGGTCCACGATCATGGCCGGCGCCGGCATGGTGTCCAGGAGCCCGACCAGGCGCGTGATGGTGGCGTTCACCCCCTCGATGATCCTGCGGTACTCGCCCTGGTGCCGGGACGCATCGGCACGCTCGGTCAACCTTCCTTGGGTAGCGGCCTTGGCCAGCATGTTGGCGTCGGCGGCCATGGACTGGATCGCGGCGATGGTGACGTTGAGGTTCGCGGCCAGCACGTCCTTGTCGGACTTCGGTTGCAGTTGAACCGACAGGTCTCCTGCCGCCACTTTCTGCGCCGCCCGGGCCGCCTCGGCGATATTGTCGACCATCTTCCCGAACGCATGGGCGAGGTTACCGGCTTCATCCTGCGAGTCGCTCTCGATGACCACGTCCACGTTCCCAAGCGCCAGTTCGTCGGCCACGCGGATCAGCTTGTTGATGTTTTTGCTGATCCGGGAGGCCACCAGGTAACCAAGCAGCAACACCGCTATCGCGATCACCAGGGTCAGGGCTGCTATCTTCCAGCGCATCTCTGAGATCACCTGGCGCAGGTCGTCCATGTAAAGCCCGGTGCCGATGACCCAACCCCACGGCTTGTACAGCTTCACATAGGAGAGCTTCTCCACCGGAACCGCGGACCCGGGTTTGGGCCAGCGGTACTCGACCACACCGCTCCCCTTGCTCCTGGCGACGTTGGCCATTTCAGTGAAGATGAGCTTCCCGTTCGGATCCTTGGCCGCACTCTGGTCCTTGCCGTCCAGCTCCGGCTTGATCGGGTGCATGAGCATGACCGCGTTCAGGTCGTTGATCCAGAAGTATTCGTTATCCGCGTAGCGCATGTGCTTGACCCGCTCCATGGCGCGCTTCTTCGCCTCGTCCAGTGAGAATTCCCCCTTCTGGACCCTCTGGTCGTACTCCGCGATCAACTCGATCGGGAGGTCGACCACCGCCTTCAGCGTCTCCTCTCTTTCAGCGAGGATCTTCTTTTCCAGGGCGGGAAGCAGGTAGAAGAAGTTCACCGCCGCGATGATGACGACGGTTGCCAGCGAGATGCTCAGTACCTTTGCCGCGATGCTCCAGTCTTTGAACCTTTTGATGCTCATGCAATGCTCCCTTTACAGCCTGTGCCTGTGATTGTCAGACTGCTGATTCAGATGAGGCCCATTGAGAGGCCGTGAAGTAGTCAGTGTGATTTATCGGCAACCTGTGCGGGAAATGCATGGGAGTTTGAAGCGCGGGATCTGCGAAAAAGAGGGGCGGGTACAGGGGCGGTGCGGGCTCGGCCTGACTCGGGTGCGGGAGACGGACCGTGCACGAGAGGGCAGAAGAGGGCAGAAGAGGGCAGAAGAGGGCAGAAGAGGGCAGAAGAGGGCAGAAGAGGGCAGATGGCCTATCTTCGCAATAGAGGACACGTTAGAAACCCTTATGCTGCCATCTTCAACTCCTGCTGCTCGAACTCTTCTGGGGAGCAATAGCCGATGGCAGAGTGTAGCCTCTTGCGATTGTAAAAACCTTCGATGTAGCAAAAGATCCGGCTTTGCGCCTCCTGCCGGGTTTTGAAGGAGCAGTGGTAAACCAATTCTCTCTTCAGTGTCGAGAAGAATGTCTCCGTCACAGCGTTGTCGTAGCAGCATCCGGTGCCGCTCATGCTTTGTACGCCGCCAGCTTTGCTGATCGTGGTACCGAAGCGCTTACTGCAGTACTGCGAACCGCGATCGCTGTGGAAGATGAAGCCAGCTCCTGGCCGACGCTTCACCGCTGCATTGGCAAAAGCCGTTACAACCAGGTCGTCTGTCATTCGGTCGCTCATGCTCCAGCCAACGATCCGGCGGGAGAAGAGATCCAGCACGACTGCCAGGTACAACCAGCCCTGGGCAGTCTCGATGTACGTGATGTCACCAGTCCAAACCTGATTAGGGGCTGGAGCAGAGAAATTCCGCTGTAAAAGGTTTGGCGCGACAGGACGTTTGTGATCCGAGTTCGTGGTGACTTTGAATCGCCGCTTAGTCTTCACTCGCAGATCATTTTCACGCATCAGGCGCCAGACGCGGTTCTTTCCGACGTACTTTTGTTGCTTTTGCAGCTCTTTGACTACTCGTACTGCACCGTACGTCTTGTCGCTGTCGTGAAAGGCTTTTTTGATAGCTGGTAGCAGTGCCTGGTCTTCACGCTGCCGCTTGGTTACCCGGCCGGCTGCATGGGCGTAGTACCAACTCCGAGTCACTCCAAGAACTCGGCACATCTCCTGAACTCCGAATTCGGAGCGGTGCTCGGTTATGAACCCGAATATCGATTCGGATCCGTCGAGAAGATGGCCACTGCTTTTTTTAGGATTTCACGCTCGCGCAGTAGCCTCTCGTTCTCTTTACGCAGGTGCTTCAGTTCGGCTTCAACTGATGCATGCTTAACTTTTACAGGATCTTGTTGGTCCCGATGTTTCTGGACCCACCCTTTGAGAACCCCATGGGTGATCCCTAGGCTGCTCTCTACCTCACGGATGGTACGGCCTTCATCAATGACTAACTTGATCGCTTCTCGTTTAAACTCTGAATCGTACTTGCGATTCGATCTCATGACACACCCTCCTAGCTCGTTAGGATATATGGTGTGTCCTCAAAAGTGAAGATAGCTCAAGAAGAGGGCAGAAGAGGGCAGAAGAGGGCAGAAGAGGGCAGAAGAGGGCAGGAGCGCAGGCAAGAGGAGGGGAGAGGAGAGGAGAGGAGAGCCGCGGCGGCTACGCCGCCGCGGAAACCTGCATCGGTATTAACGCCCCGGGATGGTGATGCACAGGCACTGGGCCTCGGCGAAGGTTTTGTCGCCGCGGAAGATGCGGCCGTGAACCATGATCTTCCTTCCTTCGACTGAGACGACCCTGCTTTCCACGGTCACCACCTTTTTGAGCGGCAGCATGTTGCGGAAACTCACGTTCAGGTTGCCCACCACGATGGGGTAACCGGCCGCCCAGGCGGCAAGCCCCAGCGCCTCGTCCATGATGGCCGCCACCGCACCGCCGTGGGCGTGTCCCGGAGGACCCTCCGCTTCGGGGCCGAGCCAGAAACGGGCGTGCAGATGCTTTTCCGCATCCCGGTAGTAGCGGGCCCGGAACCGGTCGCCCCGGGAGTCGCCGGAGACGAAACGAAGCGAATCTCCCACCAGGGCGGGTGCGTCGAACGGCTCCCAGTCCGCTGCACCGCTCAGGTCTATTTCAGTCTGCTCACAAGCTTTCAGTACGGGTGAATTGACCACTGTCTTTCTCCTTGCAAGGTTTACGTGCACGTAAAGCAGGGCCTACCTTAGCAGACTTTTTCCCGGAAATAAAGAGCAGTCGTGCCTTTTGTATACAAATAGCTGGTTCTCGGGAATGTTGCCATTGGAATCACCAAGTTGACTGACCAATTCCCTTTATTTTGCAAACGGAAATCAGTTGACAGCTAGCTCCACAAAGCGTAAACAAATTCACATCAAACGTTACGTCCAGTGCCGGAGTTGTTATGAAAGACGAAGTGACAACCGGAGGCGATCTCCAGGCCGAGGTGGCCAGGCTGCAGGCGGAAAACGAAGCCCTGCGCCGGATCCTGAAGGAACACCAGGAGGCCCTGGTGGACCAGGCCCAGGGCGTGCGTTGCTTCCGTTGTCTCTACAACGACACGCCCGTCATGCTGCATTCCATAGACCGCAACGGGCTGCTGCTCGGGGTCAGCAACTACTGGATCGAGGTGCTGGGCTACACCCGCGAGGAGGTGCTCGGACGTCGCTCCAGCGACTTCCTCACCCCCGAGTCCCGACGTTACGCAGTGGAGACGGTCCTGCCTGAGTTCTTCCGCACCGGCTATTGCCATAACGTCGAGTACCAGTTGGTAAAGAAAAACGGCGAGGTGATCGATGTCCTGTTGAGCGCCGCCGCCGAGCGGGACGTTGAGGGAAACATCGTCCGGTCCCTGGCGGTGATGATGGACGTCACCGAGTGGAAGGCGGCCGAGAAGGCCCTCAAGGAAAGCGAGGCGCGCTACCGGATGATCGTGGAAACCTCCCAGGAATCCATCGTCGCCGCCGACTGCACCGGCCGCCTCGTCTACCTGAACCGGCAGTTCGCGGATATGCTGGGGCGCGAGGTGTCAGAGGTGCTGGGGCACCCCTTCCTGGAGTTCGTGGACGGGGCGCTGCACGATGAGACCGCCGAGCGACAGCGCAGCCGCGAGAACGGCGTGTCCGAACACTACGAGACCATCCTGGTGCGCAAGGACGGCACCAGGGTCTGGGTCAGCGTCTCCGCCAAGCCCATCCGCGACGAGAGCGGTTGCTTCGCAGGCTCCTTCGCCATGATCTCCGACGTCACCCGCAAAAAGCAGGCCGCGGAGGAGATCGAGGTGCTCCATACCCATCTCTCCGCGCGGGCGCTCGAGCTCGAGACCGCCAACGAGGAGCTCGAGGCCTTCAACTACACCGTTTCCCACGACTTGCGGCGTCCCCTCACCGCCATCTATGGCTTCGCCCAGGTGATCCTCGAGCTTTACGGGCAGAACCTCGAGCCCCCCTGCCGGGATTACGTGCAGGAAATCATCAACGGCAGTATCAAGATGAACCACCTCATCGACACCCTGCTCAACTTCTCGCGCCGCTACAGCGTTCCCCTGAACCGCGAGCGGGTGGACGTGAGCGGACTGGCCCAGGAGATCCTGGCCGAGTTGAGGCTCACCGACCCGCAGCGCCGCGCCGAATGCGTGGTGCAGCCGGGGGTGCAGGCCGATGCCGACCCGCAACTGCTGCGGGTGGTGCTGGATAACCTGCTGGGCAACGCCTGGAAGTACTCCGCCAAGAAGGAGGAGACCCGACTGGAGTTCGGCGCGGTGCCGCACCAGGGAAAGGAAGCCTTCTTCGTGCGCGACAACGGTGCCGGGTTCGACATGAACTGCGCCGCGAACCTTTTCACGCCGTTCCAGCGCCTGCATGATTCAGACGATTTCAAGGGAACCGGCATCGGCTTGGCCAGCGTCCAGCGCATCATCCAGCGCCACGGCGGCCACATCTGGGCCGAGGCCGAACCCGACAGGGGCGCCACCTTTTACTTCACGCTCGGCTAGCTGCGGGCAAACCCCAGGGAGGAGAGATGCTGACCAGGCAGGAATCGCAACAAAGGATCTCGCGGCTGCAAGAGGCGCTGCGCGCAAATGGCATCGACGGCGCCCTGTTCATCCACCCGATCGACGTCTACTATTTTTCAGGCACCCGGCAGAACTCGACCCTCTGGGTCCCTGCCGCGGGAGAGCCGCGCCTGTGGGTGCGCAAGAGCCTGGCGCGGGGGCAGCAGGAAAGCTGCATCGAGGACACCCGTCCCTTCCCCTCCAGTAAGGAATTCCCGGCGCAGTTCGAGGAGGGGGTGCGCAGCATAGGCTTCACCTTCGATGTGGCTCCGGTACAGCAGTTCAACTACTACCAAAAGCTCCTTCCCGGCCGCGATTTCGTCGATGTCTCCGCCATCAACCGCGAGATCAGGTCGGTGAAGTCACCGTGGGAGCTGGAGCAGATCCGTTACTGCGGCAAACAGCTCTCCGGCGTGTTCCGTCAGGTCCCCGAGTTTTTGAAGCCCGGGATGCGGGAGGTGGATCTCGCCGCGGAATTCGAGTACCGGCTGAGAAAGGCGGGGGGAGAAGGGTACGTGCGTATGCGCGCCTTCAACCAGGAGCTGTTCCAGGGGCTGGCGGTTTCCTCCGCGACTGCCGGCGCCACCGGCTTCTTCGACGGTGCGGTGACCGGGGAGGGGATGTCCAGCGCATCGCCTCACGGAGCCTCCGCCGCCCTCATCCCGGTCAACGCCCCGATCCTCATCGACTATACCGGCGTCTTTAACGGCTACATCATCGACATGACCAGGTTCTTCGTGATCGGCACGCTGGCGCCGGAGCTCGAGCACGCCTTCCGGACCGCGCTCGCCATCCAGGGGTACCTGGCAGAGCAGCTGAAACCCGGGGCGATCTGCGAGGAGCTGTTCCTGAAAGCCGCCGAGATGGCGCAGCAGGCCGGGCTTGCCGAGCATTTCATGGGGGCGCCCGGCGAGAACGCCAAGTTCGTCGGCCACGGCGTGGGGCTGGAGTTGGACGAGTTCCCGGTGCTGGCACAGGGGTTCAAGGTGGCGCTACAGGCCGGGCAGACCCTGGCCATAGAGCCGAAGTTCGTCTTTCCGGGCCAGGGTGTCATCGGCATTGAGAACACCTTTGCCGTGAGCGACGAGGGGGGCGTCAGGTTGAGCGACCTCCCGGACGACATCGTCTATCTGTGAACTTAGGCAGGTCCTTTCTTACCCAGGGCAGCTCTCACGAGGCTGCCCTTTTTCTTTTCCTTTTCCATAAAGGTGTTGTTCCGCTCCGTGGACGATGCGCCGGTGGCGGATACGGCGTCGCCTCCTCCCCCGACTTTCGCTTGACATATTCCGCCCAACCGGCCAAACTCCCCCGACGGACCGGCCGCCCGGCGGCTCCAGGGACGGATATCCAGCGCGAAAGGTAGTGTCGATGCAACTGAACACCATGGAAGATTTCCAAAGAGACATCTCGTACCGCCTGTTGAAGCAGTCCGACGGCACGGCACTGCTCACCGCGACCATGAAGGATCGTTTCCACGACGTGCTCCTGGAGGTGCGGGTCGAGGTCGCCACCATGAAGATCATCTCGGCCGAGGCCGATTTCCGCAAATCGCCCACCCCCGATTGCCGCAACGTCTCCGCAAAGATGGCGGGGCTGCACGGCTTCGTCATCGGGCGGGGGCTGCAGCGCAAGGTCGCCGAGGTCCTAGGCGGCTCCACCGGGTGCGGCAACATGCGCAACCTGCTCCTGGGACTGCTGCCGCTGGCCCTGAACCTGGGTGCCGCCGCCGGGTTCACCGACGAGGCCGAGATGCTGGACGCGATCCACGAGAAACTGGTCGGCACCTGCGCCGGCTATGTCGTTCCGCCGGTTAAAAACAAGCAGCGTTGAGGGAACCTATGGACATGCAATGGCACCACCTTCTCCTGAATACCGGCGACATTTCCGCCGGCAGGGTCACCGCCATCCGGGACGACTTCACCGCGCTCTTCCGCTCGGCCGGCGGTCCCCGTACCATGGCCTTGTTCCGTAAAGATGCGCACGAGGGGGGCGTCGACCTTTATTTCACCCCCGAATGCAGCGTGCACGCCCGGCGCCTGATCGAGGAGTGCGGCGCCACCCCCTGTGCGCCTCCTGCCCTGGCAGGGCTGGAACTCCTGGTCGGGCATAACGAGATCACCTACTACCTCACCACCTGAGAGGGCGCGGCAGAAGGGACTGGCTCCGTGAGGTGCCTGTCCCTCTTGCGGAACGCTTCTCTCGGCTCAGCCGGCTTCCCAAACACCAGGGGGACAGGCACCTGACGGAGCCAGTCCCCTCCCACGTGAACCTTCCCCTAAGGATTTCCGCCGCCTTGAAATGGTTTACCCCTCCTGTATAATGTGAAAGTTTTTTAACGCTGATCATTAAAGGAGATTGCCATGGCAGACAGGCAGAAGACCATAGGCGTTCTGACCGGCGGTGGCGATGTGCCGGGGCTTAATCCGGCCCTGAAGACCCTGGTGGCCCGCGCATCCGAAAACGGCTACCGGGTGGTCGGCATCCGGCGCGGCTGGGGAGGGCTTTTGGCCTACAACCGGGACGACCCGGACACCTGGGACAACACCGTGATGCCGCTGGACCGCCACACGGTGCGCACCGTGGACCGCTCCGGTGGTACCTTCCTGCATACGAGCCGCACCAATCCTGGCAAGGTCGCCGCCGGCGACGTCCCCATCTTCCTGCGCGGCGCCGAGTTCGACCCCGCCGCCTCCGGGCATCACGACTTCACCCCGCACATCCTCACCAACCTCGAGCACCTGGGCATCGACGTGCTGATACCGATCGGGGGGGATGACACCCTGAGCTACGCCGAACGGCTGAACCGCGAGGGGGTTCCCATCGTCGCCATCCCGAAAACCATGGACAACGACGTCTTCGGCACCGACTACTGCATCGGCTTCTCCACCGCGGTCACCAGGAGCGTCAACTTCATCCACAACCTGCGTACCAGCGCCGGTTCCCACGAGCGCATCGCCGTGGTGGAGCTCTTCGGCCGCAATTCCGGGGAGACCTCGCTCATCTCAGCTTACCTGGCCGGGGTGGACCGGGCGCTCATCTCCGAGGTCCCCTTCGACGTCGAGAAACTCTCGCTGCTCTTGCAGGAGGACAAGAAGTCCAACCGCAGCAACTACGCCATGGTGACCATCTCGGAAGGGGCATCCATGGTGGGGGGGCAGATCGTGGAGTACGGCCAGGAGGACGCCTACGGCCACAAGAAGCTCGGGGGGATCGGCGTGGTGGTGAGCGAGGCGGTGAAGCGGTTGACCGGCTCCCACATCATCTACCAGCAGCTCTCCTATCTCATGCGCAGCGGGGCACCCGATTCGCTTGACCTCATGGTCGCCTACAACTACGCCAACATGACCATGGACCTGATCAGCGAGGGGATGTCGGGTCGCATGGTGGCCATGCAGGGGGGGACCTACCGGCACATCCCGATCAGCACCATCATGCAGGGGGAGAAGAGGGTGGACGTGGCCGAACTGTACGACTCGGTGGAGTACCGTCCCAGGGTGCGCCACGTGCTGGGCAAGCCGATGTTTTTATACTGATGACGGTGGCGCTATGATCGAGATCGACGGCAGCATGGGCGAAGGAGGAGGGCAGGTGTTGCGCACCGCCCTGAGCCTGTCCTGCCTCACGGGGCAGGGGTTTCACGTCTACAACATCCGGAAGAACCGGGCCAAGTCGGGGCTGATGCGGCAGCACCTGATGGCGGTGCAGGCGGCGGCACGGATCGCCACGGCCAACGTGGCCGGGGACCGGCTCGGCTCACCGGAACTCAGCTTCCTGCCCGACAGCATCACTCCCGGAGAGTACAGCTTCGATATCGGCACGGCCGGGTCGGCCACCCTGGTGCTCCAGACCGTGATCCCCCCCCTGCTGGCCGCCCGCAAGGCAAGCCGGGTCACGGTCATCGGCGGCACCCATGTCCCCTTCAGCCCGTCCTGGAACTATTTCGAGGAAATCTTCTGGCCCAGCATCGCCCGCCTGGGAGTGGCCGGCGAAACCGTCGCCCACTCCTTCGGCTTCTACCCCAAAGGGGGAGGGCGGGTCGGCTGCCTGGTGCAACCCGCCGAGGTCCTCGCCCCCTGCCTGTTCCGGGAACGGGGGAGGCTCAACCGGTTGCGTATCGTGTCGGCCGCGGGCAACCTCCCGAGAACCATCGCCGAGCGGCAGCTGCAGGCGGCCCTCGCGAGCCTCAGGGGGGAGCTGGAGCGCGGCCTGCCGATGGATGTCGAGACGCGGGAAGTGCAGACCTTCGGGCAGGGGACCTTCATCTTCATCAAAGGGGAGTACGAGCACGCCGTGGCGGGGTTCACCGGTCTCGGTGAGCGGGGCAAGCCCGCCGAAGCGGTCGGCGCCGAAGCCGCACGTGAATTTCTCGAACACCATGAAAGCGGCGAACCGGTCGATCCGCACCTGGCGGACCAGCTGGTCCCCTACCTGGCCCGCGGTACTGGAAGCTCGCTGTTTCGGACCTCGCGTGTCACCAGTCACCTGGTCACCAACCTGTTGGTGGCCGGGTACTTCCTGAACCTCTCCTGCAAACTGGAGGGAAGGGAAGGGTGCCCCGGCGCAGTGGCCATCACCCCCCAACCTTGAATAAAAAGTTCATCCAATAATTCCGGGGCAGCCAGTCCCCTTCCCCCTCCGCAAAAAAAGGCGGCCCCACCTGGGGCCGCCTTTACGGCAAGGATCAACGCTTCAGCTAGTACCTCTCGAATCCCGCCTGCAACAAGCTCTCTTCGTTGGCCGCCATCTGCAAATCGACCCCGTTCAGTTTGGTCAGCGCGCTTGCCGCCCGGGTCAGCTTCTGCTGTCCCCGCTTCACGGTCGCGGATGGCGGGAGGGCGGCACCCTTAGGCGGCTGCCGCTGTTCCAGGGCAGTCGCGCCGACCTTGAAGAAGGCGATGGTTCCCTGCAACTGCTCCGCCTGCGAGGCGAGCTCCTCCGCCGTCGACGCCATCTCCTCGGATGCACTGGCGTTTTGCTGGATCACCTGGTCCAGCTGCTGGATGGCGCGGTTGATCTGCTCGGCACCGGAATCCTGTTCCTTGCATGCCGCGGAGATCTCCTGCACCAGTTCCGCGGTCTTGTGGATGTCCGGGACCAGCATCTGCAGCAGGTTTCCGGCGTGCTCCGCCACCTCCACCGATGTCAGCGACAGGTCCCCGATCTCCCCGGCCGCCTTCTGGCTCCGCTCGGCGAGCTTTCTCACCTCGGAAGCCACCACGGCGAATCCTTTGCCGTGCTCGCCCGCCCGTGCCGCCTCGATGGCGGCGTTCAGAGCCAGCAGGTTGGTCTGGCGCGCGATTTCCTCGATGATGGAGGTCTTGGAGGCGATTTCCTTCATGGCCGCTACCGTCCTCGCCACGGCGTCTCCGCTTTCGCTGGCGTCGGTTGCCGACTTCACCGCGATCTTCTCGGTCTGCAGCGAATTGTCCGCGTTCTGCCTGATGTTGGAGGTCATCTGCTCCATGGAGGCGCTCGCTTCTTCGGCCGAAGCTGCCTGCTCGCTGGCCCCCTGGGACATCTCCTCCGAGGTGGAACTGAGCGCCTGGCTCCCTGAGGTGACGTTGTCCGCGGCGTTCATGACGTCGGTGACCACCCGGGTCAGGTTCTGCACCATGGCGGCGAGCGCCTGCATCAAGCCGTCGTTTTCCGAGCGCTGCTTCACCTCGAGGAGCAGGTTCCCTTCCGCGATCTCCTTGGCGAGCCTGGTGGCGTCGTTGTTGGCGTCGATGAGGAGGTTCAGGCTGTTGATGATGTCGTTGAAGTCGCCGTAGTAGGTGTCGGTGATCTTCTCGGGGATGTCCCCCTTGGAGATGCGGGAGAGGTAGCGCGAGGTGACGTCGATCGGCTGCACGAACGCCTCGATGAGCCGGTTCTGGCCGACCAGGAGCTCGCCCCAGGCACCCTCAAAGGCGGCTGCGTCGCCGCGCACGCTGAGCTTTCCTTCCCTGATCGCCTTGATCAGTTCGTTCATCTCGCCGCTCAGTCTGCCGATGGTGCCGATCATGGCGGAGAGGTTTTTCCCCATCAGGTCCTGTTCCGACTTGGGGGTGACCTGGACCGAAAGGTCGCCGTGCGCCACCCTTTCCGCCGCCAGGGACGCTTCCTTGATGTTGTCGGCCATGTTCTTGAAGGAGCGGGCCAGCATGGCGATCTCGTCGTTACCCTCGGTGTCGATGGAGACCTCGACGTCCCCGAGCGCCAACCTGTCGGCGCAGCCGGAGAGGGCGCGCACCGGGCGGCTGATGCTGCGGGTGATGCAAAAGCCGATCAGTGCGCCGATGGCGATGGCCAGAAAGGCCAGGGAAACGGCGATGACGCGGGAGCGCGAGGAAACCGCAGCGGCGGAGAGGTAGCGCTCCTCGATTCCCTGTTCCTGGTACTGCACCAGTTCGTTGAAGGCAGGAGCGATCAGTGCGAGCAGGGGGGCCGCATCCTTTTCGAAAACGGACGAGGCGCGCGTGCTGTCGCCGGCAAGGGCGAGTTCGAGCACCTGGTTGTTGGCCTTGCGGGCGTTGTCCAGGGTCTGCTTCGCCTTGGCGATCAACTCCTTCCCCTGCCCGGTCGTTTCCAGCTTTTCGAGCTTTTCCATGGCGTTCTTGTACTGCTGACGCGTCTGGTCGATCTTCTTGTTCTCCTCGCGGCGCGCCGCCGCGTCGGTCTCCAGGAGCATGCTCTGGACGCTGGAAACGATGGCAGTGACGTTCTTAGCCGCATCGTTGGCCAGCTTGATCTTGGCGTAGTCCTTCTTGACGATGGTCTCGAGGCCGGAGTCCATTTTCAGCATCCCGAAGACGCTGATGGCTCCGATGACGAGGAGCAGTAACAGGATCACCCCGAAACCAACACTGAGCCGTGCACCGATCTTCATGTCCTGAATCTTCATCTTCCCCCCTGTGGTGCTCTTCGTTCTCGGGACGGCGGTTACCGGCCCAGGTGTTTTATCTGTCAGAACGTGACAGCCGAAATGTGCAAGAACACGTCGATGCTCAAGGTGTCATGATGTTCTATCGGTCAGTGCCTTCGGGGACTTAAGTGTATACGATAAAAAAAGTAGGAAAACTTTCCGGCGGCTCGGAGGTGTCGTCGTTTTATTGCGGAGCTGTCTTTTTGGCAAAGGCGCCTTGTAGCAGAAGATAAAAAAAGAGGCTGGTGCGAAGGGGCAAAGGGTAGGGGGGATGTAAGTTGCGGGTTACCTGCCGCGGTTCAGCAGGGCGACGATCTGGTCGACCAGGGGGAGCTGGCTCGGGAGGATCTTTTCCCTGGCGTCTGCGATGCCGAACCAGCCGGCGCGGTCCACCTCGGGGAACGCCGCCTGTCGGCCGGAGCGCGGCGGCCATTCCATGGTGAAGGTGTTGCTGACGAGAAGCGCCGGATCGAAGTCGCCGCGGAAGGCCCAGGCTTTCACAGGCTTTCCTCCGGCCTGCCGGATTTCGGCCAGTTCGACGAAGCTGCCGCTGGGGTGGTGTCCGGTTTCCTCGATGAATTCGCGTTGGGCCACCAGGAAGGGATCTTCCCCCTCCAGGTACTCTCCCTTCGGAATGGACCAGGCTCCGACATCCTTGCGGGCCCAGAACGGGCCGCCGGGGTGCACCAGGAAAAGCTCCGGGGCATCGTTGCGGATGCGGTACATGATGAGCCCGGCGCTCCGTTTGGGCACAGGCTAGAGCGTCTGGCCGCGCGGCAGCTGCCAACCCTTCACGATGGCGGTGCAGCGGATCGCGATCACGGTGAGCGCGGAAACGGTGAGGTTCACCTGGGAGGGGAGCGTGGTCTGGTGCAGGAAGAAGAAGAGGGCGCCGCCTACCACGCAGGCCGAGGCGTAGATCTCGCGCTGCAGGATGAGCGGGATCTCGTTGGAGAGCAGGTCGCGCACCAGCCCGCCGCAGGTGGCGGTCATGACCCCCATGATGATGGCGCCCATGAGCCCCAGGTTGAACTGGAGCGCCTTCGAGGTCCCGATCACCAGGAAGGTGCCGAGCCCCAGGGCGTCCAGAAGGAGCATGGCGCGGTTCATCCTCTCAAAGCTTCTGGGGGTGAGAAAGACCACCACCGAAGCGGCCACGGCGAGGTAGAGGTAGAGCTCGTTCTTGAAGCAAAAGGGAGGGGTGTCGTTCAAAAGGACGTCGCGGATCACGCCGCCGCCGGTGGCGGTGACGATGCCCAGTACGATGACCCCCAAAAGGTCCATGCCGCGGCGCACACCGGCCAGCGCTCCCGAGGCGGCGAAGGCGACGGTGCCCAAAAGGTCGAGGGCGTAGATGATGGCTTGCTGGTCCATGGAAAGATCGGTTCCTCTGCGGGGGCGGATCGGGAGAGCAGGCTACTCCTCGAACTCCTCGTGGTTCTCCCCCGGAGCACGGTAATCCTCCACGTCGTGCCAGAAGCGCTGCTGCAGCTCCTTCATGAGTGGCTCGAGGGTCTTTCTGTCCGAGGCGCTGATGGTGATCGCGCCGTACTTGCGGGTCAGCTGCCGCACCTTCATGAAGGCCAGGGGATCACCCTTCTTCAGGTCCGGGAGCAGGTCCATCTTGTTGAACACCAGCAGGGTCGGCTTTTGCGACAGTTCCAGTTCGGCCAGGATGGTGTTCACCTGGTTGATCTGTTCCTCGACGCGCGGGTTGCTGCAGTCGACCAGGTGGACCAGGAGGTCGGCGTCCTTCAGCTCCTCCAGGGTCGCCTTGAAGGCACCCATCAGGGATTTCGGGAGGCTGCGGATGAAGCCGACCGTGTCGGTGATGATCACCTCGCGGTCCATCGGGAAGCGCAGCCGCCTCGACGAGGTGTCCAGCGTGGCGAAGAGGAGGTCCTCGGTGAACACCTCGCTCTTGGTCATGGTGTTCAAGAGGGTAGACTTGCCTGCGTTGGTGTAGCCCACGATGGAGATGATGGGGATCCCCGCCTTGACCCGCTTCTGGCGGCGCTGGTAGCGGCCGTTGGAGAGCTCCTTCAGCTCCCGCTCCAGGTGCGCGATCCGGTCGCGGATGCGGCGCCGGTCGACCTCCAGCTTGGTCTCGCCGGGGCCGCGCCCGCCGATCCCCCCCATGAGCCGCGACATCTGCACGCCGCGCCCGGAGAGCCGGGGCATCAGGTACTTCAGCTGGGCTAGCTCGACCTGGACCTTGCCGTCCTGAGTGGTGGCGCGCCGGGCGAAGATGTCCAGGATGAGCTGGCTGCGGTCGATGACCTTCAGCTCGGTCAGCTCCGATATGGAACGTACCTGGGCCGGGGAGAGCTCCTGGTCGAAAACGAGCATGGTCGCCCCGTACTGCAGCGCCTTGATCACCACTTCGCGGATCTTTCCCTCTCCCAGCAGGTAGCGCGGGTTGAACTCCTTGGGACGCTGGATCACGGTGTCGAGTACGCCGACCCCGGCGGTGCGGGAGAGCTCCTTCAGTTCCTCGATGGAATCGACCGCCTCCTCCATGGGACGCTGGGTCACCGAGATCAGGATGCCGCGCTCCTGACCGCTGGCGACCACCTTGCCTTCCTTGAGGCCGCGCTCCATGGTCTGTTCCAGGGTTTCCACAAAACCCTTGAAGTCGAGGTCGTACTTCAGGAAGGGGACCGAGGGCTCGACCTGGTAGGGTAGGTGGCCGCCGTTGGGCGGGACCAGCGCCGCGGTCTGGATCGAGAAGCGGTCCGGGTTCTGGGTGAGCTGCAGGGCGGCGATCAGGTCCAGACGCAACAGCGACAGGTCGGTCAGGTCGTCGTCGGAGAGTACTTCACCCTTCAGGTGGGTGTGCACCAGGCGCACGCCGCGCAAAAGCCTTTTCCCAAGCGGGTACTCGTCCAGGGCCGGGATCATGATGCCGCGCTCGTCCCCGACCACCACGTAGGCGATCTCGCCGATGCGGGAGACCAGGATGCCGAGCTGGCGCCGGATCTCAAGCGAGATATCGGCCATTTCCCGGGCCAGTTCCAGCGAAACCACCTCACCCGGCTTCACCCGGCGGCGGTACAGCCTTTCCAGCCTCTTTACCTGGCTCGATTTCAGACCTGTAAGGTTACCGTGCAGTCCTTTGATGGCGCGCCTCCGCTACAGCCCGATGATGTTGTAGCCGCAGTCTACGAAATGGATCTCGCCGGTGACGCCGCTGGCGAGCGGGCTGGCGAGATAGAGGGCGGCGTTGCCGACCTCCTCCTGGGAGATGTTGCGCCTAAGCGGCGCCTTCTCCGCCACGTGCCCGGCGATCTGCCCGAAGCCGCCGATGCCTGCGGAAGCGAGGGTCCGCAGAGGTCCTGCCGAGATGGCGTTCACCCGGGTCCCCTCCGGCCCCATCGCCTCGGCCAGGTAGCGCACGCTTGCCTCCAGCGCCGCCTTGGCCACCCCCATCACGTTATAGCTTGGAAACACCTTCTGGGCGCCGTAATAGGTCATGGCGATCACGCTGCCGTCACGCCCCTGCATGAGCGGTGCGGCCTCGCGTGCCATGGCGATCAGCGAGTAGGCGCTGATGTCGAGCGCGGTCGCAAACCCCTCGCGGGTGGTGTTCAGGAAGGAGCCCTTCAGCTCCTCCTTGTTGGCGAAGGCGACCGAGTGCACCAGGATGTCCAGCCCTCCCCACGCCTCACGCACCTGGTCGAACAGGCGCGCGATCTCCTCGTCGCTTCTCACATCACAAGGGAGCACCAGCTTGGAGCCGATGTTCTCCGCCAGCGGCATCACCCTCTTGGCAACCGCCTCGCCCGCGTAGGCCAGGGCCACCTCGGCCCCCTCGCGGTGAAATGCCTCGGCGGTGGCCCAGGCGATGCTTTTATCGTTAGCTACGCCGAAAATAAGTGCCTTTTTTCCTTCCAGTAGACCCATGAACTCTCCTTGACGTCGGCTACGGCAGATTAAACGAATCTACTCTGTCGGCCGACACATAGCGGCACATAATAATGAAAAAAGCGGGGGATGGCAAGGGATATGACAGGTTTTTAAGGGAGTCCGAGAGGGTGGGGTGGGGCATGCTCCCCCTCGGTGAGGGGGAGGGCCGGGCGGTAAGAGTCGGTTGTACAGGGTGAGTTACAGCGGCGGGTCGAGCGGTCGCTGCTCCTCGCTGTTGCGCTGCTCCTGTATGAGCCGCTCGATGTTCTTCAGGCGCTGGTCCATCTCCTCCAGCATCGCGGCGGAGCGGTCCACCCGTCCCTTGATGTTGAAGATCACGAAGGGGAGGATGAACCAGATCACCACCAGGAAGAAGCCGATGATGCTCATCATCATCATGAACCCGCCGAAGATTTCCATAATGCCTCCGTCTAGGAAGGTCTGGTGCTGCATTGTGACTGCTCCAGGGCTCGCGCCAGTTGGTCGGGACAGGAGGTGTCACCCTGGCAGGCGATGCCCTTCAGGCGCCTGATCGCCTCGCTGACCTCCATGCCGCGCACCAGGGCGGCGACCGCCTGGGTGTTGCCGGCACAGCCGTCCACGAACTTGGTGGCGACGATGACGCCGTCTTCGATCTCTATCTCGATGCGGGAGGCGCAGCTCCCGGACGTGTTGTAGCTCACCTTCATAGTGTTGCCTCTCCTTTTTCCAGCCTAATGGTATATGTGCGCTGGTCCGCGGCGCCGGCCCGGGTCGGTTGACGGCATGACGCGAAACTTTCGCACGGGCCATATACCCTGAAGTCGAGGGAAAAGTCAATCGGTGAGAAGCGCCTGGGCGATGGTGAGCCGCTCCGGACCGGGGAAGGACTGCAGGTACAGCGCGTTGACCGTGGCCAGCATCATGTTCAGCCGCTCCAGGTCGATGACCGCGCTGCCGGGGATGCTGGGAAGTCCCTGGAAATTCTCCGGGCAGAAGTCTACCGACCTTTCCCCCTCGCGCAAAAGCAGAAGCGGCAGTCCATGGGTGCGGCAGATGATCGGCCTGGCCTGGTAGAGCAGGCAGAGTCCGTCATGGAGCAGCGGACAGGGGGAGCCTTCCCGCGCATCGCGGGCCTTCGAGCGGACCAGTTCGGCCTGTTCCGCGGGGAGCTCTCGCAACGCGTGGGCGAGCGCGGCGGCTTCCACGGCGAAGATGGAAAGGTGGCGGCAGCAGGCGTCGCAGCCTGCACGGCAGGTGATGTGTGCGCTGAAGGTTTCCGACGTGCGCCGGCAGATCTCGTCGACGCGGGACAAAAGGGCGAGGTAGTTTTCCAATCCGGTCATGCTTACTCGGTGCCGCGCAGGGTCTTGCTGAACTCTTCCATCAGCTGCTTGTTCAGGTAGAAATAGGGCTTCTCGATGGTGCCGCTGAAGCCGTAGTTGCGGTAATTCATCATGACCGGGTCGTCGGTGCGGCCGCTGGAGACGTACCCCTTGGCGCCGGGGTCTATCTCGAGCAGGCGTTGCATCGCCTCCTGTCCTCCCATGCCGCCCGGGATGTTGAGGTCCAGGATCACGGCGGCGAAGGTGTCGCCGGTTTGGTGCCGCTCATGGTAAATCTCCACGGCCTGGGCGCCGTCGTTGGCGAACTCCACCTCGAAACCGTAGCGCTTCAGGGTTTCCCCCGCTACGAACCGGACCATCTCGTCGTCGTCCATGACCAGTACTTTGGCCGGCCGTTGATTCTCATTTCCCATAACAAGTTACCCTAGTTACACGGTTGTTAAGCTGCTTGAGACGTGCTATTAATCTATAGCCGGTATGTCCGTGCCTGGCAAGTGACTTTTTTACTAGCGAAATCAAATCTGTTCAAGGAGAACTGCAATGGCCAAGGTGAAGTCGCCGGTCACGGCCGCCATCCGGGTACTGCGGCAGGCGGGAGTTACCTTCGGCGAGCATCCCTACCAATACGAGGAGAAGGGCGGCACCGCCGTTTCGGCGCGCGAGCTGGGCGTCGACGAACACAGCGTCATCAAGACCCTGATCATGGAGGACGAGACCCGCGCGCCGCTCGTGGTGCTGATGCACGGCGACCTGCAGGTTTCCACCAAGGAGCTGGCCCGCGCCATCGGCGTCAAGAGCGTCACCCCCTGCACCCCCGACACCGCCAACCGGCATTCCGGCTACATGGTGGGAGGGACCTCTCCCTTCGGCACCAGGAAGCAGATGCCGGTCTACATCGAGGAGAGCATCCTCGAACTCCCCCTCGTCTACATCAACGGCGGCAGCCGCGGCTTCCTGGTTTCGCTGCCTCCCTCCGAGCTGCAGCGGGTGCTGAAGCCGATCCCGGTCAAGGTGGGGATCTAGACGTGGCGGCCGATCTCGCCCCCGTGTTCAGGGCCGCGGCCGAGGCAGTCGCCGGCGCGCAGGCACTCGTCGTTACCGCGGGCGCCGGCATGGGGGTCGATTCCGGACTCCCCGATTTCCGCGGCGACACCGGCTTCTGGCGCGCCTATCCCCTGTACCAGCGGCTCGGCATCAGCTTCGTCGACGCCGCCAACCCCGAGCACTTCGAACACGATCCGGCCTTCGGCTGGGGCTTCTACGGCCACCGCACCAACCTCTACCGCGCCACGGTTCCCCATGCGGGCTTCGCGCTCCTGCGCGACTGGGCCGCGCGCTATGGCCTCGACCTGTTCGTGGCCACCTCCAACGTGGACGGGCAGTTCCAGAAGGCCGGCTTTCCGGAGCAGGCAGTACTCGAGTTCCACGGCTCCATTCACCACCTGCAGTGCACCGGCCCCTGCTGCGACCGGATCTGGGACAACCGGGAAGCGTTCCGGATCGATGAGGAAACGATGCGCGCCGACCACGTGCCGCTTTGTCCCCGCTGCGGCCGGGCGGCGCGCCCCAACATCCTCATGTTCGGCGACTACGCCTGGATCGGCGACCGCACCCAAAGGCAGCAGGAGCACTTCCGGCAGTTCCTGTCCCGCCACTTAGGCAGGCGCATCACGGTCGTCGAACTGGGCGCCGGGACCGCCATCCCCACCGTGCGTGCCGCCAGCGAGCGGATCGGCTCCCTCTCCGGCGCGCGGGTCATCCGCATCAACCCGCGTGAGCCGCAGATCCGGCAGCCGCACCTCTCCCTTCCCTGCGGCGCCGTGGAGGGGTTGAGCGGCATAGAACGGATGCTGCGCTTGGCTGCCACCTGAATACGTCCTCTCACTCCCCAATTCTCCCTCCCCCGGAGGGGGAGGGCGGGGGAGGGGGAAACCCGCCAAAGCTGCCCCCCTCCCGACCTCCCCCCTCCAGGGGGAGGAGCCCGGCTCTCAACGGCATCCACCATTTCGTTTTTTTCTTTCAGACACCCTCCTTTTTCGTATACGCGAACCACAAAAAACCCTTGCGTTTTAAATTCTTAGTTGTTAGTATGCACATTTTTTAGGCAGATAAGGAAGTCATCACATATGCAAAACACGGTGGCCATCGGCTCCCTTACCTTGAAGAATCGGGTATTTCTGGCCCCTATGGCCGGCATCACCAACCTCCCCATGCGCATCATCGCGCGCGAGGGGGGCGCCTCCCTCACCTTTACCGAGATGGTCAGCGTCAACGGCCTGACCAGGGAGGGGCGCAAGAGTTTCGACCTGCTGAAGACGACCCCCGAGGACCGTCCCATCGGGATGCAGCTCTTCGGCGACGAGCCGGAGATGCTGGCCGAGGCGGCGCGGCTGGTCGAGGGATACGGCGAGCTGATCGACATCAACATGGGCTGCCCGGTGAAGAAGGTGGTCGGCACCGGCGCCGGCAGCGCGCTGATGAAGGACCCGGCCAAGGTGGGACGCATCGTCCGTTGCGTGCGCAAGGCGACCTCGCTCCCCTTTACCGTGAAGATCCGGACCGGCTGGGTCTGCGGCGACGATACCTTTCTCGAGGTGGGGCGCATCGCACAGGAAGAAGGGTGCGACGCCATCACCCTGCACCCCAGGAGCCGGGCCCAGATGTTCGAGGGGAAGGCGAACTGGGCCAAGCTTGCTGAACTGAAGAGTGCCCTGAAGATCCCGGTGATCGGCAGCGGCGATCTCTTCAGCGCGGACGACGTGGTCCGCATGTTCCGGGAGACCGGTTGCGATGCGGTGATGGTCGCCCGCGGCGCGATGGGGAATCCCTGGCTGTTCCGGGAGGCGCTCGCCCTTATGGCAGGCGAGGTCCCGGTGCCGCCGACGGTGGCGGAACGACTTGCGGTTGCCCGCAGGCATTTCGAGCTCTTCACGGAGTTCGAGGGGGGCAGAGTGGCCCTGATGGAGATGCGCAAGCATCTCGCCTGGTACTCAAAGGGGCTTCCGGGAGCCGCACAGTTCCGTGCCGCGGTGAACCGGATCGAGCATGCTGCCGAGCTTGTCGGGGCGATGGAGGAGTTCTTTAATGGCTGACCGGTTGGAGAACTATTACGCGAATGTGGTCGACAGCGTGGGCGACGGCGTCATCGTCCTGGACAACACCGGTGCCGTGACGCTGGTGAACCCCGCTGCCGAGGAGCTGACCGGCGTGTCCAAGCGCCAGGCGCTGGGGCATCTGTTCAGCGAGATCTTCAAGGGTGACGCGGCCCTCAACGAACTGGTGGCGAAGACCGTCAGCACCGGGATGTCCGTCTCCGACCACGAGAACATCGTGCTCAAAAGGGGAGGGCGCATCACCCCGGTGGGGACCAGCACGTCGCCGCTTTTGAGTTCGAGCGGCGAGCGGATCGGCACCATCGTGCTCTTGCGCGACCTCACCAACGTGCGTGAGCTCGAGAGCGCCGTGCGCCAGGCGGACCGGCTTTCCTCGCTGGGCGCACTCGCCGCGGGGCTCGCCCACGAGATCAAGAACCCGCTGGGCGGCATCAAGGGGGCGGCCCAGCTCCTGGAGATGGAGTTCCCGGACAACGAGGATCTCAGGGAGTACGTGCGGGTCATGCTGAAGGAAGTGCAGCGGGTCAACGTGATCGTCGAGGAACTGCTCGGCCTCGCTTCCCCCGGGCGGCTTAAACTCGGCAAGGTGAACCTGCACCGGGTTCTCTCCGATATCGTCCTGTTGCAGAAAAACGCCTGCGACGGCAAGGAGCTCTACCTGCAGCAGTACTTCGATCCGAGCATCCCCCCGATACTGGCGGACGAGGCGCTCCTGACCCAGCTGTTCCTCAACCTGATCAAGAATGCCATGGAGGCCGTGGGCACCGGCGGCGTGGTCAAAGTGACCAGCCGGGTTCTGGCCGACTACGCCCTGACCCAGAAGGGGGAGCGGCGGGCCCGCATGGTGGCCATCGACATCACCGACAACGGTCCCGGCATTCCGGCGGACGTACTGGAGAACATGTTCACCCCGTTTTTCACCACCAAGTCGCAGGGCACGGGGCTAGGGCTTGCCATCTGCCAGAAGATCGTGTCCGAGCACCGCGGCATGATCCGCGTCGATTCCGATCCGTCCCGCGGCACCGTCTTCACCGTCATGCTGCCGCTGGTGCAATAATTTACAGCCGTTCAACGTTCTACGTTCAAGGTTCGATTGCGCCTCTTGCAGAGACGCCGTCATCCTGGCCTGACCTGCAGCGTGGCAAGTCAAGGCGTAGAGTCCAATGCCGGATGACCGCATCGAACGTTGAACGTCGAACATTGAACGGTTTTTAGGAGTTTTTATGTCTATCAACAACATTCTCGTGGCGGATGACGAAGAGAGCATGCGCTGGGTCCTTTCCAAGGCCCTCAAGAAGAAAGGTTTCAACGTCGAGCTGGCCAAGGACGGCAACGAGGCGCTCAAGCTCATCAAGGAAAACGTCTACGACCTGGCGCTTTTGGACATCAAGATGCCGGGCGTCACGGGACTGGAGCTGCTGGATCGGGTCAAGGAGGAACGCGCTGACCTGATGGTGGTGATCATGACCGCCGAGGCGAGCATGAAGAACGCCGTCGAGGCGATGAAGCGCGGCGCCTACGACTACCTGACCAAGCCCTTCGACTTGGGCGTGATCGACGCGGTCGTGGAGAAGGTGAGCCGGGCGCGCGAGATGACCTCACAGGTTTCGCTCCTGAAGGAAGAGCTCGCGGACCGTTACCAGCTCGAGAAGACCATCATCGGCAACTCCCCCGCCATGCGCGAGGTCTACAAGACCATCGGCAAGGTGGCCCCTTCCGACGTCACCGTCCTGGTGCAGGGGGAGTCGGGTACCGGCAAGGAGCTGATCGCCCGCGCCATCCACTACAACTCCAAGCGCCTTGGCAAGCCCTTCATCCCGCTCAACTGCGCCGCCATCCCCAAGGAGCTGCTGGAAAGCGAGCTGTTCGGCTTCGAGAAGGGCGCCTTCACCGGCGCCACCGAGCGGAAGCTGGGCAAGTTCGAGCAGGCCAACGGCGGCACCATCTTCCTGGACGAGATCGGCGACATGCCCATCGACCTGCAGGCCAAGATCCTCAGGGTGCTGCAGGAGCGCGAGATCACCAGGACCGGCGGCAACCAGAGCATCCCGGTCGACGTCAGGGTGGTGGCCGCCACCAACCAGGATCTCGAGGAGAGCGTGCGCAACAAGCAGTTCCGCGAGGACCTCTACTACCGCCTCAACGTGATCCCGATCCAGCTGGTGCCGCTGCGCGACCGCAAGGAGGACATCCCGCTCCTGGTGCAGTACTTCCTGGGCAAGATCTGCGCGGAGCTCGAGGTGCCGCAAAAGCGCACCTCGGCCGATGCCGTGAAGCTCCTCTCCAACTACAACTGGCCCGGCAACATCCGCGAACTGGAGAACACCATCAAGAGAGCCGTGATCCTGTCGCCCGACCCGCTCCTGGTTGCCTCCGATTTCCCCGGCCTCAGGAACCGGCAGGGGGAAGGTAAGGGGGAGGAATTGTCGCTGGAGGGGATCGTCGATCTCAAGCTGCGCGGCTGCTTCTCCAACATGGAGAAGATGGAGAGCGGCGACGTGCATGCCATGGTGCTGGAGCAGGTCGAGCGTCCGCTGATCCGCTTCGTTTTGGAGAAGACCCGTGGCAACCAGGTGCGTGCCGCGGACATCCTGGGCATCAACCGCAACACCCTCAGAAAGAAGATCACCGAACTGGGCATCGAACTGCGCAAGGAGTAAGAGGAAGATTGAGACTTCAAAACCCTCACAACCATTAGCCACGGAGATAATCTGAGCACATCGGAGAAACCTTTCGGTTTTACCCCAGATTATTGTTTTTCTCAGATTTTCTCAGAAGTTCTCCGTGGCTAATGGTTTTTTTTGTCTTATCTCAACCTGCTTTAGGAGGTGTTATGACCCTGCTGGAAAGATTTTTCCTGGAAAAAGAGAGTGCTCAACTGGTGGTGGTCGACGTGCAGGACAAGCTTTGCCGCGCCATGGATGAGAAGGTGCTGGGGAAGCTGACCAACAACATCTCCATTCTGCTCGATGCGGCGGCCGAGTTGGGGATCCCGGCGCTTGCCACCGAGCAGTACGTGAAGGGGCTCGGTGAAACGGTCCCCTCCTTGAAGGAGAAGCTTTGCACGCCGAGCCTGGAGAAGATGACCTTCAGCTGCTGTGGCGGAGAAGGTTTCCTGGAGACGCTGGAGAAAAACGGCAGGCGTCAGGTCATCCTGACCGGGATGGAGACCCACGTCTGTGTGCTGCAGACCGCGCTGGAGCTTCTATCCCGCGGCTACGTGGTGCACCTGGTGGTCGACGCGGTGATGAGCCGCAAGAAGCACAACTGGGAGATCGCGCTGCAGACCATGACCCAGGCCGGTGCGGTCATGACCTCGACCGAATCGGTGCTGTTCCAGTTGCTGCGCGTCGCCGGCACCGAGGAGTTCAAGAAGCTTTCTAAGCTCGTGAGGTAGGGGAGAGGGTGCTGACGTAGCGGTCGATGCGCTCCCGGTCTTCATCCGAGATCCCGACGAATTGGATGCCCAATCCGACGGGGAGCGTGTTCTTCACCCGGGCCTTGCTGGTGTTGAGCCAGGCGATGCGCCCCTTGGTCTGGATGATGGCGCCTGCCGGCTCGGGGAGCGCGAAGAGCAGCTCCATCTCGGTTCCCTTGTCGAGATCGACATCGGCGGCGAGGTAGAGGCCGTTTTGGCTCAAATTGACGCTGAAGCCCGAGAGGGTGAGGCCGAAGGCGCGGAACTTCACGTTGAAGCGGCAACTTCCCCTCCGGTCGCGCCGGTCCACCGCAGGAAGGAGTTTGCGGGACGCCTCCAGGAAGATAACACGATCGAGAGGTTTGAAGACGATATCGTCGCAGCCCGCCGCCAGGCAGAGGCGGCGATCGGCCTCCTTCCCTTCAGAAGCGGTGAGAATCACCGCTGTGGAGAGTCGGGGGTCTTTTTTTATGGTGCGGCAGCATTCGGCGCCGTCCATGACCGGCATATGCAGGTCCATGATCACGAGGTCCGGATGTTGTTCCCGGCAGATCTGCAGGGCCTCCTCACCGTTGCGGGCGGTAAAGATATCCACCGCGGAGAGGGAGAGAAAATCCTTTTCCAGTTCCAGGAACATACTCACGTCATCGACCAGCAGGACCTTGTGTGCCACGTGTACTCCGTTCGGTGTCATCAAGTGTGGAAGGGACTGGCTCCGTAGGTGCCTGTCCCTCTTGCGGAACGCTCCACTCCGCCCAGCCATCTTACCCAAGCCCCAAGGGGACAGGCACCTGGCGGAGCCAGTCCCCTCCTTCGGTAAAGGGCTCGAAGGTGTAGAACATAAAAAAAGGGGGGCGAAAAAACCTCGCCCCCCGGATTGCTTGCCGATTACCCTTTCGCCAGCGTCTTCGCGATCACATCATGGTTCAGCCAGAACACCGGCGCCTGCGGGTTCCACGAGCTGTTGAACATGAGGCTGCCCACCCCCTGGAACACGGCGCGGGAGAGCACGGCGCAGACGATCTCCTTCTGGTCCGCGTTCATGCTGATCAGCTCCGCCGAGGTATTCAGCATGTACTCCTGCTGCTCCGGCTTGTTGTGCTGCGGCCAGCTGTCGAAGTCCCGGGTGCTGGTGATGAGCTCGGAGGTGAGGTAGGTGTTGGCGATCTTCAGCAGATCGTCGACCGTGGTCCCCTCGCGCAGCAGCGCCTGGCACTCGTTGACCACCGACTGCACGCCCTCGGCGCGCAGGGCGCCCATCAGCGGATAGAGGGAGTTCTCTACGCCGAGGAAGAGTGCGCTCGAGTTGGTGAGGATCTCGGGGCAGTTGTACACGGTCGCCTTGATTCCCTTCTCCCATGCCTCGATGGCGATGTCTTCCAGGCGGATCTTGGCCCACCCCTGCAGGTACGGGGTGTAGGACTGCCAGGTGATGACGCCGTCGATCAGCACGCCGGTGCCGTGGTAACCGTAGGCCGCGTAATGGGTGTCGTGCTTCTCCCTGAGGCCCGCGGTGGCGTCGATCAGGTAGCGGAAGGTGTCCGCGGTGACTTCGTTGAAGCTCGCGTCGCACAGCTTGCCCATGTCGGAGTTCCAGAAGGCCTCCGAGGAGAGGAAGCGGTCGCCCTGCCCCTTGAACAGCTTGTTCAGGATCGGCATGAAGACGCGGGCGCGCGGGATGCCGCCGGCCATGGTGTGGACCACGAGCAGCTTGCTGCCGGCGGGGATCACCTTCTCCAGTTCGGCCACCACGGCCGCAAGGTTCTTGCAGAAACGCTCGGTGCCGCGCTGTTTGGAGTACTCGACCTCCGCCGGGTCCAGCTTGACTGAAGCCCAGTCATCCGGCTTCACGCCTTTGAAACGGTCCACCGGAGCGATGCCGTCCTTGCCGGGCTCCATGTCGAAACCGGCCTCCAGCGGGATGTTGATGATCTTGCCGCCCAGCCCTGCCTCGGCGGTGGCGAGCTCTTCCTCGTTGAGCGGGCGCAGCGTGCCGTCCGCATCGCGCCTGCCGACGGTGGCACCGATGATGGTCATCCCCTTGGCCCTGGCCTCGTCCACGATGCCGTTGGCGTAGCCGCGGCCGAACAACTCGCCGCACAGAAACAGTACGTCCCCTTCCTTATAACCGGCGGTAGCCGGCACTTCCTTCATTGCATGGTATCTGCTCATCTAGGTTCCTTTCTATGTGTTGTGTGCTCCTCCCCCCGGAGGGGGGAGGTGGGGAGGGGGGAACGCTTGAGATGCAACGGCGCCCCTCCCTAGCCCTCCCCCTCCGGGGGAGGGAACTCTATTGGTTACGGGTTAATATTCTTCCCTGTTGCTCAGGTTCTCGAAGCGGGTGAACTCGCCTCTGAAGGCGAGGTCGACCGTGCCGATGGGACCGCTTCTGTGCTTGCCGATGATGACCTCCGCCTTCCCCTTGAGGTCCTCGTTCTCCTTGTCGTACACCTCGCCGCGGTAGACGAACATGATGATGTCGGCGTCCTGCTCGATTGCACCGGATTCGCGCAAGTCGCTCATCATCGGGCGCTTGTCGGTTCTCTGCTCCAGGCTTCGGTTCAGCTGCGACAGGGCGATCACCGGGATACCCAGCTCCTTGGCCAGCGCTTTGAGCGAGCGCGAGATCTCCGAGATCTCCTGCTGGCGCGATTCGCTATTGGCGCCGCCGCGCATGAGCTGGAGGTAGTCGATGACGATGATGCCGATGTCGTGTTCGGCCTTGAGGCGCCTCGCCTTGGAGCGCAGTTCCATCACCGTGATCGAGGGGGTGTCGTCGATGAAGATCTTGGAGTTGTGCAAAAGCCCCGCACCCTTGATCAGCTTGGGCCAGTCGTTTTCCTGCAGGTGCCCCGAGCGCAGCCGGGTGAGGTCGACCCGCGAGGCGGAGCAGAGAAGCCTCTCCACCAACTGCTCCTTGGGCATCTCCAGCGAGAAGATGGCAGCCGGGAACTTCTTGTCCGAGTCGACCGCCGCGTACTGGGCGACGTTGAGCGCGAAGGTGGTCTTACCCATCGCCGGACGTCCCGCGATGATGACCAGGTCGCCGGCGTGAAAGCCCGCGGTCAGCTTGTCGAGGTCGGTATAGCCGGTGGGGACGCCGGTCACCAGCTCCTTCTTCTCGTACAGGAGCTCGATGTTCTTGATGGTGTCCTTGAGGATGTCGCTGACCTTGTAGTAGGACGGGCGGAGCTTGTTCTCCGAGATCTCGAAGATCACCTTCTGCGCGGAATCGAGCAGTTCCTCGACCTCGACCTTGTCCTCGAAACCGTTGCTGACGATGTCGGTGGCGGCGGAGATGAGCTTCCTGGTGATGTACTTCTCCTTCACGATCTTGCAGTAGTAGGAGATGTTCGCCGCCATCGGGACGAAGTCCACCAGCGTGGCCAGGTAGGCGCCGCCTCCCACCTCTTCCAGCTCACCCTTCTTGCGCAGGATGGTGGTCATGGTGATCAGGTCGCAGGGCTCGCCGCGCTCGTTCAGTTCGATCATGGCGCGCATGATCTTTCTGTGGCTCTCCCGGTACATCTCTTCCGGCGAAAGGACCTCGAGCACGCGGTTGATCGCCTCGTTGTCGACCAGGATCCCACCCAGGATCGACATCTCCGCTTCGATGCTCTGCGGCGGCAGTTTTCTCATGTCCGCTTGGTTCATGCAGTTCCTCAAAAACAAAAAGCTGCGCCTGGGCGCGGCTGCACATACGGGTTAGGCTGAAGCGTCGAATAGTACCCGTTACCGGCGCCGGGGTCAACAAAATTGACGGTTTGCAAAAGAAAGTTGCCGGGTTGACAGGGGCTGCGCGTGTGTTTGCGGCAGCTACACGCCGCACTCCTTCAGGAAGGCCAGCGACTTCAGTTCCCGGTCCAGGTGGAGGTCGATGGCGGGGTTCAAAAGGAGGTCCGCCTCGCGCAGCAGCACGTCCGGAAAGACCACGGCGCCGAAGCGGCCGGTCTGCATGGCGCGGGCGAGCAGCGACGCCGTTTCCTCGGAGACGCCGCGCACCTGCAGCTCGGGTTGGTAGCCCAGTATCTTCAGGAGGTTCACCGCGAAGAAGCGTCGATCGGAGGGGGAGGCGGGGGCGTCGTTGAGGCGTTCCAGGTAGCAGTACAAAAGGCGGAACAGGCGCGGGCTCGGTTCTTCCTCGGGGGTGAGCCGCTCCACCAGTTCGCAGGCGTAGGCGGCGCAGCCGATCTTGGCTAAGTCGGCGCGGATGCCGGGGAAGATGCCGAGGATGTCGGCCCCCGAGAGGGTGGGTAGCCCGGTTCCCAGGTGCAACTGGACCTTGAGGTGTGCGAAGGGCTCCAGGGCGCCGGCGAAGCGTTTCTTGCTCCTCTTGGCGCCGCGCGCCACCCCCTGCAGCTTCCCCTGTTCCAGCGTGAACAGGGTCACGATGCGGTCCGCCTCCCCGAAGTCGGTGAGGCGCAGCACTATCCCTTCAGCCTCCGCGTTTTTCATGGATTGGAAAGTAGCATCATGGCAGGGGTGGAGTCAACGGGGCATCTGCAGAGACGATCGGCCTTCTTATCGGCAGGGTCATCACTCCCTCCCCCGGAGGGGGAGGGCTGGGGAGGGGGAAGCGGGGCAGCCCCCCACCCGACCTCCCCCCTCCTGGGGGAGGAGGATGGACTTACCCGCGTATGTTCAACCTGTGCATCAAAAGCCCCAGGTACCGGTTCAGCGGGTGGCTTCTCGGCAGGGACTTGATGGGCGGGGTTCCCCTGGTGCCGCACTTGGCCAGTTCGGTGTAGAATTCCTGACCTCCGCCCATCTGCACCCCTTTGCGCAAGGTCTCGAGTCCTTTACCCTTTTCGCCGGCCAGCACCTCGATTCGGCCCAGATTCAGTCGGATGCGCAGGTTGTCCGGGTCGTCCCGCAACGCCTGTTCGGCAAGCTTCAGCGCCTCACTGCAGTCCCCGCCGCTTTTGGCCTGGCTGAAGGCGAGGTCGGACGCGGTTTCCGGGGACTGCTCCAGGGCCTGGGCCTGGCCGAAGCAGCAGCGGGCCAGGAAGTAGAGCTGACGGTTCAGCGCCTCTACCCCCTTTGCCCGCAGTTCGAAGACGTCGCTGCCCGGCTGGATCTGATCCACCTTTTCCATCACCAGATAGGTCGTCGGCGGACTTCCTTCCAGGGATTCCTCCCGGTGCAGCTCCATGAAGGAGCAGGGGGGCTGGGGGAAGTGCACGTCGCCCTGGTACTCGCCGTGCACCACGGTGAGGTAGATCCTCTGGCACAAGGGGAGCGCCTCGCGGAACACCGCCTCACCGCCGCAGATGAACAGTTCCTCGTCTCCCTCGGCGGCCGCGATCCCTTCCTGCAGGGTGCGGGCGATGATGATCCCGTCGGTCCTCCCCATGCTCTTGCTGAGCACGATGTTCTTGCGCCCGTCCAGCGGGTGGCCGATCGACTCGAAGGTCTTTCTCCCCATCAGCACCGCATGCCCCATGGTGAGGCTTCGGAAGCGAGCCAGGTCGGCGGGAATGCTCCAGGGAAGCTTCCCGTGCGCTCCTATAACCCTGTTGTCAGACATGGCAGCTATGATGGAGATGATCATGAGGCCTCCGCGGTCACCTGTGATTGCAGTACATTAGCGCAGCGTCACCACTGTGACACCGTCGCCGCCTTCGAAACGCTCGCCGGTGCGGAACTCCGCCACCAGCGGATGTCCGGTCAGGTAGCTTCGAACCCCCTTCATCAGGGCGCCGGTCCCCTTGCCGTGTACGACGCGCACCTCGGAGAAGCGCTCCAGCGAGGCGTGGTTCAGGAACGGCTCCAACTCGCCGATCGCTTCCTCCACCCGCATCCCGAGGAGGTTGATGCTGGTCGCGGGCTCGGCGGCAGCTTCCTCTTCCTGCTGGCGGGCGCGCTGCTTACGTACCTTCTTCGGTTCTTTCCCTTTGGGCTTTAACAGCGATGACAGGGCGACATCCAGTTCCATGCTCCCGGCCCGCACCCGGGCACGCCCGGCACGGCGGTCCACGGAGAGGATGGTGGCGTCCAGGTTGAGCGGCTTCACGAAGAGGACATCCCCCGCGGCGACCTGGTCCGGGTCGACGTTCTCCTCGGGGTGCAGCCCGTCCAGCGCCGATTCCACCTCGCGTGCCGCCTGGTCCAGCTTCTCCTTCGCCTCGCGCGCCTTGTCGCGCTTGGCCTCGTCGATCATGGCCGCCACCTCGCGACGGGCCTTGGAGATGATCTGCTGCGCTTCCAGAAGTCCCTTCTCACGGGCGTCCTGCACCAGCTTGGCCGCCTCGTCGCGGCGGTCCACCAGGTTGCGCTCCGCGCGTCCCAGCTTCTCCTCTCGCTCGGAAAGTTCGGCGAGGGTGCGGTCCAACTGCTCGCGCTTCTCCTTCAGGTCGCGCAACAGCGCGTGGAAGTCCGCCTCCATGGTGCCGATCATGCCCCTGGCGAAGGTGACCACGCGCTCGGGGAGGCCGTAGCGGCTGGCGATCTCCAGGGCGTGCGATTCCCCCGGTTCTCCCACCACCAGCCGGTATAGCGGCGCAAGCTTCTGTCGGTCGAAGGCCATGGCGGCGTTCACCATCCCCGCCTCGCGCTGCACGAAGCCGATGATCTCGGTGAGATGGGTGGTGGCGACCACCAGCGCCCCCTTGTTCTGCAGCTCCTTCAGCACGGCGCAGGCGATGGCCGCCCCCTGTCCCGGCTCGGTGCCGGTGCCGAGCTCGTCCAAAAGGACCAGCGCGCCGCGATCGGCGTGTTCGATGATGCTGGAGATCTTGGAGATGTGGGCCGAGAAGGTGGAGAGGCTCTCCTCGATGGACTGCTCGTCGCCGATGTCCACCAGGATGCTCTCGACCTTCGGGAGCACGGTGCCGGGTAGGGCGGGGACCGGCATGCCGCACAAGGCCATCACGGAGAGCAGTCCCGCGTTCTTGATGGCGATGGTCTTGCCGCCGGTGTTGGGACCGGTGACCACCATGACCCGGTTCTCCACTGCCAGTTCCAGGTCCAGGGGGACCACCTCTTTCCCCATCAGGGTGAGGATCGGGTGGCGCGCCGACTTGAGCAGGATGGTCGGCGTGTCTGCGATGACCGGGGTCTCGCTTTTCAGGCGGTCGCTCAAGGTGGCGATGCAGTTCAGGATGTCGAGCTCGACCAGCGCCTCGAACTGCTGCAGGATCTCCTCGGCGTCCTCCCTGATCCAGTCGCAGATCTGCCGGACGATGCGGATCTCCTCGGCCCGTTCGTCGGCCACCAGGTTCTCCAGTTCGTTGGCGAGGCCGATGATCTCCAGGGGCTCCATGAAGGCGGTCTCGCCGGAGTTGGAGACGTCATGCACCACCCCCGGCACCATCCCCTTGGAATCCATGCGCACCGGGATCACCCAGCGCCCCGATCTCTGGGTGATGAAGTCGTCCTGCAGGAAGATCGCCGTGTGCCGCTCGCGCACGATCTCTTCGAGCCGCTTCTTGATGCGGGCGGTGAGCCCCTTCTTGCGGCCGCGGATGTCTGCCAGAAGGCGCGAGGCGGTGTCCAGGATCTCCCCCTCCTCGTTCACCGTGTGCTCGAGAGGGTTCAGCAGGTCGGGGAAGCCGCTGATGCAGCCGGCCTCGGCAAGCAGCAGCGGAACGTCGGTACGGTAGGCGAGCTGCGAGGCCACCGCGGCCATGACCCGCAGGGTGGGGATGAAGCGCTGCAGCGCGATGGGCGCGATGACGGCGCCCGCGGGGCGGACCGCCTTCACCTGCGGGGTGATGTCCTCGAAGGGGGCGAGCTTCAGCGCGATGCCGAGCCGGGTCAGTTTCCGGATCTCGTCGACGAGCCCCAGGCGCAGTTCCATCTCCTGGCGGCTTTTCAGCGGAGTTATGGCGAGGGCACCCTCGTGGGATGCCTCGCAGTGGGCGAAGGTTGCGGCGGTTTCCAGGATCTTGTCGAATTCCAGCCGCTTCAGGGTGTCCTTATTGATCATGTAGATAACTCCGGGGGGATAAACAGGCAAAGGCGTATTACAAAAACCAGGCGACCGGGCTGAAAAGACGCTCAAGGACGCGCACCGGCCATCCCCTTCTCTCGTGCTCGTGCAGCACGATGCGCCGCGTGCCGGCGAAGTCGCTCTCCAGCATGTGGGCGACGTGGGCGCCGAAGTCGTGGCTGTCCACCACGACGTTGAGCTCGTAGTTCCTGTGGAAGCTTCTCAGGTCCATGTTGGCCGAGCCGACCATGGTCCAGTTGCCATCGATGAGGAGCACCTTGGCGTGGAGGACCGCGCTGTCCATCTCGTGGATCTCGATGCCGTTTTTCAACAGCTGGCCGTAATAGGTCCGGCTCACCAGGCGCACCAGGGGCACATCGCTCTTGTAGGGGAGCAAAAGCCGCACCCGCACCCCGCGCCCCGCGGCCCTAAGCAGCGACCGCACCACCCGCGGTCCCGGTATGAAGTACGGGCTCGCGATGGTGACGCTTTCCGATGCCCCCGCGATGGCAACCCTGAAGGCGCTCCTGATGAAGCTTCGCTTCTGGTGTGGTCCGCCGTTCACTACCATGACTTTCGCATCGCCGTCAAGTTCCGGCATCGGAGCGGGATCGGTTCCCACCGGCGGCACGCCGACCTCCTCGGTCCAGGTCTCCCGAAACAGGCGCAGCAACTCGATTCCTGCCTCCCCTTCGATCTTCAGGCCCACGTCGCGCCACTTGGTCTTCTTCTTGCCGAAACCGGAGTAGACGTCGGCGATGTTCATGCCGCCGGTGAAGATGCGCCAGCCGTCGATGATGACGATCTTTCGGTGGTCGCGTTTGTCGAACCAGGCGATCCCGCGGCGGAAGGGGGGCGGGTTGAAGGGGGCGCAGTTGACGCCTCCCTTGGTGAGTTTCTTGAAGTAAGCGGCAGGGGTGTCGAAACAGCCGATGTAATCGTAGAGCACGTAAACCCTGACCCCGCGCGAGGCTGCGGCGATCAGGGCGTCTGCCACCCGGTGACCGGTCTCGTCGTCCGCGATGGTGTAAAACTCGAGGCAGATGCTTTTGCCGGCATGGGGCAGGGCCTCCAGCAGTGCGGTGAAGAATTCGGATCCGTAGCGGTACAGCGTGGCGCGGTTGCCCAAAAACGTGACGGCCTCGGTGTTCCTCCTGAAGAAGTCGAAGAACTTCGCGGTTTGAAACAGCAACTGCCTTCTTTTTCGCCGCACGCTGGTCATAGGCCGATCCAAAAGCGAAAGCGCGGAAATAACGTCAACCGGTTACTTCCGCGCTTCGGGTGTTACGACTAAGGGGGGTACCCGTTAGACAGAGACAACTTCCTTGACGCCGGGGATCTTATCCTTGATGGTCCTTTCGATCCCCATCTTGAGGGTCATGGTGGACATCGGGCAGTGGCCACAGGCGCCTACCAGGCGCACCTTGACGATGCCGTCGTCTGTTACTTCTACGAGTTCAACATCGCCGCCGTCAGCCTGCAGCGCCGGCCTGATGTTTTCCAAAATTGCTTTTACTTCCTCGGTCATTTACTCCTCCGTGAGCTTTGGTTTGGCATGGTATGAGTCTATAGGATTTTTACAATAATTGCAAAGCCAGCCGACACTCCCTCGGGATGATCTTGCACCAGTCCCCTCTCCCCCCGGGAGAGGGTGCCCGGAGGGCGGGTGAGGGCTGTGCCGGCTCTGATTAGCCCCCGACACTGCGGCGGTGTTTTGTCGGTGAGAAAGCGCACCTCCCCCCGGAGGGGGGAGGCTGGGAGGGGGGAAGCCGTGAGCCGCTGCGTTCCCCCTCCCTGTCCCTCCCCCTTCCGGGGGCGGGAACGCTTCAGCAACTTTCTCAGAAGTATCCTCGCAACTGCTAATCCTTGCCGTGCACGCCCGGTGTGGTGAGCGGGTAGGGCGCCAGCACCTCCTCGAGCTCCTCCTCGGTCAGTATGCCCCGCTCCAGGATCACCTCGCGGATACTCTTGCCGCTCTTCGCGGATTCCTTGGCCACCTCCGCCGCCGCCGCGTAGCCGATGCTGGGCGCCAGCACCGTGGCCAGTCCCACGGACTGGTCCAGGAAGGTGCGGCAGCGCTCCTCGTTGGCGCTGATGCCGGTGACGCACAGCGTGGTCAGCTGGTGCAGGCAGTTTTTCAGGATCTCCATGGCGAAGAGCAGGTTGAAGGCTATGACCGGCATCATCACGTTCAGTTCCAGCTGCCCGGCCTGGGCTGCCAGCGCCACGGTCAGGTCGCACCCCATGACCTGGAAGCAGACCATGTTGGTCACCTCGGGGAGCACCGGGTTCACCTTGCCCGGCATGATCGAGGAACCCGGCTGCATGGCGGGTAGGTTGATCTCGCCCAGACCGGTGCGCGGCCCGGAAGAGAGCAGGCGCAGGTCGTTGGCGATCTTGATCAGGTTGACCGCGGTCCCCTTGACGCTCGAAGAAAGGGCGACGAAGGGATCCATGTTCTGCATCCGCTCCACGAGGCTCTCGCCGCGGGTCAACTCCTGCCCGGTCTCTCGCGCCAGTGCCTCGACGACCAGGTCGATGAAGGCCTGCTCGGCGTTGAGACCGGTGCCGACCGCGGTCCCTCCGATCCCCAGTTCCCTGAGGCCGGCAAAGGTGCGTTCGATGCCGGAACGGTTGTTGGCGATGGCGATGGACCAGGCGGAAAACTCCTGCCCCAGGCGGATCGGCACCGCGTCCTGCAGGTGGGTGCGCCCCGATTTGAGGATGTGGTCGAACTCGATCCCCTTGCGGGCGAATGCGTCGGAGAGGTCGCGCAACTCGTTGTCCAGCTCGTGGGCCAGTTCCAGCGCCGCGAGCCGCATCGCCGTGGGGAAGACGTCGTTGGTGGACTGAGCCATGTTGACATGGTCGTTGGCGTTCACCCGGGCGTATTCCCCGCGGGTGCCGCCTAAGATCTCGTTGGCGCGGTTGGCCAGCACCTCGTTCACGTTCATGTTATGGGAGGTGCCCGCGCCGGCCTGGAACGGGTCGACCACGAACTGGTCGGCGAACGATCCGGCAAGCGCCTCGTCGGCGGCCTTGACGATGGCGTCGCCGATTTCCTTGGCGAGCCGGTGCGTGGTCATGTTGGCGATGGCCGCGCATTTCTTGATCCGGACCGTGGCGCGCACCAGGGCCTGGTGCGGCTTCAGCCCGGAGATGGGGAAGTTGTTCACTGCACGCTGCGTCTGGGCACCGTAGTAGGCGCTTTCGGGTACCTCGACCGTCCCCATGGTGTCTTTTTCCAAGCGGTATGTCATGACTAGCTCCTCGTTTTTCTGTTAAAGCAGACCGAGTCTCTGTCTCATTATTCCGCTATCAGTGTACCAGATCCGCCAGTGTCAGCAGCTCTTCGGTCGTTTTCATCTCGAAGACAGGGCATCCCATCGATTCGGGGACGGCCAGATCGACCCGGTAGCGGTCCCCGACGAAAAGCGCCTCCTGCGGGCGGCAGTCGATCTTCGCCAGGATGTCTTCGATGATCCTGCGATCGGGCTTCGGGATCCAGGAGTCCTCGATGGTGAACACCCGGTCCAGCAGGTCGCCCACGCCGATCTGCTTCATGATCCGTCCGGAAAGGTCGCGGTTGTTGTTGGTGTAGAGGTGGAGTCGGAAGCTGGTCGACAGAAGCTGCAGCAGTTCCCGGACCCGGCGGTCCGGTTTGAGCAGCCGTTCGGGATGGCAGTCGGCGGCGAACCTTCTGTGCATCTCCTGGAGGGTTCCCCCCAGGGACACCACGGCGCGGCTCAGGGTGCCGGCTACGCCGTCCGCGGCACGGGTCGCCTCGAGGAGGACTTCCGCCTCCGCCACGGAGATATCTTTGAGGGCGGCCACGTAGTGGATGGCGCTTTGGTTGACCTCCTCGCCCAGCCGGTCCTCCTGGTACAGCGTCCCGTCCAGGTCGAATACGATCGCCTTCAGCTGCTTGCCGCGCTCGGGGCGCGTCACAGCCCCATCCCCCATTTTCTCATGCACAGAAGCTGCGGGTTATCCACCCCCTTGGCCTGGATCAGCACCTTGAAGGTGTCGCCCATGCCACCCTCGGGCATCATGAGCTTCTTGATGGCCAGCCGGTGCTTCAGGCTTTCATGCTCATCTTTGGCCTGCGCCACGAGCTGCATCAGTTCCTCGAGCAGCCCCACGCCCATCAGGAAGCGGTACTGTTCGCCGTACCAGACCGCCGCGAGTCCTCGCTCCTTGCCGGCCTCGATCAGCGAGCTGAAGTTGATGTGCGTGGTGATGTCCTGCTCCCCCACCAGTTGGTACGGGTCCTCGTTGGTGCTGTGCTTGTGGTAGCAGAGCAGGGTGCCGTTGCGTCTTTGCGGGGTGTACAGCTCCTCGGAGAGGTAGCCGTAGTCGATGGTAAGGACAAAGCCGCGCTCAAGCGTCGCGGCGGCCGAAGCGATCCAGGCCGGTGCGGCCAGGTTGATCTCGGCACGCTGGCCGGGCATGAGCCGCACGTCGAAGCTGCGCAGATAGGCCTCCAGTTCCGGAGTGGATGGGGGAAGGAGCCTTTCGCGGAAGCTGTTGGCGTCAGCCGAGACGAACACCTCCTTGAGCCCTTGCTCCGTCATCTCGATCAGGTGCACCGGCATGGCGTCGAACAGTTCGTTGGAGATGATGCACCCGGTGAACTTGAGAGCGCCCTCCGCCAGTTCCTTGGGCGAGCTCCAGGCCAGCCTTTCGGCGTGCCGCGCAAGGCGTGCGGCCTGGGCCTCCTGGAGAGACGGCTCCTTCTCGATGAGGCGGTAGGTGAGCGCAGCGTAAAAGGCGGGATTCTCCTCTGCGATGGCGTCCAGGATGTCCTGCGCCAGTTGACCGCCACCCGCGCCGGCCTCGGCGATGGTGAAGGATTCCGGCGAGTCGAGCAGTTGCCAGAACCGGCCGATCTCGCGGGAGATCAGGCGGCCGAAGGCGCTGTGCACGTTCATGCTGGTGTAAAAATCACCCTCGGCGCCAACCTTGCGCCCCGGGGAGGTGTAGTAGCCGAGGTCGGGTTCGTAGAGTGCGCTCTCCATGAAGGAGGCGAAGGTGATATCACCGCGGGAGCGGATGCGTTTGAGTAAGATTTCTGCCAGTTTCGTCGTCGCTGCTGCCTCTGCCATTAAAAGCCCTCCTGAATCTGAAGGTCTTTTTATATACGGAACGAAAATGGTTGTCAACGCAGGGTGAGTAAAGGGGGAGGGACGTTAGCTGTTACTGTTGATGCAGACAGTACGACCGCGCCGTACTACGTTCAGGAGCAGCAGTAAACTCAAGCGTACCCGCCCCCGGAGGGGGAGGGACAGGGAGGGGGATGGTAGATCTGCGCCGTCGCTTGCACCATTGCCGCGAGTTCCTCGCGCAGGTGCGCCGGCTGCAGCAGTTCGGCGTGGGCGCCGTAGGAGAGAAGCCAGGCGAGGATCTCCATCTTGCCGCCGGCATGAAAGCTTAAAAGAAGGGTACCGTCCTGCTGCACCTCGATCTTCTGCGAAGAGTGCCAGACTCGGTCCCTGATGGCGTGGGCGATGGAGGCGGAGAAACGGATCACGACATCCATGGGAGGCTCCGCCACGATGCCGAAGGCCTCGCCCAGCGCGGAGCCGGGATGAAAACCTTCCGGTATCTCGAAGCGCTCCTTCAAGGGCTCGACGCCGCAGATGCGTTCGACCGCGAAGGTGCGTAGCGCCTCACGCTCCTGTGCGTACCCCAGGAGGTAGATGCCCCCTTTCTGGAAAAGCAGGGTGTAAGGGTCGACCCGGTAGGCGACGGCCTCGGGCCGACCGGGGGAGTGGTAGGAGATGACGACGGTCTGCTGGTAAAGAAGGGCGTTGCGGATCTGTTGCAGGTATTCGGCGCAGCGCGAGTAATCGCGTTTTCCCTGCAGAAGCGGCAGGGACACCTCGGCGATGCGCTCCATGTGGGCGGCAAGGCGCGGCGGCAGCACCGAGTTCACCTTGCGGAAGACGCCCTGCATGTCTTCCATGAACGGGGTTCCCTTGAGGAGGTCGAGCTGGGAGCGCAAAAGGGAAAGGGTCATCAGCTCCTGCAGCGTGAAGCTGATGGGGGGGACGTCCTTGAACCGGGTCAGGAAGCGGTACACCTTCTCGCCGTCCTGCCAGTCCGAGATGAGCGGGTAGCCCGCCTCCTGGATGGCGACCAGGTCGCGGTGGATGGTGCGCTTGTTGACGCCGGTCTCCTCGGCGAGCTCGGCCACGGAGATGCCGTGACGCGCCTCGATGAGGCGGATCACGTCGTGGACCCGGCCCGCCTGGGAGTATTTGCGCGCGGGACGTCCCTTCCCGGTCACGGCTGCTCGGGCTGCTGGGGTTGCTGCTCTGCCGGCTTCGCTTTGGGTTTGCGGCGACGGCGTTTGCGCTTGGCAGGTGCATCACCGTTAGCGGCCGCCTCGCCTGCAGGCGCGCTTTCGACCGGGGCGGACGCCTGGTCCTTCTGCTCCGCCTTCTCCTTGGCCGAACCGGACCTGCCGCCTCTGCCGCGCGACTCGCCGCGCCCGGATTTCTCAACGCGTCCGCCGGATTTGCCGCCCCTGCCGCCGGGTTTCTCCTCGGTGCGGCGCGGAGGCCTCGCGGTCCTCTTGTAGTCGTGGACGAACATGTCGTCCTCGGCCCACTCGGTGGGTATCTTCTGCTTGATGAACTCCTGGATGGGTTCGATGAAGAAGGCGCCGTCCTCGTCGGCCAGCGAGATCGCCATCCCCTCGGCGCCGGCGCGGGCGGTGCGGCCGATGCGGTGCACGTAATCCTCGCAGTCCTGCGGCAGGTCGTAGTTGATGACGTGAGAGACCCCCTCGATGTGGATGCCGCGGGAGGCCACGTCGGTGGCGATCATGATCGGCAGGAGCCCCGCCTTGAAGTCGGCCAGGATCTTCATCCGTTTTCTCTGCTCGACGTCGCCGGATATGACCTTGGCGGGAAACTCGTTGGCGTTCAGGCGGTCCTGCAGGTATTCGGCCTCGCGCTTGGTGTTCACGAAGATCATGGTCCGCTCCATGCCCATCTTGCGGAGCAGGCCGAGGAGCAGCGGGAACTTCTCCTTGCGCGCCACGTGGTAGAGCACCTGCTCCACGCGCTCGGCGGTCATCTGTTCCGGCGTCACGGAGACCTTCTCCGGCATGTTCATGAACTCGTAGGCGAGTTCCATGACGCGGGTGTTCAGCGTGGCGGAGAAGAGGAGGTTCTGGCGCTTGTCGTAGGGGGGGAGCCTTCTCAGGATGAAGCGCAGGTCGGCGATGAAGCCCATGTCGAACATGCGGTCGGCCTCGTCGATGACCAGGGCCTCGATGTCCTTCAGGGAATAGACCTTTTGTTTGAGGTAGTCGATGAGGCGTCCGGGGGTGCCGATGACGATGTCGGCGCCGGCCTTGAGCGCGTCGCGCTGCTTCATGTAGTCCACGCCGCCGTAGATGGCCTGGACGGTGAAGCCGGTGTGTTTGCCGAGGGCCTGGGCGTCCTTCTCGATCTGGACTACCAGCTCGCGGGTGGGCGCGAGGATGAGGGCGCGGGGATGGTTGACGGCGCCGGTTTTCTGCTGGCTCAGCAGTTTGGTGAAGACGGTGATGAGGAAGGTGGCGGTCTTGCCGGTGCCGGTTTGTGCCTGGCCGGCGACGTCCTTGCCGGTGAGGGCAAGGGGAAGCGCCTTTTCCTGTATCGGTGTGCAGTCGGTGAAGCCGGTTTCCTCGATGCCCTTCTGGACCAGTTCCGGCAGCTGCAGCTCGGTGAATTTCATGTTTGTGTTTTCCTTTTTTGCCTTATTTCAACCGGATACAATTAGCATGTTGTGAGAGAAATGGCAATGACAGAAAGGCGAGCAGGGGCGCAAGGGTAAAATCAAAAGCTTCAACGCGAAGGCGCAGAGTCGCGGAGGCGCAAAGGGAAGCGGTAGTGTCATGTCGGTAATTGCCTTGTCAGCATCTGCTCATCATGGCGACCTGACGTAACGTGTCTCGCCTTATAGTTTGGTTTTCTTGGCGACGTTGCGGCTTTGCGTTAAATAAAATGGTCTTCAGTTTTTCGGTTCTGCCCCTTCCTGTTTTTATTCCTTTGCGTCTTCGCGCCTTGGCGCCTTTGCGTTAAATGTTTTTGCTGGTGGGCCTTTGTCTCGATGCTTTTTGCTTTTAGCGCCTTTGCGGCTTTGCGTGACAGGCATTATGTGTTATCTTCCCCCGCGACAAAATCCGCAAGAGGTACCGATGACGCAATCCTTCATTCACATCGAATCACCCAACTACCTGAGACTCCAAGACCTTACCACCCCGGCCGACTGGCCGGGCATTTTCGGCAACGACAACAGGCTCGCCCTGGAGATCGGCTGCGGCGTGGGCGACTTCATGCTCAAAACCGCACTCGATCAGCCCGACACCAACTTCGTCGCCATCGATTTCTACAACAAGGGGTGCGACAAGACCTGCCGCCGCCTGGACCGGCATGGCGTAACCAACGTGCGCGTGGTGCGCGACGAGGCCCGTGCCTTCGTCACCGAGCGCATCCCCAAGGGGAGCCTCTCCGCCATCTACATCAACTGCCCCGATCCCTGGCCCAAGAAACGGCACCGCAAGCGGCGTCTGGTGAACCAGGAGTTCATCGAGTTTCTCCTGGATTACATGGTTCCCGGTGCCGACTTCTTTTTCGCGACCGACTTCGACGACTACGGCATCGACGTCGCCAACGCTCTCCCCGGCATCTCCGCCCTCGAGAACCAGTTCGGGGCGGATCTCTACCGCCACGAGTTCCCCGGCTACCACCTTTCCAAGTACATGCGCAAGTTCATGGCCGAGGGAAAGCAGATCTACTTCATGCACTACAAGGTAAAGTAGTTGGGAGTGACAAACGAAAAGAGGGGACCCGTCGGTGTCCCCTCTTTTTTGTGCTGGTGTTGCTCTTTTAATGTCCTTTGCGAGACAGTCTGGTGACATCGATGTCGACCATGCGCCAGATGCCCCCCTCGTAGTTAGGGTCCTTCTTTAGCTGTTCAAGAGGGGTCGGCGGCGGGATTTCCATGTCTTCCCCGTCGAAATACACCTCTGCAGCCTCTTGTATCATGCGGGGCAGATCTTCTTCTGAGTCGGCAGCTGAAAAACATCCAGGGAAGTCAGGGATGACCACCCCGTGGGCGTGTTTGTCGTCACCTCCGTGTAGATAAACCGGGTACAACATTTCCTACCTCCACTCCCAACCCGCTTGCTTAAAGATATGTCGCAGCGTGCCGATTGGGATGTCCTTGCGCGGACACGGGACGACGACGTGTCCCTGCTTCATGGGGTGTTTGAACTTCCGATGATCCCCCTTGCCGCCGACACACTGCCACCCCTCTTCTTCCAGTCGTCTGATGATCTCACGGCTACCCATTCCATTTATATACAGAGTACTTACGGATGAGCAAGGAGAAAAGGTGCAGCTGCCTCTAATCCTTTACGAGAACATCCGCATCAGGTGCCCCTTGAGCGTCGCCTCGAAGTCGCCTTCGCGGTCGCCGCGGTAGACAAGCGACGAGCCTATTTCGGCTGCGAGTATGGCGAATAAGTACTTCTGCGGCAGGTTCTTGATGCGCTTGGCGTACTTGGGCTCCTCCCGAAGCATCTTGGGCAGGTGCGCGAGGATCGCCTTCTTGTAGATCGGCTGCAGGCAAAGCTGCGGCCGTTTCTGGAAGAAGCGGTAGATGGTCGCGTAGTGCTCGTTGATCTCGCCGCTCAGCGCGTCCGAGATCTCGGTGCAAAGAAGCCCCGGCTGCTCGCGGCGCCGCTTCAGGATCAGCCGCGCCTCATCCGCTGCGCGCTGCTCCAGTATCTCGAGCACGTCCTGCACGTAGCGCTCCTTGTGCGCCATGAACTCCGTCTCGGTGAGCAGCAGGTTCGCGATGATCTCGTAGGAGGAGGAGATGACGCCGCACTTGTTGGCCGAGGCGTCGCGCATGATGATGACTCCCTTTTTCTGCAGTTGCACGCGCGCCTCGGGGGTTATGAAGGAGTTGGCCCCCTCGACGATGGCCCCCGCGGATGGGGCGCCGCTTGGGAGCAGGTAGTTCTGCCAGTTGTCCTTGTCGATGCTCTCGGGACGTCCTCCCGCCGGGATGAAGAGGTCGGTCTTGACGGTGAACGGGAGGCTCGCGTAGACCTTGGAGAACTCGTCAGTGGAAATCCATTCCTCCCTCACCCCCTCCGCGGTCCTGCTCACCTTCCGGTACAGCTCGCGCAGACCGTCGCGCCGGCTGCCGCTGCGGTAGAGCAGGAAACCACCGGGGTGCAGCGCCTGCGGGTCGAAGGCATCGAGATCCTGCTGCAGCACGATGCGCGACAGTTCCTTGCGGTCGGCCCCCTCCGGGTCGCACAGCGCCGCGGTCCCGTCCAGGATCAGCTTGATCGCCACGTGGGGCGCGCGCTCCAGCATGATGCGCATGGCGTTGCCCGCCACGTCACCGTTGGGTCCGCCGGTGAATTTCACGCTGAAGGGATCGCGGTAGATGTCGATGCCAAGTTCCGCCATGGTGATCTCGGCGAATTTCACCACCCCTGTGGAGGTGACGCCGTACTCCTTGTGGTTGATCCCGACTTCCTTGCTGGACATGATGCCGATGCCCAGGATGTAGCCGCGCCGCTTGGAGATGCGGGCGATGTTCTCGATCATGCTGTCGTGCATGTTCTCGTCGGGGCCCAGCTCGATCGGCTCGTCCTCGCGGTAGTAATCAACCACCACCGGCGAGCGTGCCACCCCATGGTCGGTGACGAAGATGTCCAAAAAGGCGTTGGTGACGCCGTGCTGCAGCTTGTACAGCCGCCAGTTCTCCATCTGGCGCTCGCCGCCGCGCTGCAGGTCGGAGGAGTCCAGGATCAGTACCAGCTTGGAGCCCCCCTCGTAGATGTCCTTGTTCTTCAGGTGCTGGGTGTGCGCCAGCACGAAGTTCTCCCTGAAGATGGTGTTCGAGTTGGTGATGAAGTCGTCCATGTTGCGGGCGATGACGGTGCGCCAGCCGCCGCGCGCGATGTCGGAGAAGCCTATGTGGTAGCCGAACCCGAAGCGGCTGAAGAAGAAGGTGACCCGGAAGGGAAGGGCCTGCGGCAGGTCCGCGGTGAAGGCCGGTCCGAGCTCGGTAAGGTAGGTGGGGTCGAGCCTGAAGGCGAACGCCTGTTTCTCCAGCACGAAGAAGTTGGTCTTGAGCGTATGGGTGATGAAGATGAGGCAGCAGCGGTAGATGGCCCGGCGCACCTCGTCCAGGTAGCGGTGCCCGGTGTTGTAGTCGTTGACCGCCTGCACCGTTTCCGCCAGGATCGAACCGTAGAGCGGGTGGCTTTCGGTTATGGCCGGATCGAAACGCGCCTTGAACAGCTTGACCAATTGCAGCGACATCTCGGGGTGTGCGTGGAAGGCGTTCTGCACGTCGTCCAGCCCGAAGCGGTCCGGCTGGTTGTGCGCGAGGTTGGTATGGCAGAAGGCGATGAACGCGTTCACCAGGGACGCTTCCTCTCCGGTCATGACGTTGGTGGTAACGAATTCACGGTAGGTGTAGCTCTTGGTCGAGACGATCTGGGTGTTGTACAGTTCCTGCTGCAGTCGGCGGAACAGCTCCGAGCCCGGTTCCAGCACCTCGCCGGAGCGTCGGTTCACCAGAAAGGTCCCCAGGAAGTAGGGGTGGACGCCGTTGGAGATGGTGAGGCAGTAGGCGCGGTTCACGCCGAGGTCGAGCCGGTTGAACACCTCCATGAGCTGCAGGAGGAACTCCTTCTGGGGCGGGTTGGCGACCGCGAAGTGCACCCGCGATATCTTGACGTCAGGGGTCGGCTCCACGTGCAGGTACAGACCGCCGCTTCTGCTCGATTTCTGCAACAGCTGCAGCACCTGGGCCACACGCAGCGGCGAGGCCACCTTCACGTAGCTTTCGTTGTTGAGCCAGAGGATCTTCAGCAGGCGGTCGAACTCTTTCAGGTCGAACTCCGGGTAGGTGCCGCGCATTTCAGCAGCGATCCTGCGCGCGAGCCCCTGCGGCAGCTGCACGTCTTTCCATGCCTGGATGTCCTCGTTGCTTTTACGGTCAAACTCGAAGCGCTGAATCTCCAGGGCCTGGTCCATATCCGGCATAGGCCCGTCGGAGTGGGTGATCATCGCGTAGGAGATTTCCCGGTCCTGGAAGTGCCGTAGCGAGTCGTACAGGGAACCGGGCTCGTTCACCCTGGCCAGGATGAGGCTCTTGTCACGGTCGGCCAGGATCAGGCGCCTGTTGATCTTGAGGGATCGGAGCTCGCGTTCCAGAAGGACCAGCGCTTCCGGCTCGTCCTGCATCGACGTGAAGAAGTAAGGGTTGATCTGCTCTTTCAGCCATTTCCGGTTTTCGGAAAGCTCATAGGCGGCGCTTTTTCTGACACTGGCCTTGCTGGTCATGCTTTATTCCCCTTTAGCCTCGATATAACTGCTCCCGAGGCTAGTATATCAGCGACGGCGTCATTTGCTAAATCGATCCTGTGTCTGATTGAAAAAAGTTTGCTTTGAATAAACGCGGCCGGCGGAGTGAACCTTGATGAGGATGCACTTTCGGGAGGTAACATCTGCGCCTGTCGTGGAAATATTGTCGGGACCGTGAGCAGGAGCTCGTACGACATGAAGGGAAGACGATTTCACTGCAGCGACAAAACCAGTTGAAACGGGTTCTGCTACTGGGTATGATGCGAGGCTCGATAAAACGTTCTGGATGGAGGAGCGGTGCATAGATATTTATCCGCCGAGGTGCCCGGTACCGGCGGCACTATAAAAAACACGCCCGAGGACTTCATCGTCGAGGAGATTCCCGCGTACCTTCCCAGCGGGCAGGGGGAGCACTGCTACGTCGCCATAGAGAAGCGCGGCATCGCAACGTTGGAAGCGGTACGCCGACTTGCCAAGGCGCTTGGCGTACAGGAGCGTGATGTCGGTTATGCCGGCATGAAGGACGCCGTAGGGATCACCCGCCAGACCGTTTCCATCCCGCGGGTCGCCCCGGACAAGATTCGCGCGCTCGACATTCCCGGCATCAAGGTGCTCTCCGCTGTTTTGCACGGCAACAAGCTTAGGCTGGGGCATCTCAAGGGCAACCGCTTCGAGATCAGGGTGCGCGATGTTGCGGCCGGTGCGCTGGTGCATGCCGAAACCGTGCTCGCCGCCCTCACCAGCCGCGGCGTTCCCAACCGGTTCGGCGTGCAGCGCTACGGCGTGCAGGGCAACAGCCACGCCATTGGTGCAGCCATGCTGCGCCGCGACTACAGGGCCGCCGTCGACACCCTGATCGGAGACCCCGCACAGGTGACCGACGAACGTTGGCGCCAGGCGATCGAGGCCTACCGGCAGGGGGACCTGGCCGGCAGCCTCGCCCTCTTTCCCGGCCACTTCCGGACCGAGCGCGAGGTGCTCGGGCGGTTGCAGCAGCGTCCCGACGCGTTCGAGAAGGCTTTCCATGCCGTGCAGCCGCGCATGAAGAGGCTGTACCTCTCCGCATTCCAGTCCTCGTTGTTTGACCTGGTGCTGGAACAGAGGTTGGAGCGGCTGGATCGGATCGAGGAAGGGGACATTGCCTTCAAGCACGACAACGGCGCCTGTTTCCTGGTGCAGGATGCCGCCGCCGAGGCGCCGCGGGTCCGCTCCTTCGAGATTTCCGCAACCGGTCCGATGTTCGGTTGCACCATGATGGAAGCCAAGGGCGCACAAGGAGAGTTGGAGGCAGGAATTCTGGCCGCCGAAGGGCTGGTGCCGGAGAGCTTCAACCTTTCCGGCGGCCTGCGCATGGAAGGAGAGCGGCGTCCCCTGCGCGTGCCGCTTACGGCGGCCTCGGTCCGGCAGGAGGGGAGCGATTTGATCTTCGATTTTTCCCTGCCGCGCGGGGCCTATGCCACCTGCGTGCTGAGCGAGGTAATGAAGGATCAATAAATACCGTCACCTGACGGGTGGAAGGAGCTTATCGTGGAAAAACTGCAACTGCTGGCGCCGGCCAAGGTGAACTATCGGCTTGACGTGCTGGGGAAGAGGCCGGACGGCTACCATGAGCTGCGCATGGTCATGCAGCGGGTCGCCCTTTGCGACGACATATCGATCGCCCTGAGTGCGACTCCCGGTATCCGCGTCACCTGCGGCAAAAAGGGTGTTCCGGATGGCCCCGGCAATATCGCCTGGCGCGCGGCCGATGCGCTCCTGAAGCTTTCCGGAAAAGAGGTCGGCATCGACATCGCCATCGACAAGCGGATTCCCGTGGCGGCCGGCTTGGGTGGGGGGAGTAGCGATGCCGCCACGGTACTCATGGGGGTGAACCAGCTCCTGGGACTGGGCCTCTCCGACGAACAGCTCATGGATATCGGGGTGAAGCTCGGTGCCGACGTTCCCTTTTTCATCTTCAAGAAAACCGCGCTGGCGGAAGGAATCGGGGACAAACTCACCGCCATGGAGTCCATGCCGAGCCTGTGGGTGGTCCTGGTCAATCCCGGTATCCATGTTCCCACCGCCTGGGTTTATCAAAATTTAGTATTGACAGAGAAGGGTCCCGCAACTATAATCAGCGGTTCATACAGCAGTGCGGCAGAAGTTGCCGGGCTATTGTCCAACGACCTCGAGCCGGTCACCTGCGGGAAGCATCCGGTACTGAACGAGGTGAAGGACATGCTGCTCGTCGCCGGAGCCAGCGGTTCGTTGATGTCCGGCAGCGGCGCCACCGTCTTCGGCATCTTCGAGGACGAGGAAGTCGCCAAGAAAGCGGCGGCCGACATAGCCGCAGCGCGCGGCTGGTTCGCGGAAGCGGTGCAGACGCTGTAAGAGAAACGAATAGATTATTGGGGCGTCGCCAAGCGGTAAGGCAACGGGTTTTGATCCCGTCATTCCCAGGTTCGATCCCTGGCGCCCCAGCCAACTTCATAACTAGCTAGATTTGCTAGAGAAAAACAAGACCTTTTATCCCTGTGTACACAAGTGATTACACGGAGGTAAGAGGTTTTGTCATATCCAACCCACATCACATGTCGTAATGGCTACTTCTACTACAGAGTCAAGGTGCCAGTAGACCTACAGCCACATTTCCCCACCCATTTCATTACCAAGTCGTTAAAGACCACAGACTTATCAGTTGCAAAGACCATATCCGTCAACCTTGAGCATTCGGTACAGCGAGTGTTCACCCTCCTGCGAACTGGTATGTTAGATGGTGAAATGATCACCAAACTGATATCTGAGATCCTGCCCACAACAAGGAGGCAGCTTGTCAAGACGCTGCCTGACATACCTGCCAAGAAACACCCTCTGTCTAAGATGATAAAGCAGTACATAGAGTTCAAGGAACCTGAGTGGACACCTAAGACCAAGTTGGAGATGGGCGGTGTTTTCAGATTTTTGCTGGAGCTACTAGGAGACGTTGATGTAACGGACATTACCAGGCAGGCGGTCCTGGACCTGCGAGCTAATCTGATGAGGTTGCCACCGAACCTGCACAAGAGGTATCCAGACCAAACCATACAGCAGTTACTTGACAGATCTGATATCCATCACATGAGCACAAAGTCAGTAAATAAGCACGTAGGAGGGATAGGTGGTTTGCTCCGGTACTGTCTGGACATAGGGGTAGTGACGGTGAATTGTGCAACTGGCTTGAAGTTGTCAGAGAAGGGAAGGGTAGATGAGGAACGAAGCAGCTACGATGTTGATGATTTGAAGTCCATAGTAGCGAACCTACCACGTAAGCCGACCTTACCTGAGCGATATTGGATACCGTTGATAGGCTGTTACTCGGGGATGCGCCTCAATGAAATCTGCCAATTATACGTTGAGGACGTTCAACTAGTAGAGGGTGTATGGTGCTTCAGCATTAATGGGGCTAAAGACAAAAGGCTGAAGAACCAGGCTAGTGAAAGGGTTCTGCCAATACACTCAAAGCTGATAGGCTTAGGGTTCATCGAACACTGGGAAAAGGTCAAGAAAGCTGGTGCCCCTAGGCTGTGGCCGAACCTGACATGGACGGAGGTACATGGATATAGCAACAGCTTCGGCAACTGGTATCAGAGGTTTAACAGGGAACACGTCACTAAAGACCCCAAAAAGGTATTCCACTCGTTCAGGCACTTAGTAACCGACACCCTAAAACAGGCTGGGGTTCAGGACTCACTAATTGCAGAGTTGGTAGGACATAGCCATGGGAACCACGCTATGACCATGAGCAGATATGGTAAGAGGTATCAACCCAAAGTGCTGTTGGAGTCACTGAAACTGTTAGATTACGGTGTGGAAATACGTCCGTGGCAGAGCAGTTAGCAGTGCTGCCCAACGTAATGTGCCATGTAGAATTGATACGGTTATGATATTGATAAGTTGTAAAGGTAACAGCTCGGATTAGCTAAAAGAATCGTTAATTTCTGGTATGCACAACAGGGTGACAATTGACTGCAGAGGGCACCCGATATGGAGACAATGAGGGCTAGTACCAACACTAGTTATCGTAGGAACGTCCGCCAGACCCCGCATGGGAGATTTTACTTCATTGGTGGTGGCAAGTGGAGGAGTCCTGTCATCGTACCAGTAGGGAAGCAGGGAGTAAGAAAAGCAAACTCCCGCTGGGAAACCAAATCCATGTTATGTGACCAGGAGAGTTTTCAGATTATTGAAGTCGAAAAGCTTTCGATGAACAACCCCAGGGTAGGTTTTTGCTGCTAATAGACATGGCACCTACCTGCACAGAAATCAGTTCGGTCACTCACGATCATTTTGTAAAAGGCACAAAACGATCATTCGTGATCCGAGCCATAGAAGACCTCAATCATTTGTTGTTTCAGGAGGTTAGTTGTGATATGTGTAGGGCGTTTTGCCGCAATAGATGCATCAATAGAAGCTATGCAGGTGCAAGTGGTTGAATTGTAAATTGATTACTGGGCAAGCAAGGGATTGCGAATCCCATTAGCTGTTACGGGAGCTACGTATGGAGCCGTTTGATATAGTTTTAAAAGAGATAGAAATGAGTAGTAGGAGCAAGACCGTTGCTCGAAATGTAGGGGCACAGATAAAGGAACTGCTCAAACAAGATATCCTCGATATAAAAGGAATAGAGGAGGAAATAGATCTTTCACCAGATTTTTTAATAGCAACTATTGCCCACATACTAGAGTATGTCAAGGAGAGGCGAGAAATAATAGGTAATCTTGCTCTACTGGAAGAGTTGTTAAAGCTGCAAAAACAATTGTTATGGCATTGTAAGGTTAATTTTGATAGGACTCTTCAATACCAACGCTTTATAGATAATTGTGAAGAAATATATAACATGATCCGTAGCAGTATGAAAGAACTTGAGAAGCTCAAGTTTACATTTGAGCTGGATTTCAGCAAGCCAACACAGCAGACGTTGGTCGATATAGATGCCTATCGTGAGTCATTGAAGATAGCCGCAAGGTCAATGTCCAAGATCTGGATGCAGTGTAAAGAAATGGAATGCACAGGGCTGATGCCCTTTTTCGTATTTCATTACGAGGTTATCGGCAACGAAGCCGATTGGGAGGCAAAGTTAAACCATTGGTATAACTGCTATCAGGCTTATGTGTTGCACCATGTTCAAGGCCGAAAGAAAGTGGATGTGGTGAGAGAGCTAGCAGCTTCCCCATCTGCGGCATCATACCTTTTTAACCTGAATGATATGTCTAACGCGACCCACAAACTGGATACGTTTTTGAAGGAGGCTTTACGATTAATAGCAAGTGTAGAAAACGGCACCTTCCCCTGCTGACCTGATTTTTTCTGGCTCTTACCGCTCAAACCTCTCCATCTTTCCTCTCTATTTGTAAAAATCTAAAACCAATACCTCTCACATATCCTTTAATTTCAATCCTGCTATGGTGGTCGCATCAACGGCCAGGGAACCCTGAGCCAAAAATCAAACCACATGGAGGAATTACTGATGGAACAGAAAAAAGTAGAGATCACGGAAGCTGAACTGGAGGAGTTGAAGGAACTGCGGAAACAGAAGCTAAAAGCCAAGGAGTATGCTCGCAGGCAAGCTGTAAAGAACCAGCTTATCCTTGAGAAGGCTAAAAAACAGGGTGTTACCGTTACCAAGAAGGAGATTGATGACAGGATTGCAGCACTGGATGCAGCAGGTAGCGACGGAGTGTCTGCCTCTAACGATGAGTAAGAAGGCCGCTTAGTGCTGAATTCACCAGCAAGGGGAGATTCCGGTCTCCCCCTTTTTGCATACAGGAGCAATCGTGAAAACTGAATATAGTGAGTTTGATAATTACAGGTGGATCGACTGCAATCGCTGGAGCAAGGCCAATGAGGTCAGCGCTCTGGTAGAGGAGCTGGTTGAGGGGATCCCCTCTCGTAAGACCCATGGTTACCGGATGAGCATGAAGGTCCTGATACTGGACCTTTATCAGTCGTTTTTGTGTGACCCTGAACAATACCTCGCCTACAGCAGAGACAAGGGGCATTACACCGATACGGGAAAAAAACATCCCATAATAAAAAACCATATGGTGACCTATGACTTTCTGATGGGATGCATTGACCACCTATGGGCCAAGAAGTTGGTAGAAAACCACCCAGGAGGTCAGTTTTATGATCCTGAGTCAGAGACCTTCCATTCCTATGTCAGCAGGATGAGACCAACAGAAAGCCTTGCTGTCCTCATCGCAAAGCATAACGTCAGACCAGATATGATATCCAGTTTTGTAGAAGAAGATGTTTTAATTCTCAGGGGGGAGCCTGTAGAGGACGAGTACGAATACAAGGGCAAGATTATAAAATGTGAGGTCAAACCTGCTCTGAAGATTCCAAGCAATACCGCAACCAGAAGGATGACCAAGAAGGTTCGTCTGTATAATGGACTTCTGGAGCGTTCCCTAATTGATGTTGATATTGAGTGCTTGACTGAGGAGGACAGGGACGCTCTGGTAGCGCAACTGGAGGGTATGGACCTGCCAGGAGTAAAACGTATCGTACTCAAGCTCTCAAACAAATCGGTTTACAGGGTTTTTAATAATGGCAGCCTGGAGCAGGGAGGTCGGTACTATGGAGGGTGGTGGATAAGTGCGCCTGGTATTGTGTCAGCGATGATGTAAAAATACCCCCCTGTGGTAATTGAAAAGTACCCCCCTCACATCACAGGGAGGGGAAAATGATTCACCCAGGAGAGCTTCAGGTGCAAGATGCCCTTCAGCAGACTGTCATGCTGGAGGGGACCATGGTCGACAGAAACAAGTACGGAGCGATCCGAGAGCTTGCCCGGCTTGGAACCGCTAAGAAGGAGATCGCCAGGCAGTTGGAGGTGACCGTCAAAACGGTACGTCGTGCCCTCAAGAAGCCGCAGTGGGAGCCGTACCAGCGACCGAAGCCAACAGACACTGTGCTTTCGCAATTCGATGAATGGGCCACCTCCCGTGCTGAGGAGGTTAATTTCAACGCTGCCATCTTGTTCCGCGAACTCAAGGAGAAGGGCTACACCGGCGGATACGAGATGGTAAAGCTGTTGGTGCGCCCCCTGCGCGAGGAGTTCCAGCAGCGAGTGGATGCCGTAATGCGGTTTGAGACCGGTCCCGGAAAGCAGGGGCAGGTGGATTGGGGCAGCGCCCAAGTCTGGCTCGGCGACCAAAGAGTCCGCATCCACTTCTTTGCCATGGTCCTCGGCTACTCTCGCAGGCTCTTCGCTCGCGCATACCTTGATGAGCGCCTGCCGACTCTTCTGGCAGCCCACCAGGAGGCTTTCGCATGGTTTGGTGGCCGCCCTTCAGAACTGCTCTATGACAATCCAAAGACCATCGTTACCGACCATACGGCCAGCGTACTCACCCTCAACACAAAGTTCGCCGACTTTGCCGGCCACTTCGGTTTCGATCCACGGCTTTGTCGGCCTCACCGCCCCCAGACCAAGGGGAAAATCGAGTCGGGCGTGAAGTACATCAAGGGAAACTTCCTGCCCGGGCGCCGTTTCATCGACCTCGACCACCTGAACCGGGAACTGGAAAAGTGGATTGTCGAAGTCGCCGATGTCCGCATCCATGGGACCACCGGATGCCGTCCCGCCGAGAGATTCTCGGAGGAGAAGCTCATCGACGTCAATTCTGTGCCGCCTTACCGACTGGAGACGGCCCTCACGCGCAAGGTGGCCAGAGACTGCATGATAACCTTCGGCGCCAACCGTTATTCAGTGCCGTGGCGGTTCGCTGGGCAAACGGTTCAGATTGAGCTGTGGGGTGACGAGATCCGAATCCTGCAGGGCGAGGAGGTCATCGCCACGCATCAAAAGCTCGTCGGGACCGGCAAACAGCGCATCAATCCGGCTCACTTCCAGGGACTCTTCACCGACCGGCTGGAAAAGAAAAAAGAAGAGCCGCCGCGCTTCGATCCGTGGTGGAAGGATGAGGAGGTCATGATCCGCGACCTCGACATCTACGACCACGTAGCGAACATGTGAGGGGGTGACCAATGGAACAGATCACCGACCTCGCTGCATCGCTTCGCCACTTGAAACTCTCCCGCCTCGCCGACCACCTGGATAGCTGGCTCCAGGATGCCGCCAAGGGCGAGTGGGGCTATCACGAATTTCTCCAGCGCCTGGTCGAAGAAGAGGTGGCCGCGAAGAAGGACAAGCGCACCGAGATGGGGACCCGCATGGCACGGCTCCCCTTCATCAAGACGCTCGACTCATTCGACTACACTTATCAGCCGTCGCTCGATCCTAAGCGGATCAAGGAGCTCTCAGCCTGCCGCTGGGTCGAAAACGGCGAAAATGTAATCTTCCTTGGCCCTCCTGGCGTCGGCAAGACCCACCTCTCGGTCGGCCTTGGAGTCGAGGCGATCCGCCGTGGCTACCGGACCCTCTTCATCACCGCCCAGGGGCTGATTACCGCACTTGCACGGGCGCACGCGGAGAACCGGCTGGATGACAAGCTCAAGTTTTACTGCCAGCCTAAACTTTTGATCGTCGACGAGATAGGCTACATCCCCATTGACCGGTTGGGCGCAAATCTTTTCTTCCAGCTCATCTCGCGCCGGTACGAGAAAGGGGCGATGATCATGACCTCTAACCAGCCCTTTTCAAACTGGGGCGAGGTCTTCGGCGACCAGGTCATCGCCAGCGCCATTCTGGACCGGGTGCTGCACCACGCGATCTCTGTCAGCATCAAGGGCGAAAGCTACCGCCTCAAGGAGAAGCTCAAGGCCGGACTGCTGGCTAAACACATCGAGCAGTCATAACCACGGGGGGGTACTTTTCGATTACCGAAAAGGGGTACTTTTCAATTACCGTTGACAATTGTGAGGAAGTACATAACGATCCAGGGGGAGTCCACAGTCGAACTTGACTACTCAGCAATGCACATTCACCTCCTGTACGCCAAGGTCGGGCTTAATTATGCGAACAAGGAGGAGGATGCCTACACCCTCGAACAAGGCCCTTATTCCCTGGATGATGCCAAGGATGACCGTGACCTGAATAAATTAATACTTCTAACAGCATTCAATGCTGCAACACCGGAATTGGCAGCATCAGGAGTATTTGACCAACTAAGAAGGGAAAGAAAACTTAGCAAATACAGGATCACAGATTATAAGCCTATTAAAGCTAAGTTGGCTCTCTTGAAAGCCAAACACCCAAGTATCTCCGACCTGGTAGCAAATAATTTTGGCAGCGAACTCCAGTATTATGACTCTTACGTAATGGAAAAGTTAATACAGCACTTTACCTTGAATGGGATACCTGTATTGACAGTTCATGACTCCGTTATATGCCAATCTAAACATGCAGACGTTGTCACTAATATGATGTTGGAATACTTCTATGAAACGGTGAGTGAGCTTCTGAATATAAAAGTTACTCCAATTCTTAAATACCCGCATGCGAGGAAGGTGCTATCTCATTTAGTTAGGGAGGCAAAATATCTAGCTCCAAAGGGATGGTTAGAGTCAATGAGATTTCTCATGTCCAGAGTGGTGCCGAAGCACAACGTTACTATAAGAGATATCGTTCCTCGTACTCTCATCATTAAAAGAACAGTTAGGTCAAATGTTTGTAAAGGAACATGCAGACAATGTAATAGAATTGATAATAAGATTAAGTTTCAGCCTAACATTAAACTCGAACTTAGCCAGTGTAAGGAATCTTATATCAGTCTGCTAGTGATAAGATAGATATAGGAGTATTTTATCTAACGAGAAGAGGAACATACTGATAACATCCAGGGTGAGGCAGTCCAGGAGGGCTTCTCTCTCTATTACTTGGAAGGATTCGCGCTAACTAACTGAAAATAAATAGTAAACGCGTGTTTTTTGCCGCCGCTGCGCTGGCGGGGATGCGGTCGACGGCCTGGGTTTAGCAAAAAATTCATGTAAAGCACACTCCCTGGTTAATAACAGGTACTAGTAATGAACTAGAATCTAATACCAAGGAGTTTTGCAATGGAACTAATATCAGACGCGGCAAAAGAGATACCAGGCTTTGAGGGCCTGTATGCGGTTACGAGGAACGGGGTGGTGTACAGCCTGCCACGTAGGGGAGTCAAAAAACTTAAGATAATGAAACATGTAAAAAACATGAAGGCTGATTACATAAGAGTGAAGCTGAGCTGTAATGGCGAGGACGATTTGTACTACGTGCACAGATTAGTTGCAGAAACATATATACCGAACCCTGAGTGCAAGCCGATGGTGAATCACATCGACGGGGACAAGACCAATAACCGCATTGAGAATTTAGAGTGGGTAACGCGTTTAGAAAATCAAATACATGCTTTTGAAACAGGCCTATACCCTAACTGCAAGATCCACCCGTTAAAGAAGAATGAAGTATACGACCTTGTGAAGTCGGGCATGCCAATAAAAGATGTGGCAGAACGATATGGGATGACGCCAGGTGGAGTTAGATCATTGGTGAGGAGATATAGACCTGAAGAACAGAGAATGGCGGCATAGCCGGATTATAGAGAGGTGGGGAGTACATGCCCTGCCTCTTTTTGTTTAACATAAATGTTCCTATTAGCACCAGTAATCCAGTAAGTCAGGCCAATAGCCGGATCACATAAATTAGCTCCACTAATTGTTAAATCGAAACCCCGCCTACCCCTTGCACCAAGTTAAAAAGTCCCGCCAGAAGCGAAATTTGGGGCTTGTAGATGGTAAAGCTTTAACTAAAGCTAACTTTATGGTATAACAGGTCTGCTTCCATCCCTAAAGAGCAGGGAACATGCTATGCCTCCCAAGAAACAGATCTACCAGTTCAAGATAACCCTCCAAGGAATAAAGCCACCTATCTGGCGTAGAATCCAAGTACCGTCCACATACACCTTCTATGACCTCCACGTTGCCATTCAGGATGCAATGGGGTGGCTCGACTATCACCAGCACGAGTTCAGGATACAAGCTAATACAGGCGAGACTTTTGTGTTCGGCATCCCAAGGGAAGACGGCAGCTTCATGCTAGCAAATGACCGGATACTTGCTGGCTGGAGACACAAGATATCCAAGTACGAGACGATAATCCCCCGCACGTTCATGTACACCTACGACTACGGAGATGATTGGAGACATAAGATCGACTTCGAGGAGATCCGGCCAGCAGAACCAGGTGTAACATACCCTCGATGCATTAAAGGGAAACGTGCATGTCCACCTGAGGATAGTGGTGGTGCTTGGCGATACCCTTATTTGCTGGAAGTGCTGGGAAATCCCCAACATCCTGAATATGAGGATACTGTACAATGTATTGAAGCTCAGAAGGGAGACATCTTCGACCCTGAGCATTTTGATCCTGCTGAGGTTGAGTTTGATAACCCGAAGGAGCGTCTGAGGAGGACGAATAGGTAGTCGTCGTGTATCCATGCCAGCATGTTGGGTCTGGCTACCAGACCCTCAACTATAATAGTAAGGTCAGGTGAAATATGAGATCTATGGTCATGTTTATATTATTGGTTTTAACCATCTCTGTGGCAAATGCCGAGGTATACAAGTGGGAAGATGCAAATGGGGTTCACTTTACGGACAACCCTTCTTCTGTACCCGCAAAGTACCGTAAAAGGCAACCCCTTGAACCTACCTCAGAGTCAAAGGCTATGAATCCACAAGCCAGCACTGGAACAAACCAACTGGCCAGCCCCACGATGACGCAGACTTACGTACCACCTGCAATACAGCCTACCACCCAACAGAGCCAGGCCACTATTTACCAAGCCAATCTTGAGAAGCAAAAACGAGCAATGGAGGTAGTGAGACAGCAGCAGGCTAGAGCTTTAGCTGTCAACACCCAAAACGCTGAAAGAGCTGCCAACGCATTTGTTAAGTTTATGGCTGTATGGCTGTTGATAGGGGGGGCGATATTTGTTGCCTGGATATCAACGATTGTAGATATCGTAAAAAGTGACTTTACCGTTTCATCAAATAAAACAGTATGGATGCTACTGGTTATATTTCTACCACTTCTGGGAATGTTACTTTACTTCATATTTGGTACGAACCAAAAAAGCAGAGCAAGCGGCTGGGGGGATAACAGGGGCTTTAAAGGAAGAGGACCAGATATTTATTAGGCTCAAAGGTAGGTGCTGCGTAATGGGAGACAGTTGATGATTTCATCATTTTCATGGACAATCGAGAGCGACGATTTAGCGAGTAAAGTGTTAGACAAGATCTGACCCCCGTGGATTACATGAACCGCTACACCAGAAACTCTACTTATGAAATGTCTACTTGACGTGGAAACCTACGCTTTCATGGCGGGTGGCTTTTGTGGTATAAGGCAGTCAGTAGCCAGTGAGTGGCGAAGTTGCTATTACAATACCATTTAACAAGTGTGAAGTAGACACAAAATTTATATCGGAGACTCATATGGAGATTGTAAGTTATTCTGTGCATAATTATAAATCGCTTAGGAACGTCGAAATAGTTCCGACAGGTTTGACTACACTTATTGGAGCTAATGCTTCAGGCAAAACTAACTTTGCAGATTCTATTGATTTTTTATCAAAGGTATATAAATTCGGTTTAGAGATGGCAGTCTCAATTAAAGGTGGATATGAGAATATAGCTTTCAGAATGATGCGCAGATCAAAAGCACCAATCACATTTGTTATCGAAGTGAGTTTGTCTGATGTAGAAACTAAAAGAGTATATAATTTCACACAGTCAAGGCGATCTAGTGCCGAATCTCCCTATAATTCCATAAAATATAAACACGAATTTTCATTTCAGGCCAAGTCAGAAGGCATTAAATCAGAATATAAAGTAGTAAGCGAGGTGTTTTCAGTTGCTATTAGAGAACACGGCAAGAGGGGGTTGGTTAATTATAAAGATATTGTAAAAATATCACGATCCGATAATAATATTGATGTCGCTTATTACACTCAAAATACTCTTACCAATTATTTTAAAAATACTTTACGTTTAAACACAAGCCCTTCGGAGGATTATGAACAACTTCTGTCACCGCAGGAGCTGATGATTTCTACTGTCAACAATTATATTATTCGTAGATTTATTTCATTGTTGTCTGGTTTCACTGTGTTCAGATTTTCTCCGGACATTTCTAGAAAACCAGGGATACCAACTCCAAATCCGGCATTGTCCTTTCATGGTGAAAATCTTCCTGCAATGGTTGATTGGCTTATGCATAAGCATCCAGCAAGTTGGGAGGTTGTCAAGGACGCAATGAAAGAAGTAGTTCCTTGGCTCGAAAACATCCACGTAGGCTATCTTCACACTAAGGCCTTAGGTTTATTCTTTAAAGAAGAAAATATAAATAGGCCATGGACAGTTGAAGATATCTCAGATGGGACAATTCAAACACTGGCAATGCTCGTATCCACTGTTGATCCTAGGAGTACGCTTCTCTTCATAGAAGAACCTGAAAATTCTGTTCACCCATGGATAATCAGAAAATTAATTATGAGGTTAAGATCATTGAGTGAGAAAAAAACAGTGATAATAACATCTCATTCTCCTGTGTTGATTGATTTAATCAATCCATCAGAAGCTTGGATTATTTATAAACAACAAGGTGAAACTAAGATTAAAAAATTAATTGAACTGGACCCTGATATTGATAGGTCATGGGAGAAGGGCAAGTACAAGTTATCTGATTATTTGGATAGTGGCCTTGTCCCTAATGCTATACCTGGAGGGGTTCTGTGAAGATTGGGATTATTGTTGATGGCCAAGCAGAGTCACAAGCTCTCCGGTTTATTGTGGATAAAATCAAAATTGCAGGTACTCAGATCGTGGCACCATTATATTCTGATTTGCAGCCAAGGGCGACTCCTCACCAAATTGTAAGATCGGCTTGTGGGAAAATTGAAATATTGAATGCAAAAAATGTTGATCAAATTGTCTTACTCATTGATTTAGATGATAGGCGGGAGTGTCACGTCGCTTTTGCTGATAGTATTAATAAAGCTATAAGTGACATGAAGTTACCTAATATCACTGCAGTAGTAAAAAACAAATGTTTTGAAAATTGGCTTATAGCTGATCATAATGGAATATCAAAAATGGTTAATAGGTTTAAATTGTCTCAAGCTTTTATAAACTCTGTTTGTAAAAATAAAGCCGATAATGTTTTAAAAGCAGAAGAGCTTATAAACTCTATTGCTAACAAGACAAAATATAAGAAAGGTATAGATTCTGTAGAAATGTCAAAGTGTGTTGATCCTATGAATATTGCTTTGAACTCAAGATCATTTCGACGATTTTTAAGGGTTATTGGCCACTCTAAATATAGCACCCAAAGTAAACAACCTTAATTGGTCAAGCAATTCCAAACTTTTATACCGAATTGTAGAATGCCTTTGTAGAGGCTTATTCAACTTAGACATGGTTGTGAACAAATTAGGTACAGTTGGATTGTAGACGTAATGAATCAGAACTTATCACTTTTACACTAATTTAAAAGTTAGACAACGTAATGCTCCCTATAGAAATTTAGTTCCAGTATGTCAGGCCAGAGGAGAGAGTGAGCATGTAGAAATTGTTGTATTTGTATTCTTAACTTGGCTACCTAAATTAAGAGAGGCATGTCCATAATCACGGATGTGCCTCTTTTTTTTGTTCGAAGGCTACCAGATCAGACCAATCGAAGAAGTCAGACGCTAATGGTAAGCCGGTAGAAGGAGAAGTACCATGTGTAAGACCTATGACGTGATTAACAGCAAGATCGTGGAACTATTGGAAGGTGGAACCGTACCATGGAGGAAAACATGGCACTCAGCATCCAACTACCCGAAGAACCTGGTAACCAAGAAGGAGTATCGGGGAGTCAACGTCTTCATCCTGGCCTGCCAGGAGTACACCAGTCCGTATTGGCTGACGTTCAAGCAGTGCCAAGACAATGGTGGTCATGTTCGGAAAGGAGAGAAATCGTCGCCGGTAATCTTCTGGAAATGGATAGACCGCAAGGATGCCGATGATGCTGATACTGGTGAGACCAGGAATGGTAATGCGCCATTACTAAGATACTACTCGGTCTTCAATATTGAGCAGACAGAGGGAATAGAAGCACCGCCATCACCAGATGTCATCATGAATCCCTTCACTCCCATAGACAGAGCCGAACAGATCATATCCGGTATGCCTCTTAAGCCCCAGATCCACTATGGAGGTAATCAGCCCTCATACTCCCCCGTTCTAGATTACGTCAAAATGCCTGTAGCAGAGGCCTTCGAATCACCAGAAGAGTATTACTCTACCTTGTTTCATGAATTGGCCCATAGTACCGGACATCCCAGCAGAGTAGGACGAAAAGGCATAATGGAGCCTGCTTACTTCGGGAGTCATGAATATTCCAAGGAAGAACTGGTAGCAGAGATGGGGGCTGCTTTCCTATGTGGGATTACTGGTATCGAGAATCAGACTGTGGAGAACTCTGCTGCCTATATCGCTGGATGGTTGAAGGCTCTAAAGGACGACAAGACGTTGTTGATCCATGCAGCAGCCCAAGCTCAGAAGTCCAGCGACTACATCATCAACAGGAAGGAGGTAGAAGAGGAAGCAACAGAAGATACCGCAGCATAAACAACCCGCCACATATCCCAAGTAGTAGTGATCCCTTTCAGCAGTCAACCACTCCGGGATGGTCAGTAGCAAGTTAGCGTCACCCCTCTCACCGCATGAGAGAAACGTATTCCTCGATAACCTGTGCCACCATAAAGCCCCAGACCACCATTCTTGCCTGTCCCCAAAAGGGGGGTAAAATCATACGATAACCTTCTGAGTGGCCATCACTTCTTCAGATGCTAGGCGCTGGAACTAAACGGTCCCCTTTGGCAAGGTGGAGGTGTTTACGATGTGGATATTTACATCTGTTGGTTTTATCTCGGTAGTCAGGTCTGATCTTGATTCAGAAAAGCTTGCAGTTAGAGCAAGGAAACGAAAACACCTTGAAATGTTACTTCCAGATGAAGAAATTGTGCATTTACCTAATCGTGATTATAAATATAGGGTTTTTATTACACAAGAAAAGTTCACGGACCTGATGTTGAAATTGTCTACGTCTATTAATTACCAGAACTTTAAAAGCTCAGTGCACGAATTCAATTATCAGGATGCTTGCCATGAAGTATGGGGTGTTATGAACCGTTACCAGCGGGGTGCAGAAGAACCGGTCCCATGTGAAGTTTGCGGAGCCATGTTTTATCTTGATGTTGATCCGATTCAGGGTATGGAGACTGGCATATTTGGACGCCGGTGTTGGCATTGTCTTTCAGGAGTGCCAAGGCCACCACAGCAACTTCATGGCTTTATTTTGAAGCCCTAATTTTGCATTTCAGTTCAGTGTTCCTCATGCCATCATTCAAAGATGTGTAGCCCTATTATGCGTACCGGTGGGAGGTTCAAATGGATGCTTTTGAAGTACTAGTCGCATCAATTTTTGAACGTGACGGCTTTTGGGTCAGACCTAGCTTCAAGGTCGAATTAACAAAAGAAGAAAAGTGTGCCATCCGCCGCCCATCATCGCCGAGATGGGAGCTTGATTTAATTGCTTATAAGGCAGGAACCAATGAGTTGAGAATTATTGAGTGCAAGTCTTACCTAGATTCACGAGGTGTTGGCATAAATGCTTTTATAGGATCAAATGAAAAACTTAAGAGTAGATTCAAAATTTTCAACGAGCAATATTTATGCGAGGTGGTGGTGCAACGCTTGATAACACAACTGCTTGGAACTAAGTCCATTCTTGCTGATCCAAAAATTATTATCTGCCTTGCGGTAGGTAAATTTTCATCTGACAAAGACAAAATAGCAGTTAAAGAATTATTTAATCATAAGGGGTGGGAACTGTTAGATAATGAGTGGTTGTGTCGTAGATTGAAATTAATTGCTAAGGGCAGCTATCAAAATGAAGTTTTAGATGTTGTTGCTAAGATTCTTATCCGCACTAAAATTAATCGTGTTATCTGAACATATCAACTCACTCTTTAATATTTAGTTATGTATTCGTACTCAGAGACATATTTGTCGTATTCAATACAAAGCCTAGGCCCCATTTTGAATTTAACGTCGATCAGATTATGAGAAATGAGTATTGTTTCGCACATGGCCCTAAGCAATTTATTTAGAAGCTCACGATTGATATAGTCAACAGATGCGTTTGTTATGAAATCATGTATATGCAGGTTCATTTGTTTTAAATTATGATCGTTGTGTAGTGAATTTAACCGTATTAGTTCTTTATGGCAATCGTCAATTGTGGTCTCAAGTGTTTGTAAATCCATATTTAAGCTCATTGTACTTTGATAGCATTCAAGCTCTAGTCCTTTTTTTAAGTTGTTAAGCAGTTTATTTTGTCTCACCGTGGCACGTCTAAGTCTTTCTTTAAGATGTGCGACCCCAAGTCTGGTTTTACTGATCACTGGATTGATAAACGGGAATTCCGATAAAGCTTTGGCGAACTCTAACAGAAATACAGTTTGGAGTCTGCCATAGGGGATATTGTTCGTGGTACAACCTTGTTGATATTGTGCGTTGGTGCAGATGATATAATCCCAACGTGGACCTTTCTTGAGGTACATCATACGACCATTGCATTGAGGACATCTTCCAATCATTGAAAAAATGTTTTTTAAAGCTGCTGAGTCACAGTATCTTGTTTTATATTGACGCCGCCTAGCTTGCACCTTTTCATACAGTTCCTCGGAGATAACAGGGGGGTAATAGTTTTTGATGCCTTCCAAGGGTATCCTTTGGATCTTACCATTACCATGGCCCATTACGTGTGGAGTCAAGGTGCCAATAACCGCTGGGTTTTTTAATATTCTACTGACGTAATGTTCTCGCCAAATTGATTTTTCTCCCTTCTTAAACGTCCATGTACGTACCTTGTCCAAACGTAAGGTTCGTGCAATAGTCAAATACCCCTTCCCGCTCAGGTACTCGGTATATATCCTATTCACTATAGCGGCACGCTCTGGTATGACCTCAAACTGTTGAGTTTTTTTGTTATATTTTAACCAACCAGGACCTACTGTTGTCAATGTTTGCGTGAAAGCGTTTTTACGTTTATTTTCCCACATTGACTTAAGTCGTTTGGACTTCATTTCGGATTCTTCATTTGCTCTGATCAAAATCACTATTGCTTCAATTAACAGAAATGGTGATTTGTTTACAGATTCGGCAGAATAAACTCTTCTGTCAGCTAGTGTAACGATTGTTACGCCTTCTAATATTATTTGAGTAAATATGTTCTGAGCTGGCAAAATGACATCTCTGCTTATTCTGTCCAGAGATTCTACTAAGAGGTAGCTACCGCTTTCGACTTCCTTACGCCTTATAGCTTCCATGAACTGACCAAGCTTACCTATCTCAATATTTGCACCTCTGAACGCTGACACCCCGAAATCACTGTAGGTTAGCTTGTCATCAAGTTCTAAGCCATGAGCGGCTGCATATTCCTCAGCTTGTTGGGACTGCCTCCTCTTGCTATCACCTTTTGCCTGGTCAGGAGTACTAAACCTCATATAACTGTATGCTTTTGGCATAAGTGCCTCCGCGACGGGGTGACATAATCGGTAGAGTGGAACTGCCCAAAAGGGAAGGGGTTAGCAGGCATACCAGAATATCACAACCGCAACACTTTGATTTTACCTCGTGGGTTCAATTCTCTTGGGCTTTGGTCTCTTCGAGAAACACTCGGTTTCTGCAGTTTTAAACATGCTTCTACAGTGGAATGCTCCACCTAAGCAAACACACCAGTAACAGGGGTAATGCCTCAGTTGTTTGGTTGCCATATTGGGTATCCTGGTATCCTTTCTGTGCCACGAGCAAATAATCCTGAAACTGTGGCCGTTTGATTTGTCTGCACTAATCATATATGGTCAATATATTAATGCAAGCTAAAAAGTAAGTAGCACCTGACACTCCCAATATTCCCTGCCGATCATCTCGATCATACATATCCATTCCAACCATTCCAGTTCGTAATAATTTCACATAACTATCTGTAATATCGCAAAAGCCAGACCGTCAAAGGTCTGGCTTTTAATTTCAAAGGAGGAAGACCAATGGCAATGACACCGATCACCCCAGAACTCAAGCTGCACACCCACCAGGACAGTAACGGCATCCACATCAACAGCCTGATTTTCAAGCACAAGGGGAACAACTACCACCAGTACGCCGGGACTAAGGACACCATCTACATCTTCAGTGAGAGCATCGCCCTGTATGTCCTGACCGTCAACAGAGAGCATGGCACTGTTGGCCTAAACGCCTACATGTCACCAGAGCCGTTCCCCATCAACAGCTTCTACATGCACTCCCCTAAGCATATCGAGGACGTGTTCGGTCTAAATTGGGAACAACTACCAGCTATAGACGTAGTACTGAAACTAATGGACTACCTGATGTGATTATTGATATGGCGCTTAGTCACCTAGGATTGAGCGAATAGCTTGAAGGATATCAACAGGAGAGAAGGGCTTAACGAGGATACTAACTCCTTCGGGAAGTGGGCGCTCTGGGACATATCCGCTCATATAGATCACATTAAGAGAAGGGTTTATGGTTCTCATGATCTTATAGCTTGAGATACCGTCCATTCGAGGCATGACGATGTCAGTTACAACCAAACTGATATTCTGCTGGTTTTGCTTGAATTTTTCTAGCGCATCTTGGCCATCAATTGCCTGTATCACATTGTAGCCTTGACGAACCAGGAGGTCATGAAACATCGCCCGTAATTGTGGCTCATCATCGACAAGAAGTATCGTTTTGCCACCAGCTGTAGTTTCCTGTCTCATTATTGCCTCATTGCCGAGTTAAACGATTCGATACGCTTGTGGTCTGTATACCAGTGTGGGAGTCAAAAAGCTGTAGACAATTGACCATATTCTGCCTGCGGAGGCTGTCTGTCGCTGGAATTACCTGTATCCCTAATCTCATTATTATCTCATAACATTTGCAATCTTCAACACCTTTCCACTATGTCTGTGGATAAATCCTCGAAACCTGTGGATAAGCATATTTGTTGTGACGCAAAAATAGGCACTTTTACGTCTTGCACATTTTCTGCACATTTATCTAACTAGTCGTAATTACGTGTCAATATTTATTTGTGTGACGAAGGTAAGTGTGGGTTGTATGCAATTCCTACTATACATCTGTAACAAATGTGAGGAGGTGGATAAGTGATTAAAATCACGTGGTGAAAGAGCAAGCATCTTAGATCAGTATTTCATGTTGTTAGCGTCAGACATTAAAACTAATGGAGGAACCACTATGACCATCGACACCCTGTTTGGTCCAGAAGAAGTCCCATCACCTAAACCACGTACCATTAAGCTCAAGACCATCAAGGCCGTCTATCAGACCATCACCGTCAACGACATCATCACCGAATATCTTAAGCCTAATACCCGATACACGTCAGCATCCCAGGTCTTTGACACCTTCAGCTTCCTGAGACATGAGACCAAGGAACACTTTATTGCTCTCCACCTCGATGGGAAGAATCGTATCGTCTGTTGCGATATGGTAAGCACTGGCTCCCTTAACCAAAGCATTGTCCACCCCAGAGAACTCTTCAAGACAGCACTCCTGTCATCGGCAGCAGCAGTAATCCTCTTGCATAACCATCCTACTGGTGACCCAACACCTTCAACTGAGGACCTCACCATTACCCGAAGGCTCCAAGAAGCAGGAGACCTCATCGGTGTCAGGGTACTCGACCATATCGTTATCGGTGACAGTTACTACTCGTTTGCTGAAAGGGGGCATATATGAATTGCGAATACTGCGGTAGGGCCATGAGGCAGGGGGATACGATTCACGGCATCAAGTATGGTACATTGACATCTACCGGATTCAAACCAGCATCGGACTCAGCGGTAACAGTGATATGCGGGACTTGTGGCAATCGAGTTTATCAAATGGTGTACTCGGCTCTTGATACAAGAGCACTCACCTATCCGACCATATTCAAGATGGTGACAGACCTTACCTCCCTGATGAAGAACGGATACAAGCTGATCCAGAACATTGCCAGTCTACCAGCATCAGACCAGAAAGCCCTTCAGCACCTCGTTACCTCCTGCAAGCAAGCCGAGTAGTTTCCTCCTAACCAATCCCTCCACATATCAGCAAGTTCAATATTTTCTCAGATGAAACGCACTCCTCATGAATCCCATCGCTTGAAATGTCAATCCTACGTTCCACAGCAGTCCTGTAAATCCTACATCTGGTGAAGTCCCAATTGCAGTATTGGTCCACCATATAGCCAGTGGTCACAGGCATCTTCGTCAGCTTGTCCTTCGGGAAAGGACAGGAGTTGATGTAGGTGCATCTAGCCATGTCAGACCTCAAGTGAAAGGAAGATTGAATGCATACTAGTGAAGTTGATATTAAAGGCAAGTTAATTATTTTCCCTGTGACTCCCCTGATACCAGACCCGTCTCCTTCCATCATTCCCTTCTCAAACTAAGCCTCCACTAATTCCACTAGTTGAACCCAGTCTCTTACCTGTCCCAAGTAACAAACACCCGTCAGATCGAAAATATGGAAGCCGAATCACCATTCTCATTACTCATTAATCCCAATGTCCAGCTAGCAGTCAACCAAGGAGCCACCAAGCTCCTATTTTTGTACCTAAATCCAAGGAGGTATCACCATGGCAGTCTACAAACGAGGAGATAAGGCAGTGTTCTACATGAACTTCTCAGTTGATGGAGTCCGAGTCAGCAGGAGTACCGGCAAGTTCAGTAAAAGGGAAGCCAAGTTAGTGGAAGCTGTCGAGAAGAAGAGGATGATGGTCGAAGGTGCATTATCCCAAAGGGAGAGAGCAGCAAGGATGCTCCTGAGCATTGCCATCCAGAAGACCTATGACGAACGATGGAAGGATAACAAGGATGGACTCAAGGCTAAGAGGTTAGCAGAACGTGCAATGGACCTGATAGGAGACATACCCCTCTGCAAGATCGAGGACCAGACCATCAAGCGTATGGTCAAGAAGTTGGAGGATTCAGGTGTCAAGGGAGCTACCATCAACCGATATCTTGCGACAATGAAGACCCTGTTACGCCACCACCAGCAACCATGGGAACATATCAAATTAAAGAAGGAGAGCAAAGGGAGGATTCGGGTACTGTCCAAGGAAGAGGAGATCACCGTTGTCAGGTTGCTACGGGATACCGATCATTCCACGAAGAGGAGCTACTACCCTGAAGCGGCTGACTTGGTAGAGGTCTTGGTTGACACCGGATGCAGGTTATCGGAGATCTTGAATCTCAAGTACGAGGATATCAACTGGGATAACAACCTCATTAGCATCTGGATCAACAAAGGAGACAAGCCCAGGAGCATTCCCATGACGAAGAAGGTAAGGGGAATACTGTTGGCACGACAGGCAGGGGACTGGTTTAAGCCCTTCACCATCGACATATACCAAGCGCAGAAGGCATGGAACTGGAGTCGGAAGAGGATGATGCTCGATGATGATAGGGAGTTCGTCATGCATGCTCTGCGGCACACATGCGCTACCAGACTATTGGATAGGGGAATTGACCTGTACACGGTTAAGGAGTGGCTTGGTCACAGCACCATTCAGGTAACAGAGCGGTATGCCCACCTGAAACCAGATAAATTGGTTACAGCTGCGGAAGCTCTGGAAACGTGATTTAGTTAAGGAACTGCTTGTTATCGTAATGAAAATGAGTTACAGGTATGGTTACACATTTGATTACACAATACCACTAAAACTAGGGTAAATGGTCTTGTTGAGTAGCTTCGGGTCTAGCTAGGTTTCTAGAAGTATCAAGCGGTTACAGTGATCCCGTCATTCCCAGGTTCGATCCCTGGCGCCCCAGCCAATAAGAAAAGGGTTAGCTCAATGAGCTAACCCTTTTTTCGTTCACGTTCATCCTTAAAGGCCGAGTTTGGAAATCTTCGCCAATCCCTGACTGATGTTTTTCCGCCCTGCGCCTTCGGTAGCCAATCTCATCCGGGTAGCCCCGATAAAGGCATCCCCCGTTGTAGAGGTATGTTCGGACTTGATGGATTCCTGCCATACCGTTTCGCCGGTGGCGATCCGCTTCAGTGTCCAGCCTGCCTCCATCTTCACGGTAAAGGCCATCCCGAAAACAGGTTGCTCTATTGAGAAAATCATCACCGAGAGAAGGTAGTCCCCCTGCCGGCCTTCAACGACTCGTGAAAAAGTACCTGCCTTGGTTATGGCCGCCATTAGCGCCTTACTGAACTCTTCGTTCGATATCCATGTTCTTCCCAACTCGTCGAGTTCCTTGCCACCTCCCACGCTCAGACTCACCGTTTTCTGGTAATTTGCTCCTGTTTCAAATGTCGACGGGGTCATCCCTTCGTGCGTGGCCGTGGTGCAGCAGCCGGCAACCATCGGTGTGGCGACGCAGAGAAAGAGCGTCAGCAGCTTCCATATGAGGGCGGCACCTGCGGGTCTTCCATCGCTCTGGCGCATGGCGGTCTCCTTATTGTGCAGGCTTCGCGTGGAAAATGTTGGTCAGTACTTCATCAACCATATCCTCCGGGGATTTTCTGGTCAGGGAGGCGTGGAGAGAATTGCCGGTGGCCAAAGGGAAGTCGGTCTTAGGGTCCCGGAAGATGATGGTGAGCTCGAGCATGTACATGGTTATGTCCCACATCCACTTGTCGACATAGGTAACCACCGCGTCGCTTTGGCTCGGCGACTTCAACTCCGGACCGGTTGTGGCGCCAAATCCCCTCTTCTCCAAATTGTTTTTGATGAGCCGGTAGGTGTTCCTTTTGTCGTCGGGCGCCTGTACGACATAGAAAGTCTTGAGTTTGCTAAGATCGGTTCCGGCAGTCAACGTCCCGGTGGCACGGTTTGCACAGCCGGCCGTCACAGTCAGCGATGCGCCTAAAAGCAGGAAATAGCCGAGTCTTTTCAACATAGGGCAGTTCCTCCTCGATTGGGATCACTACTGGTGCGTACTCATGATTTCCTTTATACCGGCCATTTCTGATGTCAATTGTGGAGGCGATTATAAATAATCAATCTCTTGGTGTTGATATTATAACGCTCACATTAAATCTGTTGCAATATTGGTGTCGATCCCCTAGAGTGTGCGCCCATTCAGGTGGCGGTCACGCTGCGACTACAGGCCCTTCGGGCACCAAAGGAGGATTAATGTTCAAAAAGTTGGCTGTATTCTTGGTACTGGCAGGAAGTCTGCTCTCCGCTTCGGCAAGTTGGGCTGCGTCTACCACGACAGCGGTCACACCGGATCAGGCTCTGAGCATGCTGATGGCGGGGAACAGGGAATTCGTAAGAGGTGAGATCGAACATCTGGAGAGGATGTCGACTCCTGCACGCAGAACCGATCTGGTAGCAGGGCAACACCCCTACGCTATCGTTCTGACCTGTTCCGATTCCCGAGTTCCTCCCGAGATCCTCTTCGATAAGGGACTGGGGGAAATCTTCGTTGCCCGCGTGGCCGGCAACATCGCCTCGGCTAGCGAGCTGTTGGGCAGCATCGAATACGGCGTTGAGCATCTGGGGGCCTCGCTGATCATGGTCCTTGGCCACTCCAAATGCGGTGCTGTAACCGCCACCTACGATTCGCACGTCACCGGAACCATGCCTGCAAAGAATATTGACAGCCTGGTGAAAGCCATCGATCCGGCCGTGACCGAGGTGCTGGCCACCAACCCGACCGGGACCAAGGCGGAGGTGGTCGAGGAATGCATCGTTGAGAACATCAAAAAGGTGGCCGAATCGATCGAAGTGAACTCCCCGATAGTGAAGGAGTATCTGGAAGTCGGGAAGGTGAAGCTCGTGAAGGCGAAATACGACCTCGCCACCGGTGTGGTCACCGTGCTTCCGTAGTCCGGAGTCGCCGTGCAAGATAGGGCGGCACCTGCCGGCTCCCAAAAGGCATCCGAAATAAAAAAGAGGGGGCAGGCCTTCCGGCCGGTCCCCTCTTCACGCTTTACGCTCTCATGGTGTGCCTAGATCCTGTTTTTGAGCAGGTCTTTGCCTTTTTGGACCAAGTTGGAGTTGGAATCGATTACGTCGTTGAAGAACCTTTCCACTTCCTGATCGCCTTCGGCGTCTTTTATGTACTGGCTGCAGGTCTCGGCGGCCTGTGAAGCGTTGTAAATGACGCTGACCAGATCGAACTCTTTGTTTTTAAGCAGATCCTTTTGCATACAAACCTCCATTGCCATGCACCGACGAGGTTTCCGCCTCCGCGGCGCACCTCGTTTCATGCGTCGGTTCCTGGCGTGTCTTGGCGTATAGATCAAGTTCATGATCTAGAGCTAATTCTACGCTTAATCGTCCTGAGTTTCCATAGCGCAAAGGTGCTCCCGTCACGATCAGCAAGGCTATTATTCAAAGGGGCGCTTCGAGACGCAGCGCGCTTGATAAACAAAAAGGGTTGGCGTCGGCCAACCCTCTATGGCCAAGGAACCGTATAGGTCTTGGCCTTACTCCTGCTGCCGCTGTTTCCCGGTGTCAGACCGGCTGAACATAGCAGCTGTAGCAGGTCCTGTAGCAGTAGCAGCTGTAGCAGTAGCAACTGTAGCAATAGCAGTAGCAGCTATAGCAGGTTCCCGTCAGCTGCCCTGCTGCACCTTCCGCCTGAGCGCCTTCACCGGCACCGTGCAGGAAGGACTTCGCCCCCTGTTGTTGCGGTGGCTGTTGTCCTCCCATCATCGGGTTCTGCACGGCGGTCGGGTTGATGACGTTAATTACCACCCCCTGAGGGCTGCCGCTGCTCTGAGGACCCATCATTTCCTGCCCCATCCCCATCTGGGCGTTCTGGGAACAACCGCAGGAGCCCAGTTTCGCCTGGACCTCTTCCTGGGGGACCTTGTACTGGTCGGCCGTGTCGTCAGGAATCTCGTAAAAAGTTCCGTCTAGTCCTCTGGTAATCATGTTCGTCCTCCTTTCTCCTTTTGTGGGTATTGAAACCAGGTGCTACTGACCGCCTTGTGCTCCGGCATCGCGCTGACACCGGTGGCGGTCGTCACTCCCTGTCGGCGGTTTCATGCACTGCTGCATTTTCTGCATGGTCATCTCATGAAGCTTCCTGGCCTGGTCCTGGTTGTTACAGAAGTATGTCCACATCCGCTTGGTGTAGTTGCAGTGGTTCTCCCGGAAGGTTTCGGAGAGGTCGCAGGAAATGGGGCAGCCGTGGGTGCAAAAGTGGTTGGCCTCGCAATCGAAGCAGCGGATATACCAGGTACCCTTCCTGGGGAAGTTATCTCGCAGCCGCTGTACCCCGCGCTCGTCAATCTCCTCGCCCAACTTGCCGAGCAGGTAATCCCTGTTCCTGGTTCCACCGCAGACGAAGATGTTTCCCTCTGCATCTATGCCGACCTTGTCCTCTGCCGAATCACAGGAGCGGTTCCATTGAGGCTGAGTGATATTGCCATGGCGGGCTGAGAGGAATTGGTATGCGAGTCGGCCGATCCTCATGTCATCCACGGACAGGTTGGTCTTCAGCATGTGTTCGATCATCGCGACGGTGCTTCGGTACATCTGGTCCGCGGACAGTTGCTCGGCATCGCCACGCCCCTGTGCGACCACGAAGTTCGAGATCATCCCCGCCACCCCCTGCTCACGCAGATACTCCATTACCTCTGACATCCTGTCGCAGTTGTGCCTGTTGATGGTGGCAACCACTCCGACCGGGATGTTCCTCTTCCTTGCCATCGTGAACAGTTCGTGGATCTTCTCGCCTCCCTCCCTGCAGGCGTCGTGGATATGGGGAGGCCCGTCGCAGCTTATCGAGAAGGATATGCCGAGGTCATGCAGCCTCGCCATGCGGGCTTCGTCGAGCAGGGTGCCGTTGGTACTCAGGGGGAAAATCACCCCTTTGCCCTGCTGTTGGCCAACTGCCTTGGCATAGGCGACGAACTCGGCGAACCAGGCGTCGTCGACCAGCAGCGGCTCGCCGCCGTACAGATGCAGGACTACTTGCGGGTACTGGGAGTTCCCGATCAGGAGACGGGCTATCTCCTTCGCGGTATCGAGCGACATCCTGGAGTCGTTTGCCGGCGTGCAGTCGATGAAACAATACGAACAGCGCAAGTTGCAGCGGTCGGTCAGCAGCATGGAAACATTCGAGACGGTGCGAAAGAACCTATCCAAGGTGGCGTTGGCAGCAGTCATGTTTTTTCCCCTCCGAGGTAGAAAAGGTGTACATGAAAATAAACAAATTAAAACAGGCAAATGTTATCTCTGTTCGTGTGGGAGTCAAGGCCGTGATGTGAGGAGTCCGGATGGGAGCTGATAACAGGGGAGTTGGATAGCTGCGGGAACGAGGACGAGGGGAGGAGGGCAGGCGAAACGGCTCTTGGTGAAGCCAAGCCCTCGCACATCATCACAGGTGATGACCTTCGTTCTTCGGGTGATGACCTTCATCGGTTTGGTGATGACCTTCATCGGTCGGATGATGACCTTCATCCGTCGGGGGATGACCTTCATCGGTTGGATGATGACCTTAATCGGTTGGATGATGACCTTCATCCGTCGGGTGATGACCTTCGTCCTTCGGTGAAGACCTTCATCGCTTGGGTGAAGACCTTCATCGGTTGGGTGATGACCTTCATCGGTTGGGTGATGACCTTCATCCGTCGGGTGATGACCTTCATCCGTTGGGTGAAGACCTTCATCGGTTGGGTGATGACCTTCATCCGTTGGGTGATGACCTTCATCCGTTGGGTGATGACCTTCATCCGTTGGGTGATGACCTTCATCCGTTGGGTGATGACCTTCATCCGTTGGGTGATGACCTTCGCCCATTGGGTGGGTAACCTTCGCACTTCTGGTGATAGACGTTTAGTTGTGGTAATCCAGGCTAAGGAGTCAATTGGGGGGACGGCGGAAAAGGCAATTGTGGAGTGGACCTGGGTAAAGGGACGTGGTCACGGACCCTTGGCGGGGAAAAACTCCCCCGGGCCATGTATGGATCCCGGGGGATATTAATTCAACCTGAATCATCTGGCTGTTAACCTGTCGTTTTTAATGCCTGTTTCAGCTTGATGCAGGTGCTACCACCGATTTCCTGTGAATCTTAGGAATACAAGCGTTGAAACCTGCTTGTACCAGAGACGGTATGTCATCCTCCGTTGCCACGGATTGCAGGAACGATATGATCTTCCTCAGCATCTCCGTGGCGGCTTTGCGAGCGGCATTGCGCTTTAAAATCTCCGAGCGATTCCCTGTTTTGCCTCCTTCGAAAGCAGCTTGATAAACATTCAGGGCTGCCTGGAACGTTTCTAACGCAATAGGGCCGTTTTGGTACAGCGCCAATGTTGCCAGACCTCGGGCAATACGGAAAAGATAGCTAAGCAATTCCGAATCCCTTCCTTTTACCTCAACTGCGATTTTTACGTAGGCCATAGGTCGTCTCCTCTCGACAGGTTTCAGTCAGCATCAAAACACCCGTCACATTTTAGGGCCATTGTCTGCAGTGGCAACTGCCTGAAATGGTTAAATAAAGGCGCTCAAGGCATTCATTAACCCAATCGAGCCTATGAGAGGACGTAACCGGAGAATATGAGTAGCAAGGCGGGAGGCTCACCGTCGTGATAAAAAAATCACTCAATGAGAACTCCTTCCCTTCGGCCGGAACGAGAATCGCCGCCCCGGCCGGGGTAGTTGGCGGGGCGGCGTTCACATCGGTTGGTGGGGGATTACAGCAGGTCGAGCAGTTGCTTTACTTCCGGGGTGCGTTTGCCGGCCTCACCGGCCGCTATGGTCCTGGGATCTAGGTTGCCGTAGTACGCGCCGTTGGCATCGTCGTCGATCATGAGCGCGGCACCGTTGAGGGCAATCCCGGCAAAAAGGCCGCGGCTGCGCGAATAGGAAAGTATCTCGCTCTTCAGGGTGACGTCGGTCGCCCCCTCGGCGCTTCTTCCGACCGGGCCGGCGGCTACCGAGGCGTCGGCTCCAAGGGTGAACTTGCCCCTGAGTACGCCGTCCACCCCTTTTTTCGTTTTGAAGACCAGGATCAGGTCCGTCGATTCGGCGCCGATCTGCCACCCCAGGCTGCCACCGGCTATTTTCACGAACACGGGATCGCTCCAGTTTCCCTTCTCGTTGCGCACGGTCAGGACACCGGTGCCGTACCTGCCGCCGACCACGAAGCCCACCTTGAGCACTTCGGGGATGATCATGATGCCTTGCGCGTTCTTCAACAGCATCGGGGGAATCCCCTCTTCAGGGATTGCCTTGATCGCCTTGACCACCTCGACGCAGTCCTCGATCTTCCTCGACTCCTTTCCGGCATAGGCGGGTGTTACAGAAACCACCATCAAGACGGCAGCGACAGCAGCTGCCAAGAGTTTCATGGTTTTCATGCTCTTGTCCTCCTTTTTGTTGCTCCAGTTATATGTAATGGCAAATCCCCTCTGTCTCCCCTTCGCAAAGGGGAGAACGCGGGGGCTCGTGCACGCTTCGCAGGCAACTATGCGTTCGCACCCTTTATATAATATCCCCTATATCCTGCGTTGGAACAAAAAAAGCCGGGTCCGAATATCTGGTGATAGTTCGGCAACCCGGCTGTCTCGGTGAGACCCTTTAGGCTTTCCGCCCCATCCTCGCGGATGGTTGAGTATTGTCGCTATTTTGTTGTCACCCGTGTTGGGACTGGGAGTTCAGGTACCTGCCGAAGTCCGCATCCGTCTCGCGGATGTGGTGGGTGACCCAGTTGCAGAGAAACCAGAGAAGCTCGACGGATGCCTTGGTGTCGAGCGCCTGTTTTTTCTTCAATTGCGAGATCTTGGTCCGGAATTGCCGGTGCTCTTCCTTGTGCGGCCCAAGCTTTGGATAGGAGGAGTTCTCCATCCAGCGCTCTTCGCAGCCGAAATGCTGCATGGAATAATCGATGAGGATCTCCAGCACTGAGGGGTCCAACGGGTGCCCCTCCCTGAAGTGGTCATACGTCTTGTTGAGATACTGCACCAGACTTTGGTGGTGTTGATCGATCTCCTGTATGCCGACCACATAGCAGTTCTTCCATTCAATTATAGGCATACACTTGCTTCTCCCTCTTTTGGTAATGCTCCCGGCCCTCTCCGTGGCGGGGAAGGCCGGGGTATGACGACGCCGCTATTGCGGAACAAGGACGATCTGCCCCAGATCGCTGGCCTGCCCTTGCACCACCGGCACTGTTGCCGAGGAGTAGAGTGCGAAGCCGTTGGAGCTTACGAAGGTCTTGTAGCCCCAGCTCGGGTCGTTCGGGTCGCTGGCAGGCACGAAGGCGGAGAAGGGGGCTTGCCACTTGCCGCTGGTATAGGTCGCGAAGATCTGGCCCGAGGCGATGGGGGTGGCGTCGTTGATGGTCCCGCGACGCTTGATGGAAACGGTCGCGCTGCTCCAGTTCTGGAGCGTGTTGCTGACGTTGCCGATGATGGAGCCGAACTGGTTCAGCATGTTGGCCATCTGGATCAGCCTGATGCCGGTCGGCTTCAGGTTGTACTCGTTGCTGTTGCCACGTTTCACCACGGCAGTGTTCGGGTCGAAGTCGATCATGACCGCGTTGATCACGCCCGGTTTCACCTCGAGGGGACCGAGAATCTTGAGCCCGGAGGTCTGGCCGCTCGGTGTGGTCAGGGGGATCTTGTTCGTCGGATCGCTCTTCAAGGTAAGGTAGTTGACCGGGGTCTGGTTTCCGTTGGGGTTCGGGTACAGGACCAGGCGGATCTGGCGGTAGGTTCCGGCGGGTAGCACGAGTTCGCCCAGGGCCTGCTGGACGAACTGCAGGGTCATGATATCGATGACCTTTTCCTGCGGGTTGAACTTGGCCAGGACGGGGAGGGCCGGGTCGTCATCAGCGGCGTTTTCGTGTCCCGTCGGGACCACCCTGATCTCCTTGATGGAGATGACCAGGTTCTGGTAGGCATCGCTTGGCTTGTCGGTGATGGCGAGTTTCAAGGTTCCGGTGCTGGCACCGCCGCCACCGCCGCCGCAGCCTCCGAGGTAGAGCATGGCGGCAATAATGGCGCCAATCGCGATAATAACGGATCTAAAGGCAACAGTCTTATTTCGCATGATGGAAACCTCCTTTTACGCTTAGTCCTTGTGGTGTTTTTTGTGCCCTTTCTTCTTGCCGTTGTCGTGGTGCTCCTTTTCGTGGTGCTCCTTTTCCTTTTTCAGATAGACCCTTTGACGGTTTTCCACGTAGTAGGGGCGGCCGGAGTCGTAATAGATGTGTACTCCCGGAGGAGCGGGGAGATAGCCGTTGAGGTTGATGTTGACGCCGACGGAGCCGGCCTGCGCGGACGGGGCGGTCGCGGTGGCGAGGACGCATAAAGCTGCTCCTGCCGCCAAGGTGCTCAGTAACGATCTCATGCTCATATCTGGTTCCTCCTGGTGGACCAGCCTTCTTGTCAACGCAACTGGTTTGCGTCGGGATGGCAACGGTGGCTGGATTTTGGGCAATAAAAAAGCCGGGGCCGAATATCTCGTGATATTTCGGCGACCCGGCTGTCTCGGTGAGACCCTGTAGGCTTTCCGTCCCATCCTCGCGGATGGTTTAGTATTATCGTGTATCGTATGGAGTGGAAAATTTGGTGGAACGATAGCTCAAGGCAGGAACCGTGTCAAGGAACGTTTTTAAAGCCGCGATCATCTTTGTATCAGTCCCAGCATCGGCTCATGTCAAAAACATTAAAGTTTCCAACGCAGTTGCCGAAACCGTATTGTATGGGGGCGATCATTGCTCCATCTTGCTTTAATGATTTTGAGCTGTATCGGGAGAGGGCATGGTTAGAAGCATCCTTGAAATCGGCAATGCCAAGTACAAGATCGACAGAATAGCCCTTGGCCGCTTCAAAGACGAGGTGCGCGAGAATTGGAACCAAGAGAGTGCCGGCGCGGCGGAACAGGAAACGGGGCGGGCCCTTACGCTGGACGAATCGCTGGATGCGGTATTCCTGGAAGTGATGCAACTGTACAACGAATACGCCAAAACGGAGAGTATCGATGTCCTGCTGCGCTTGAAGGACAAGTTGGAACAGGTCTCCCTGCGCTACAAGAGCCTCGCATTGGCCGAAGAGGTGCTCAACATCAATAGTTGCCTTCCCTACGAAAGACGCATACCCAAGGATTCAGAAATCAGTCGCACCAAACATTGAACGGGCGAGGTGCTGGCGATCAGAAGATGGCCAGCGCCGGTTCCGGAATGACGGTCTTCTCTTGGCCGGCATCGGCCCTTTCCTTCCTAAGGCTATCCCACTCCTGCAGTAACTTCTCCGGTTCAGTAGTCTTTTCTTTAAGCAGATCGAACAGTCTCTGCTCGGAGTCGCCGGAGAAACCGGTGAACTTCACCCCGATCATCGAGAAAAAGCAGTGCACCACGCTGACCGTGATGGTCAAGGGCGCGCCCCCCGGCTGCAGGGGGACGGTGAGCCTGCAGGACTCGTGGAGCGGCACCATGAGGCACTCGTCGGCGCTGATAAGGGCGCCGCGCAGGGAAACGTTCTCCAGGCGGCAACGATATTTTATGTCATGATGAACCAGTTCCCCGGGCGCACTGTAGGTGATCCGGTGAAAACGCCGCTGCTCCATGTTTTACCCTCCTCGCACACATCGTGATGTTCGGCAGGCTTCTTATCGTCAACGTTCCATACTAACTATAGTCTTATTTGTCAACATTCTGATGTGTCGGGGCTTTTTGCAGGGTGTCGCGATGATGCCTGCCGGCCGGCAGCAAGGCTGTCGGGGTGAAGGGGCGCGGGAGTCCGGTGGTGGTAGGTTTTCCATTGACTTCACCCGCCAACTATTGTATTAAGTAGCGTTTCCTGGGTTTTGGATGCAGGCTGCCCGGCGTCGCGACCGGTGCACCAGTAGTCAATCATAAAAGAAAAAACAAAGAGGGCCGGTGCATTGATGGAAAACAAGATCAGGGTGTTCAGCGGTAACTCCAATCCGGTTCTGGCAGAGAAGATCTGTGACTGTCTCAGGGTCCCCCTGGGCAAGGCCAAGGTGAGAACCTTCTCCGACGGCGAAATCATGGTCGAGATCGGCGAGAACGTGCGCGGTCGTGACATCTACGTGGTTCAGTCCACCTGCTGCCCGACCAACAACAATCTGATGGAACTGCTCATCATGATCGACGCGCTGAAAAGGGCGTCGGCTGCGACCATCACCACGGTCATCCCGTACTACGGCTATGCGCGCCAGGACCGCAAGGCTGCACCCCGGACGCCGATCACCTCCAAGCTGGTGGCCGACCTGATCACCGCCGCCGGTGCAGACCGTGTAGTTACTATCGACCTGCACGCAGGCCAGATCCAGGGCTTCTTCAACATCCCGGTGGACAACCTCTACGCTGCGCCGGTTCTCCTGGCCCACCTGAAGAGCCGCTTCGCCGACGACCTGGACAACCTGGTTATGGTTTCTCCGGACGCAGGCGGCACCGAGCGCGCCCGTGCCTTCGCCAAGAGGCTCGGCTGCACCCTGGCCGTGATCGACAAGCGTCGCACCGGGCCCAACGTGGCGGAGGTCATGCACCTGATCGGCGACGTCAAGGGCAAGAACGCCATCATCCTGGACGACATGATCGACACCGCCGGCACCCTGACCCATGCTGCCCAGGCTCTGAAAGATCACGGCGCCGCCAACGTCTATGCCTGCGCCACCCACGGCGTCCTTTCCGGCCCGGCCATTGAAAGGATCAATAACTCGGTCATCGAGAAGGTGGTCATCACCGATACCATCCCGCTGGGCGAGAAGGCAGAACAGACCGACAAGCTCAGGGTGCTTTCCGTAGCAGACCTTCTGGCCGAGGCGATCCGCCGCATCCACGAGGACGAATCCGTCAGCTCCCTTTTCGTGTAGTACTTAAATAAAACTGTCATTGGAAGATCAAATACCAAGATTGACATCGGAGGATGTATGAGTAAGCAGGTGCTGAATGTAGAACTGAGGGAAAAAACCGGCAAGGGTATCTGCCGTCGTCTGCGCGCCGCGGGCCGCGTTCCGGCCGTCGTGTACGGTAAGGGCATCGAGCCGGTCTGCATCTCGCTGGGGCTGAAGGAACTGACCGAAGCCATCGCCGGCGAAGGCGGCCGCAACCACATCCTGACCCTGCAGGGCGTAGCCGCGCTGGAAGGCGCCAACGTCATTGTTGCCGACCTGCTGCGCGACTCCCTGAAGAACCACGCGCGTCACGTCGACCTGCACAAGATCAACCTCGCCGACAAGGTGAAGGTACAGGTCAAGCTGAACCTGGTCGGCACCCCGGCCGGCGTGAAGGCTGGCGGTTTCCTCGACTTCGCCATGCACACCGTTGAAGTCGAGTGCCTCCCGGTTCACATCCCGGCGCACATCAACGTCGACGTCACTGAGCTCGTCATTGGCCACTCCATCCACGTGGGCGACATCAATGCCCCGGTGGGCACCGCCATCCTGAGCGATCCGAAGGCTCCGGTGGTCAGCATCCTTGGCCGCAAGGCTGCTACCGAGGAAGAGGCCGCCGCCTAGTCCAGGACCGTTATGGCAGCAAAACTTATCGTAGGGCTCGGCAACCCCGGGCCCAAGTACACATGGACCCGCCACAACGCGGGTTTCATGGTTTTAGACCGCTTGGCAAGCCTGTCCAACATCGCCGTCACCAGGAAGGCCTTTTCCGGCCTTGCCGGTGACGGCAACTGGGCGGGCGAGCGGGTCTATCTCCTCAAGCCGCAGACCTTCATGAACCTGTCCGGCCGCTCCGTGGCCGAGGCGCTCCGCTTCTACAAGCTGTCCCTGTCTGATCTCATCGTGATCCACGACGACCTCGATATCCCGTTCGGCAAGGTGCGACTCAAGGAAGGGGGCGGTCACGGAGGGCACAACGGGCTCCGTTCCCTGGGGCAGGAGTTGGGCTCCAACGCCTTCGCCCGGGTGCGCGTCGGCATCGGCCGGCCGCTGCACGGCGACGTGGTGAACTTCGTCCTGACCAACTTCGCCAAAGAGGAGATGAACGAGCTGCTGGAAGTGCTGGACACCTCCCTGGACGCCATGGAGATGGCGGTCAAGGAAGGGATGCCCAAGGCCATGAGCATCTTCAACGCGAAGTAACGACCAAAAGGAAATAGCATGGGTTTCAACTGCGGCATAGTCGGTCTCCCCAACGTGGGAAAGTCCACCATCTTCAACGCGCTCACCTCGGCCGGTGCCGAGTCCGCCAACTACCCCTTCTGCACCATCGATCCCAACGTCGGCATCGTGTCGGTGCCCGATCCGCGCATGGACAAGCTTGCCGAGATCGTTCATCCGGAACGGATGCAGCCGACCACCATAGAGTTCCTGGACATCGCCGGCCTCGTGAAGGGGGCGAGCCAGGGTGAGGGGCTTGGTAACAAGTTTCTCGGGCACATCCGTTCTGTCGACGCCATCTTGCACGTTGTGCGCTGCTTCGATAATGAGAACGTGGTTCACGTGAGCGGCAGCGTCTCACCGGTGCGCGACATAGAGGTCATCCAGACCGAATTGGCGCTGGCCGACCTCGACACTGTGGAGAAGCGTATCCTGCGCACCGAGAAGCAGGCGAGAAGCGGCGACAAGAAGGCGAAGGAAGATGTCGAGTTCTGCCAGAAGGTAAAGTCGACCCTGGAAAAGGGGCTCTCGCCGCGCGACCTGGCCGAGAACGAGGACGAGCGCCTGATCCTGCGCGACATGCATCTCATGACCGCTAAGCCTGTTCTCTACGTCGCCAACGTGGCCGAGGACGACCTGGAGGGGAAACACCCCTACGTCGAGGAAGTGCGCCAGTTGGCCGCCAGGGAAGGTAACGGCGTGGTCTTCATCTGTGGCTCCATCGAGGCGGAGATTTCTGAGCTCGCCGGTGAGGAGAAGCAGGCTTTCCTCGAGGAGATGGGGCTTGCCGAGTCGGGACTGGACCGTCTGATCCGTTCCGGTTACGAACTGCTCGGGCTCATCACTTACTTCACCGCGGGCGTCAAGGAAGTGCGCGCCTGGACCATTACCAAGGGGACCAAGGCCCCCGGCGCCGCCGGCGTGATCCACTCCGACTTCGAGAAGGGATTCATCCGCGCCGAGGTGATCGCCTACAATGATTACATCGCGTCCGGCGGCGAGAGCGGCGCCAAGGAGAAGGGCCTGATGCGCCTGGAAGGAAAAGAGTACGTGGTGCAGGACGGCGACGTCATGCATTTCAGGTTCAACGTGTAATTGATAATGCCTTGGGCGAATAATTATTCGCCCTGCTTTGTCAAGTTTTCCTTGTCAAAGCTTAATATCTGTAGTAATAAACAGCGTTCACCAGAACGGCCTAAGGGCCGTATCTCCTTGCTCCGGGTTGGACCGGGGCTAAATAAACCGTGAGGAGGCTTAACAATGAGCAGGATGTACGAGACGATTTACATCGTCCAGCCGGACCTCGGTGACGAAGAGATCAAAGCTCTTTCCACCAAGGTGCAGGACGTGATCGCCAGCATGAACGGCGATTTCAAGAGGCTTGAAGACTGGGGCACCAGGAAACTGGCTTACCCGATCAACAAGAACCCCCGTGGCCGTTACTTTTACCTCCGTTTCGACGCAGATGCCCCGCTGATCGCAGAGCTGGAGCGTCGTCTGCGCCTCGACGACAAGGTGATCAGGTACCAGAGCGTGAAGCTCGAGCAGGAAGTGGTTGCACCGGCAGCCGCTCCGGCCAAAAGTGCCGAGGAAGGGACCGAGGAAGTGGCTGCGGCTGCTACCGAGGCTCCGGCCGAAACGACTACTACGGTGGAGGAATAAGAGATGGCAGACGAAAGAGCACCCCAGAGAACCAGCAGCGGCCCGAGGAAGAAGCGTCCGTTCCAGCGTCGTAAGGTCTGCCGTTTCTGCGCAGACAAGCAGGTAACCATCGATTACAAAGATCCCCGTACCCTCCGTTACTTCGTTTCGGAGCGCGGCAAGATCATCCCGCGCCGTATTTCCGGCAACTGCTCCAAGCATCAGAGGGAAATCACCGAGGCGATCAAGCGCGCCAGGAACATCGCGCTGCTTCCGATTGCCGGCAGCCACGCAACCGCCTAGGTGCCGCTGACGGTGAGTCCGTTGCAGGGGAAGATTCTCGATGTCGTCAAGGGGAGCGTCACCACGGTGGCGCTCTTCCTTGCTTTCGTCTATCTCCCCGTGGTCGGCACCATCCCCGGCCTGTTCGCCTCAGCTCCGGCCGTGTTCTACGCGGTGAAGCAGGGGAGGGGGACCGGACTGGCGGTAGTACTTGCCAGTTGCGCCATTCTTCTTGGTGTCGGTGACCCGGCCGCGACGGCCATCTACCTGTTGCAAGCCGGCGTACTGTCCCTGGCGCTTCCGGAGTTCCTGCACAGGAACAAGGGGGGGGCTCGCTCCGTCATCTACTCGGTGGCGGTAACCATCACCGTCCTTTTGATGGCGGCGGTGGTCTACGGCATGGCAACCGGAGCCGACCTGCACGCCAAGATCAGCAAGGGCGTGCAGACGAGCATCAACCAGACCTCGCAGATCTACCAGAAGGCGGGTGTGAAGGGGGACGAGCTCAAGGCGCTGCAGGACTCGATGCATCAGGCCGGACAGCTGGTGGTCACCATCTACCCGGCGCTGGTCACCGTCGCTTACGGCATGATCGCCTGCATGAACCTGATGCTGGTGGCCGGGATAGCGGCGCGCCTGCGTATGCCGCTGTACGTCGGGGATTTCAGAAAGTACAAGAACCCTGAGCCGCTGATATGGCTTTTGATCGTGGCCGGCTTCGGCACCCTGGTGCCGGAAACCATCGTGCACCTCGCGTCCCTGAACGTGCTGATCGTACTCGGCGCGGTGTACTCGGCGCAAGGCTTCGCGATCATCAGCTTCTTCTTCAGAAAACTGCAGGTTCCGGTCTTTATCAGACTATTGGCAAGCCTGCTCCTGATCTTCCAGCCCATGATGGTGCTGGCGGTGGCGGCGCTGGGCGTATTCGATCTCTGGGCGGACTTCAGGTCCCCCAATAAACAGGAAAACCTGTAATTAACCAGGCTAGGAGGCAACACATGAAGGTAATTCTCAAAGAAAACGTAGACAACCTCGGCCACATCGGCGACATCGTGAAAGTAGCACCGGGCTACGCCAGGAACTACCTGCTCCCGAAAGGCTTCGCCATCGAGGCTACCGAGAAGAACGCGAAGGCCCTTGAGCACGCCAAGCGTCACCTCGAGTACAAGAAAAACAAAGTTCTCGAAGCTGCCAAGCTGATCGCAGCCAAGATCGAGGGCATTACCCTTTCCATCGCTCACCAGGCTGGTGCTGACGACAAGCTTTTCGGCGCCGTCACCAACATGGAACTGGCCGAGCAGTTGAAAGCCGCCGGCGTGGAAGTCGACCGCAAGCGCATCGTGCTCGACGAGCCGATCAAGCACCTGGGCGAGTTCACCGCTGCCGTGAAGCTCCACCCGGAAGTGGCCGCCACCCTGAAGGTCGTGGTCACCAAGGCCTAAGCCTTGCTGCAAAGCCGGAAGTTTTTGTAATAATGAAGGGCCGCCTCCTCAGGAGCGCGGCCCTTTTCAGTTTGGCCGCTTGTCGCCGCAGGAGGAGCCGTGAACATCGAGAAACACCACAAGCAGGACATCGCCGCTCGTCAACTGGAGACTGCGCTCTTGCTGTATTTTGCCCAGAAGGATCTCTTCAGCGTCATCACGCTGGCCGGCGCCGCCGAGGAGATCCTTGGGGAGTTGCTGCGGCTGCGTGAACCGCTCGAGAGGCAGAACCCGTTCAGATCGGTGCTGGAGCTGCTGCGCCCCGCCAAAGCGCGGGCCCGCGAGGAGGTAGCGGCGGCGCACGAGACCGACCTGTACGTGCACATGGATGTGCGGCATGAGGCGGAGTTCCTGCTGGGACGGGCGATTGACGACTATTTTGCGCTTACCGGCGAGTTGAGCGGCAACATGCGGAAGTTCAACGAGGACGTGAGGAGCAGGAGAGGGTAGGGCAGCGAAGAGGGCGTCACATCTGAGGTGGCAACTTCCCCCACCCCCTAGCCCCCTCCCCCCGTCGCGAACCTAAGCGCTATGGGGCGCAGGCCCGCAAGGGGAGGGGGAACAAGAGGCGTCTGGAAGTCGGTGGCGTTACTTCTTGAACTTGGCGTCCTGGACCAGGACGTTGTAGCGGTAGCCGGCGCCGAAGTCGAGGTTGTTGTAAAGGGTACCGGAAACGGTCACCACATCCCCTTCCTTGGGCAGTTCCTGCGAAGTGATCACCAGATCGTCGGTTTTCTTGGCGCTCGAGCCGGTGCCGTCGGCGAGGTGGATCCAGTTCCTCTTCATGATCTTCTGCGACACCCTCACCACCCGTCCGCGGACCACGACCGGCTTTTTCTCAAGCTTTTTGCTCTTCGCGTAGATCTCGGCGATGGTGTAGGCGTTGGGCCCTTTGGCCTTGGTGACCTTCTTGGTTTTCGAAGCAGGAGCAGGCGCCTTTGCCGCGCTTGCGGCCGGTGCCGCCTTGGATGCCGCGGCCGGCGCTCCGCCCGGCGCACCGGGGACCCCCTGGTGTACCGCTTTTATGGCGGACGGGCTCATCTCGATCTTTTCGGCGTTGGCGAGGCCACCGGAGAAGATGACCTTGTCGAACTTGCGGTTCAGTCCTTTGCTCGTGAAGTTCTTCATCTCGAAGCCCGGCATGAGCGTCAGTTGCTGCCCTACCTTCACCTTGGTGAGCGGGATGGCAACCCATACCTTTTCCTGCCCGTTCTGCAGATTGACGTAGGTGTAGCCGCCGCCGTCCATCGTTTCCAGTACCTTACCCGAAAGGGGAATGGCCTTGGGCTTGTCCGCTGCACCAGCCTTGGTGTCGGCTGCACCCACCTGTTGTGCGGTGAGTGCGGCAAAGACGATGAACAGAGAGAAAAGATTTACGAGACGTTTCATTTTTATTAACTCCTTGTAGGGATCCTTTTGCTCCCGGCAGACTACTTTTTTCCCGCCAGAATGACAAGGTTTTTCTCCCCCACCCTTTGCGCAGGCATGGTTGCGCCCTCGAATTATCCCGTTATATTTGTCTGGTCACATTAAGGCTCGCGGCTGTGCGTAGGTTGGGACTCTCTTCTCAGGGACGGAGGCAGAGCCGGAGCGGCATTGCGTTGGGCGCCTGTCCAATGGGCGGGCGCCAAAGGGGGCATACATGAACAAGAAAGTAGGGGTGCTGCTTGTACATGGTATGGGGACTTTGGCCGATGACTTCGCTCACGACATGGTTTACGAACTGCGTGAGAGGATTTCCGGGCGCGGGCTGAACCGCGATGAGATCGCGTGGCAGGGAGTCTACTGGGCTCCGCTTCTGTCCGCCAGGGAGCACCAGATCTGGGTCGACCTGGCGGCGAACAACGACCTGAACTGGGCAAAACTGCGCAAGTTCTTTCTGAACGCTTTCGGCACGATGAGTTCCTACCACGCCTCCGGCGGCCGCCCCGACAGTATGTATCACAGGATCCACGGCGTGGTGCACCAAGGCCTCCAACAGCTGCGGACCAAACTCGGCGACCAGGACAAGCCGCTCATCATCGTTGCGCATTCTGTGGGGTCGGTGTTCGTGTCCAACTACATTTGGGACCGGCAGAAGGGGTACGACCAGGAGCGCTACGGGAGCACGCCGTTCGAGCGGATGGAGACGCTGACCGGGCTGGTCACGCTGGGGAGCAATATCCCGCTTTTCTGCGTGGACAAGGAAAATCTCGCCTGCATAGAGTTCCCACCTCCGACCCTGTCCGAGCCGCTGAGGAAAAAAGCGAAGTGGCTGAACCTTTACGATTCCGACGACGTGTTGGGGTGGCCCCTGAGGCCGCTCAGTGCCAGCTACTCGGCAGCCGTTTCCGAAGACATCGAGGTGAGCGTCGGCAACATCCTCACTTCCTGGAATCCGGCCAACCACTCCGCTTACTGGAGCGACGAGACGGTTATCAAGCCGATGGTCTATCTGCTGAGTACGATCCTGGAGGCGACGCATGCACCGACGACGGTGACATCGGAGGCGCAGTCGGTTACTATTGGGCCATAGGTTGATGGGAGCTATTCAGTAGAAGCAAATCCCCCCTGTCTCCCCTTCGTGAAAGGGGGGGACGTGGATCGCATGTCAGCACTTCGTGGCGCAGGCAATAGCGGGGCGGGACCTCATAGAAGAACATCATCAAACATAAGAAAAGGCGCTCGTTTGAGCGCCTTTTCCTTTTGCTTTTCTGCTTTTCCCTTCAGTAAACCTTAGACGATCTTCTGCATGCCTTTCATGGCGGCGCGCAGCTCGGCGCCTACTTCCTCGACCAGGTGGCTGCGGATCTCGGCGTTCACGGCGACCAGGAGCTGGTTGTCGACGCTGTTGTCCTTCACGTCGAGACCTTTGCCGATCACGTCGGTGCCGACCTTGCTCATGAAATCACCCAGCAGCGGTACGCATGCGTGGGAGAAGAGGTAGCAGCCATACTCGGCGGTGTCGGAGATGACGCGGTTCATTTCGTACAGTTTCTTCCTGGCGATGGTGTTGGCGATGAGCGGAGTCTCGTGCAGGGACTCGTAGTAAGCGCTCTCCGGCTCGATGCCGGTCTGCACCATGGTCTCGAAAGCGAGTTCGACGCCGGCCTTCACCATGGCGACCATGAGAATCGCCTTGTCGAAGTATTCCTGCTCCGAGATTTCGCCGGCCGCATCGGTCTTTTCGAACGTGGTCTGGCCGGTCTGCTCGCGCCAGGTGAGGAGCTTCACGTCGTCGTTGGCCCAGTCCTCCATCATGGTGCGGGAGAACTCGCCGCTCATGATGTCGTCCATGTGCTTCTGGAACAGCGGACGCATGATGTCTTTGAGTTCGGAAGCCAGCTTGAAGGCAACCAGCTTGGCCGGGTTGGAGAGGCGATCCATCATGTTGGTGATGCCGCCGTGCTTGAGGGCCTCGGTGATGGTCTCCCAGCCGTACTGGATCAGCTTCACCGCGTAGGGGGCGGCGATGCCGTTCTGGGTCATCTTGTCGAAGCAGAGGAGAGCGCCCGCCTGCAGCATGCCGCACAGGATGGTCTGCTCGCCCATGAGGTCGGATTTCACTTCGGCCACGAAGGAGGACTCGAGCACGCCGGCGCGGTCGCCGCCCTGCGCGGAGGCGATCGCCTTGGCGATCTCAAGGCCGTCGCCGTTGGGGTCGTTCTCGCCGTGAACTGCGATCAGGGTCGGAACGCCGAAGCCGCGCTTGTACTCGGCGCGCACCTCGGAGCCCGGGCACTTGGGAGCGATCATGACGACGGTCAGGTCCTTGCGGATCTGGGTCCCTTCTTCGACGATGTTGAAGCCGTGGGCGTAGCTGAACACGGCGCCCTGCTTCATGAACGGGATGACGGTGGCAACGACATTGCTGTGCTGCTTGTCCGGGGCGAGGTTCATGACGATGTCGGCGGTGGGGAGCAGTTCCTCGTAGGAGCCGACCTTGAAGCCGTTGTCCACCGCGTTCTGGTAGGACTGGCGCTTCTGCTCGATCGCTTCCTTGCGCAGGGTGTAGGAGACGTCCAAGCCGCTGTCGCGCATGTTGAGGCCCTGGTTGAGGCCCTGTGCGCCGCAGCCCACGATGACGATCTTCTTGCCTTTGACGTACTCGCAGCCGTTAGCGAACTCGGAAGCGTCCATGAAGCGGCAGGTGCCCAGTTCCTGAAGCTGGCGACGCAGCGGCAGGGTGTTGAAGTAGTTCTGTCCCATCGTTTCCTCCTGAATATGTATGGTGTGGTGTTGTCAGTGTGGTTGGTCGAGTAAAAGTGTGGCGAATGTATACCAAATTTCACATTGCGTAAATTGATTTGTTGTGCATATTGTGTTGCGTGCGGCGCAACGAGTGCATGATCGCATGGCAATGATGGGAGCAGTTGGAATTAGGGGAGTTATGGGGGGGCTTGAATGGATCTGCGTGAGCTGGAGATATTTCTTACGGTGGCCGAACTTAAGCATTTCGGCCGGGCGAGCCAGGCGTGCAACTTGAGCCCTTCGGCACTTACGCGCACCATCCAGCGCCTGGAGGAGGAGTTGGAACAACCTCTTTTCTCCCGCGACAACCGCACCGTGACCCTTTCTCCGGCAGGGGAACGCTTGAAGGCCTACGCGCGCCTTTGCCTGACCGAGTGGCAGGGACTGCGTTCCTCGATGAAAAACGAACAGGCCGTGGCGGGGTCCCTATCTATATATGCTTCCATCACGGCCGTCTACAGCCTCCTTCCGGAACTGCTGGAGTCGTACCGGGTGAAGTACCCGGAGGTGCAGTTGGAACTGAGGACCGGAGCGGCGGAGCAGGCGGTGGCACAGGTGCAAAGCGGGGAGATCGATCTCGCGGTGGCGGCCTTCCCGGACGGACCACGCTCCAACATCCAGTTCCTCCCCATCGTGACCATTCCCCTTATCTTTATAGCGCCCAGGCAGGCGGGGGCGGCCGAGTTTCCACTCAAGGGGGGACTCCTGGATCTGTCCCGCGCGCCGCTGGTACTGCCCCAGACCGGTCTTTCCCGCAGGCGCCTGGATCAGTGGCTCAAGGAGCACCGTATTACGCCCAACATCACCTCAGAGGTTTCCGGCAACGAGGCGATCATCGCCATGGTGCGCCTGGGATGCGGTGTCGGCATCGTGCCGCAACTGGTATTGGAGCGCAGTCCCTTCCGGGACGAGGTGGCTGTTCTTGCCAATGCGCCGGTCCTGAAGCCCTACGAGGTCGGGCTTTGCACGAGTAAGAGAAACTTACAGCGGCCGAGCGTGAAGGCCTTCTGGCAACTGGCAGAGGAAAGATCGGCTGTGGCTTAGGCCCTGAAGCGAAGCGGAGGAATGGGAAGGCAACAGTCTGAAGGTTTGTTTTTCAGTATCCCTTTTATCCGCTTTTATCCCTGTTAGAGTGATTCGCTTTGCGCCTTTGCGGCTTTGCGTGAGGCGGTTTTCGCCTTGCCTTCATTTCTTGCCTGTGCTATATAAGTTTGCTGTTTAAAATTCGCACGTCGCTGCAGCTATGCCGGTGGTGCCCGCAACGCGGGTTCCGGCATCGATGGGTGGCGGAGGGAAAACCAAAAGGAGAAGCAAAAATGTCGAACATCACCATGAAAGAACTGCTGGAAGCCGGCGTCCACTTCGGACACCAGACCAAGAGATGGAACCCGAAAATGAAGCCGTACATCTTCGGCGCTCGCAACGGGATCTACATCATCGACCTGCAGAAGACCGTAAGGCTCTTCAAAAACGCCTACAGCTTCGTCACCGACGCGGCCCAGGCTGGCGAGACCATCCTCTTCGTCGGTACCAAGAAGCAGGCTCAGGATTCCGTGGCTGAAGAGGCACAGCGTTGCGGGCAGTTCTACGTCAACGACCGTTGGCTGGGCGGCATGCTCACCAACTTCGCCACCGTAAAGCAGAGCATCGACCGCCTCAAGCGTCTCGACGCCATGATCGCTGACGGCACCATCGAGGCTTACACCAAGAAAGAGCAGCTCAAGCTCGCCAAAGAGCGCGAGAAGCTCGAGAAGACCCTGGGCGGCATCAAGGGTATGGGCAAGGTTCCGGGCGTGCTGTTCGTGGTTGACCCGAAGAACGAAGAAATCGCCGTCAGCGAAGCCAAGAAGCTCGGCATCCCGGTCGTCGCCATCGTCGACACCAACTGCGATCCGGACGATATCAACTACGTCATCCCGGGCAACGACGACGCTATCCGCGCCATCCGCCTCTTGACCAGCAAGATGGCTGACGCAGTACTCGAGGGTGGCCAGGCTCGCAACGCCCGTCTCCAGACCGGCGCCGAGGAAGAGTTCTCCACCGAGGGCGAGGAAGTCGCTGAAGAGGTTACCGCAGAGGCCTAAGCCTCCCCATCCGCGGCAACCGTACCACCTTTCAACAACACAATGACTAAGAAACCCGCGCCGCCAAGGCGCGGGCGACTGTGGAGGATAACGTGAGCATTACAGCTGCACAGGTAAACGAACTCAGGAAAGCAACCGGCGCCGGCCTCATGGACTGCAAGAAGGCCCTGACCGAAACCAACGGTGATCACGAGAAAGCGATCGACTACCTGCGTACCAAGGGGCTGGCTGCCGCCTCCAAGAAGGCTGGCCGCGCAGCCACCGAAGGCCTGGTCGGCTCCTACATCCACGCCGGCGGCAAGATCGGCGTCCTGGTAGAAGTCAACTGCGAGACCGACTTCGTTGCCAAAAACGAGAACTTCCAGGCTTTCGTGAAGGACATCGCGATGCACATCGCCGCAGCCTCCCCGCTGTACGTCCGTCGCGAGGAAGTGCCCGAAGAGCTCATCGAGCGCGAGAAGGCGATCTACCGCGAGAAGGCCAAGGAGAGCGGCAAGCCGGCGGCCATCATCGAGAAGATCCTCGACGGCCAGATCAACAAGTTCTTCGGCGACATCTGCCTCCTCGAGCAGGCCTACGTGAAGGACCCGGACAAGACCATCCAGACGGTCCTCAACGAGACCATCGCTTCCATCGGCGAGAACATGAGCATCCGCCGCTTCGCCAAGTTCGTTCTGGGCGAAGGGCTCGCCAAGAAAGAGAACGATTTCGCGGCAGAGGTCGCCGCGGCGGCCGGCGTGTAACACGTTCCAAACGGAGCCGGCCATGAAAATGGGCGGCTCTTTTTTTATCTGCAGCAAGGCAAAAGGCGCTGCGCGGGAGGTTCTCGCCCCGGCGGGCGCACCGCATGCGGTACGCCCGCTGCGGAACCTGTTCTGCGTAAAGGCTTTTTGCCGTCAAGAAAAGGCAAGGTGACTACGATGGCAGAACCGTATTACAAAAGAGTACTTCTCAAGCTTTCCGGCGAGGCCCTCGGTGGCGAGCAGGGCTACGGCATCGATCCCAACACCATCACCGCGATCGCCCGCGAGGTGAAGCAGGTGGTGGAGCTCGGCGTCGAGCTGTGCCTCGTGATCGGCGGCGGCAACATCTTCCGTGGCGTGGCCGCCTCCTCCAAGGGGATGGATCGCGCCAGCGCCGACTACATGGGGATGCTCGCGACCATGATCAATTCCCTCGCCATGCAGGACGCTCTGGAGAAGGTCGGCGTCGACACCCGCGTCCAATCCGCCATCGGCATGGCCGAGGTCGCGGAACCCTACATCCGCCGGCGCGCCATCAGGCACCTCGAGAAGGGAAGGGTGGTCATCTTCGGCGCTGGCACCGGCAACCCCTACTTCACCACCGATACCGCGGCGAGCCTGCGGGCCATGGAGATCGGCGCCGACGTGATCCTCAAGGGGACGAAGGTGGACGGCGTCTACTCGGCGGACCCCAACAAGGACAAGAGCGCCACCAAGTACGGGACGCTCAGCTACCTGGAGGTCCTAAGGAAAGGGCTTCAGGTGATGGACGCCACCGCGATCTCGCTGTGCATGGACAACAGCCTTCCGATCATCGTGTTCGACGTGACGACCGACGGCAATGTCGTACGGGTTGTCAACGGCGAGCCGATCGGCACCCTCGTCAAAGAAGGAGAATAGTATGATCAAGGATGTCATTGCCGATATGAACGTCCACATGGACAAGTCCATAGATTCCCTCAGGAAGGACTACCAGAAGGTCCGTACCGGCCGCGCCAGCACCGCCCTTCTGGACGAGATCAAGGTCGATTCCTACGGGACACCGTCGCCGCTGAACCAGGTGGCCTCCCTCGCCGTTCCCGAGGCGCGCACCATCACCATCTCTCCCTGGGACAACAAGATGATCGCTCCCATCGAGAAGGCGATCATGAACTCCAACCTGGGGCTCACCCCGGCCAACGACGGCAAGGTGATCCGTCTCATCCTTCCGCCGCTCACCGAGGAGCGCCGCAAGGACATCGTCAAGCAGTTGAAGCGTGATGCCGAGGAGGCCAAGGTGGCCCTCAGGAACATCCGCCGCGACGCCATCGACAAGCTGAAGAAGCTCGAGAAGGACAAGCAGATCTCCGAGGACGAGCTCAAGCGCGCCGAGAAGGACGTCCAGGACGCCACCAACAAGTACGTCGCCAAGTGCGACGAGGTGCTGGCCCACAAGGAAAAAGAGGTAATGGAGGTCTGACGGACCGACAGGTCGGGGGGGAGCTGCGCTCCCCCCTGGTCGTCTCCGTCCGCCCGCTTCCTCAAGTAAAACCCCCGATCCAAAGGGGATTTTTTGTTTTCAGGATGCTCATGGACAACAGCTTAGACCCGAAGAAACTCCCGAAGCACCTCGCCGTCATCATGGACGGCAACGGCCGCTGGGCCAAGCAACGCATGCTGCGCAGGATCGTTGGGCATCAAAAAGGTGTAGAGACGGTTCGGGTCATCGTCGAGGAGTGTTCACGACTGGGGATCGGCTACCTGACCCTGTTCGCCTTCTCCGCCGAAAACTGGTTGCGCCCCAAGACCGAGGTCAAGGCGCTCATGGCGCTTTTGAAACAGTACATCCGGAGCGAAACCGCGCGGATGATGCAAAACGACATCCGCTTCAACGTGATCGGCAACCGCACCGACCTCCCCGAGGACGTCAACCGCGAGATCGAGGCCGCCATCGAGAAGACTTCCGGCAACCGCGGGATGCTGCTCACCCTGGCGCTCTCCTACGGCAGCCGGCAGGAGATGGTCGCCGCCGCCAGGAGGCTCGCCGTCGAGGTGGCCGCGGGGAGACTGACCCCGGAACAGATCGACGAGAATGCCTTCACCGGAACCCTCTTCACCGCGGGCATTCCGGACCCGGACCTGCTGATCAGGACCAGCGGCGAGATGCGCATCAGCAACTTCCTGCTCTGGCAGCTTGCCTACGCGGAACTCTACTTCACCGAGGTCAACTGGCCCGATTTCGACAAGCACGAGCTGGCGCGGGCCTTCCGCGACTACCAGTCCAGAGAGCGCAGGTTCGGCATGACCAGCGAACAGCTGGTAGAGACGCCGTCCTAGTCCATTTCCGGGGCTCGCCCCGAAGGAGTCCGCCATCAAACGTCTAGCCACCGCAGCGGTCCTGCTGCCCCTCGTGATTGTTTTCATCCTGAAGGCGTCGGTATTCCAGTTCTCGCTGCTGGTGTTCCTGCTCGCCCTTTTGGGGCTGGACGAGTTCTACCGCATGGCGCTGCCGCAGCGACGGGGCGAGGGGAGGGCTGCCACCGTGGCCGGCGCCTGCGCCGTGTTCGCCGTGTTCTCCGCGAACCCGGTACTCCCCCTTTTTGCACTGACCGGGTTGGTGCTGGCCTTCACCCTGGTCGCCCTGTTCAGGCTCCAGGATATAAAACAGGCCGCGCCCGACGTCGCTTTGGTGCTGATGGGCTTTCTCTACGTGCCGCTGCTGATGGCCCACCTGGTGCTGGTCCGGTCGCTCCCCCACGGGGTTTCCTGGCTGTTCCTTATCATGGTGATCGTCATGGCCGGCGATAGTGCCGCCTACTACGTCGGCTCCACGCTCGGCAAACACCGCCTCTACCCCGCGGTGAGTCCCAAGAAGAGCGTCGAGGGGGCGCTGGGCGGGCTTTCCGGCAGCGTCATCGGCGCGGTCATCGCGCAGTTCACCTTCTTCCCGGAACTCTCCATCGGCGACTGCTTCGCAGCCGCGCTCCTTCTCGGCGTGCTTGGGCAACTGGGGGATCTGTTCGAATCTCTCATCAAGCGCAGTTGCGGCGTGAAGGACTCCGGGTCCATCATTCCCGGCCACGGAGGCATCCTGGACCGGCTCGATTCGATTTTGTTCGCGGCACCGGCAGCTTACTACTACGCCTTGTTCCTGTTTCAGGGACGGGCGTAGCGTCTTGCGCTCGTCGTCGGCACGGTTATGGCGGCCGGCACGACAAAAATATCCGCTAGTTAGCCTGCCGTGCCACTTGACTTGAGACATCTGCGAGGGACAATGAAAAATCTTACCATTTTGGGCTCGACTGGATCGATCGGGGTAAGCACCCTCGAAGTTGTTGCCGCGCACCCGGACAAGTTCCGCGTGGTGGCGCTCACCGCGGGGTCGAACCTTGAACTTCTGAAGCAGCAGATCGAGACCTTCCAGCCCGACCTCGTCTCGGTGCTTACGGCCGACAAGGCCAAGGCGCTGAGCCGCTCCCTGAGCGGTAAAAAACCCCAGATCATGCACGGCGTGGAAGGGCTTATCGCAGCCGCCACAGCGGCCGATACCACCATGGTGGTCGCGGCCATCGTGGGCGCCGCAGGGCTCGTGCCGACCGCGGCGGCCATCATGGCCGGCAAGGACGTGGCGCTTGCCAACAAGGAGACCCTGGTCACCGCCGGGCACCTGATCATGAAGATGGTGCGGGAGAAGGACGTCCGCCTCTACCCGGTCGACAGCGAGCACTGCGCCGTGTTCCAGTCCATGGCGGGGCACCGCTCCCAGGACATCCACCGGGTGATCCTGACCGCCTCGGGCGGTCCCTTCCTCAACTGGGGGAAAGAGAAGCTCGCCGGCGCCACGGTGGCGGATGCGCTGAACCACCCGAACTGGAGCATGGGGAAGAAGATCACGGTCGACTCCGCCAGCATGATGAACAAGGGGCTCGAGGTGATCGAGGCCCGCTGGCTGTTCGATATACCGGTGGAGCGGATCGCGGTGAACATCCACCCGCAGAGCATCGTCCACTCCATGGTCGAGTACATCGACGGCAGCGTCATGGCGCAGCTCGGGGTGCCGGACATGAAGGGGCCGATCGCCTACGCGCTCACCTATCCCGGGCGCGTCGCCTCCGGGGTGAAACCGCTCGACCTCACCGAGCTCTCGGGGCTTACCTTCCTAAAGCCCGACACCGACCGTTTCCCGGCGCTCAAGCTCGCCTATGACGCGGTCCGGGCCGGGGAAAGCATGCCCGCGGTGATGAACGCCGCCAACGAGATCGCCGTGGAGAATTTCCTCTCCGGCAGGATCGGCTTCATGGCCATCTCCGAGACCATCGCCAGGGTAATGGACCTCCATACCCCCCGGTCACTGCACTCCATCGAAGAGGTGCTGGAGGCAGACCGCTGGGGAAGAAGGACCGCAAAAGAAGTCCTCGGCTGCACCAACTAACCTTTTACCGCCTCGTCCGCCGCCTTTACGCCGCAGTGGCGAGGCGCCGGCGTGCCCGCGGGCACACGACAGAGGGGACCACATGAGCATTTTCTGGGCCATCATAGCCCTCGGGGCGCTGATCTTCATACATGAACTGGGTCACTTCCTGTTCGCCAAGGCCTTCAAGGTCGGCGTCGAGAAATTCTCCCTGGGGTTCGGCCCCAAGCTGATCAGCAAGCAGGTCGGCGAGACCGAGTACCTCCTCTCCGCTCTTCCCTTGGGCGGCTACGTGAAGATGGTGGGGGAGGGGGAGGACGTCGAGATCTCCGAGGAGGACCGCAAACGCTCCTTCGCCGACAAACCGGTGCTGCAGCGCATCTGCATCGTCGCGGCCGGCCCGGTCTTCAACCTCCTGTTCGCCTACGTCATCTTCGTCATCATCTACATGTTCCTGGGCGTCCCCGCCGTCACCACCAAGGTGGGCGAGGTGCTCCCGGACAAGCCGGCGGCGCGTGCCGGCATAAAGTCAGGCGACGCCATCAGGAGCGTGAACGGCAGGGCGGTGACCCGCTGGGACGAGTTTTCCAAGATCATCCTGGACGGCAAGGGCGTGCCGGTGCAGATCGAGGTGCAACGCGGCGGCTCGCTCCTGAAGTTCACCATGGTGCCGGAAACGACCACCAGCAAGAATCTCCTGGGCGAAAAGGTGACCCGCCCGGTGATCGGCGTGGTCGCCGCCAACGAGACCGTGACCGACCACTTCCCCCCCGGCGAGGCGATCGTCAAGGGGAGCGCCCAGTGCTGGAACGTGATCGAGTTGACCGTGCTTTCTTTAGTGCGCCTGGTGGAGCGGGCCATCCCGCTGGACAACATCGGCGGCCCGATCATGATCGTCAAGATGGCCGGCGAGCAGGCCGCCGCGGGAGGCGTGAGCTTCCTCGCCTTCGTGGCGCTTTTGTCGGTGAACCTGGGTGTCTTGAACCTGCTGCCGGTGCCGATCCTCGACGGCGGGCACCTGGCCTTCTTCTTCATCGAACTGGTGACCGGCAAGCCGCTTTCCAAGAGGACCCGCGAGATCGCGCAGCAGGTGGGGCTGGTGCTGCTGATCAGCCTGATGATGCTTGCCTTCTACAACGACATCGCGCGCATGATCGCGACCAAGGCGTAATCCCGTGAAGATACTCACCGTCGATACCTCCAGCAACTGCTCCTCGGTCTCCTTAAGCGACGACGCCACGCTTCTGGGCGAGTGTCTTTTGGGCGAAGACCGCAGCAACTCCGGCCGTCTCATGGGTGCCATCTCCGGGCTTTTGCAGGCGGCCCGGCTCACCCCCGACGGCCTCGACTGCTTCGCCGTCTCCCTGGGGCCCGGTTCCTTCACCGGTGTGCGGGTCGGCATCGCCACCGTCAAGGGGCTCGCTCTCGCAACCGGCAAACCGGTGGTCGGCTTCTCCTCGCTGGCCATGCTGGCCATGAACCTTCCCTACTGCTCGGAACAGGTCGCCCCACTGTTCGACGCACGCAAAGGAGAGGTGTACGGCGCACTGTACCGCTGCGGAGCCCTTCCCGATGCCGTAGTGCCGGACACGGTGCTTTCCCCTCGGGACTTTGTCGCCCTGGTGAAGCAGCCCACCATCTTCGTCGGCGATGGCGCCCTCCGCTACCGCGACCTGATCCAGGACTCCCTGGGTGACCTCGCCATCTTCCCCCCCTGGCATGCCAACCTGCCCCGTGCCTGCGCTGGTGCCGTCATCGCACGCGAGGCCGCCCACGGGGGGAAGTTCACCCCGCTCGCCCAGTTGAACCCCACCTACCTGCGCGCCTCGGAGGCCGAGATCGCCAAGAGAAAGCGCGAGTCTGTTTAACACCGTTTTAGCCGGTTGACAGCTTGGTTTTAATGTATTATCGTGTCCCTTCCTACCGTTTCTGGTAACTGCTCTCAACTACTAAGCTTTTGGTAAGACCAACAGCCGGTTTGGCGATCCTGAACAAGGTTCCCGCCGGCGCAGGGAGAACTGCATGCGTAGCGACATGATCACCCAAGGGCTGGAGCGCACCCCGCACCGCGCCCTTTTGAAAGGAACCGGCCTGCCGCAAAGCGAGATGGGGAAACCCTTCATCGGCATAGCCACCAGCTTCACCGATCTCATCCCCGGTCACGTCGGGATGCGCGATCTCGAGCGTTTCATCGAGAAGGGGGTTCACACCGGCGGTGGCTACTCCTTCTTCTTCGGCATCCCCGGCGTCTGCGACGGCATCTCCATGGGGCACAAGGGGATGCACTACTCCCTCCCCACCCGCGAGCTGATCGCGGACATGGTCGAGTCCGTGGCCGAGGCACACCGCCTGGACGGCCTGGTGCTTTTGACCAACTGCGACAAGATCACCCCGGGCATGCTCATGGCGGCGGCCCGTCTGGACATCCCCTGCATCGTGGTCACCGCAGGTCCCATGATGAGCGGCCGCGGCGACGCGGGCAGGAAGTACTCCTTCGTCACCGACACCTTCGAGGCGATGGCGCGCTACAAGGCGGGCGTCATCGACGACGCGGAGTTGGCCCGCTGCGAGGAAAACGCCTGCCCGGGCATGGGCTCCTGTCAGGGGCTCTTCACCGCCAACACCATGGCCATCCTCACCGAGACCATGGGGATGAGTCTGCCGCGCTGCGGCACGGCACTCGCCGTTTCCGCGCTGAAGCGCCGCATCGCCTTCGCCTCCGGCGAGCGCATCGTTGACCTCGTGCGCGAGAACGTCACCCCGCGCTCCATCCTGACCCGCGAGGCGTTCGAGAACGCCATCAGGGTCGACCTGGCGCTGGGCGGCTCCTCCAACACCGTGCTGCATCTCCTCGCCATCGCCAACGAGGCCGGCGTGGAGCTGCCGCTCAATACCTTCGACATCCTCTCCAAGTCGACCCCGCAGATCGCCTCGATGAACCCGGCCGGCGAGCACTTCATGGAGGACCTCGACGCCGCAGGCGGCGTGGCCGGCGTCATGAAGCAGCTGGGCGACAAGATCCACGACTGCCCGACCCTCATGGGACTCTCCACCAAGGAGATCGTGGCGAGCCTGAAAGGGGTGGACGACACCGTGATCCGCCCGGTGGACGCGCCGGTCAAGAAGGAGGGGGGCATCGCCGTCCTCTTCGGCAACATCGCTCCCCAGGGCGCCGTGGTCAAGCAGTCCGGCGTGGGCGAGAAGATGATGCAGTTCACCGGCACCGCGCGCTGCTTCGATTCCGAAGACATCGCCATGGCGGCCATCATGGAAGGGCGCATCAAGAGCGGCGACGTGGTGGTGATCCGCTACGAAGGTCCCAAGGGCGGCCCGGGCATGAGGGAGATGCTGGCCCCCACCGCCGCGATCATGGGCCTTGGCCTTGGCGACTCGGTCGCCCTCATCACCGACGGCCGCTTCTCCGGCGGCACCCGCGGCCCCTGCATCGGCCACATCTCTCCGGAGGCGGCGGTGGGCGGTCCCATCGCCCTCGTCGAAGACGGCGACCGGATCGAACTCGATATTCCGTCCCGTTCCCTGAAGCTCCTCGTGAGCGACGAGGAGCTGGCCGAGCGGCGTTCCCGCTGGGTCGCGCCCGAGCCGAAGATCAAGAAGGGTTGGCTCGCCCGCTATGCTAAGGTGGTCACTTCCGCCCACACCGGCGCCATTACCACCGCTGAATAAAACCCCGACCCCCTTTACCGAGGGGCAGAGGGAGGCCCTCCTTTCACCGGGGAGGGTCGGCCTCAGGGGAAGTCTTCATTACTAGTGATTCCGCGCTTACCAAGCGGGGGATCGATCAATAGCGGCAGCCTTTCTGCCGCGGCATGGGGGTACTACATGAAGCTGAACGGAGCACGCATCCTGCTGGAGTGTCTCAAACGGGAGGGGGTCGATACGATCTTCGGTTATCCCGGGGGGACCGTCATCAACCTCTACGACGAGCTCTTCTCGTTCAAGGAGATCAGGCACATCCTGCCCAGGCACGAGCAGGCCGGCGTCCACGCCGCCGACGGCTACGCCCGCGCGACGGGCAAGGTCGGTGTCGCCATCGCCACCTCGGGGCCCGGCGCCACCAACACCATCACCGGCATCGCCACCGCCTACATGGACTCCATCCCGATGGTGATCATCACGGGGCAGGTCCCCACGGCGCTCATCGGCAACGACGCCTTCCAGGAAGCCGACATCATCGGCATCACCCGTCCCTGCACCAAGCACAACTTCCTGGTGAAGGACGTCAAAGACCTCGCCACCATCATGAAGAAGGCGTTCTACATCGCCCGCACCGGCCGTCCCGGCCCGGTCGTGGTCGACCTCCCCAAGGACGTCCAGATCGCCCAGACCGAGTTCCACTACCCCGAAAGCGTCGAGATCCGCGGCTACAAGCCGACCGTCGAGGGGCACCCGAAGCAGATCGAGAAGGCGGTCGGCATGATCATGCAGGCGAAAAAGCCGGTGATCTACGTGGGGGGCGGCGTCATCCTCGCAAACGCGGCGGCGGAACTGGTCGCACTCGCGAAGCGCCTCGGGATCCCGGTCACCACTACCCTCATGGGGCTTGGGGCCTACCCGGAAAACGATCCGCATTCGCTGGGGCTTTTGGGCATGCACGGCACCTATTACGCCAACATGGCCGTGTCGCACTGCGACATGCTGATCGCCATCGGCGCGCGCTTCGATGACCGCGTCACCGGCAAGATCGCCTCGTTCGCGCCGCACGCGAAGATCGTTCACGTCGACGTAGACCCCACCTCGATCAAGAAGAACGTCCGCGTCGACCTCCCCATCGTGGGCGATGTCCGCGACGTCCTCGTGAAGATGCTGAAGGTCGCCGACGAGATCGGCCCCGATGCAAAGGCCTGCCAGGCGGCACTCGCCCCCTGGATCGCCGAGATCGACGAGTGGAAGGCGAAGCACCCGATGACCTACAAGCAGTCCACCTCGGTGATCAAGCCGCAGTACGTGATCCAGAGGCTGCGTGCCCTGTCCGACCCGGACGCCATCGTGGCCACCGACGTCGGTCAGCACCAGATGTGGACCGCCCAGTTCTTCGGCTTCACCGCGCCGAGGACGCTCCTTTCCTCCGGCGGCCTTGGCACCATGGGCTTTGGCCTTCCGGCGGCCATGGGTGCGCAGGCGGGCTTCCCGGAGCGCCAGGTCATGGTGGTCTGCGGCGACGGCGGCTTCCAGATGAACATGCAGGAACTCGCCACCATCGTGCAGAACCGTCTCAACGTAAAGATCGTCATTCTCAACAACAACTTCCTGGGCATGGTACGCCAGTGGCAGGAGCTCTTCTTCGACAAGCGCTACTCCTCGACCTGCATGGAACTTCCCATCGACTTCATCAAGCTCGCCGAGGCCTTCGGCGCCACCGGCCTGCAGGCCACCAAGGTGGAAGAGGTCGACGAGGTCATCAAGAAAGGGTTCGCCACCAACGGCCCCGTACTGATGGAGTTCAAGGTCGCGCGCGAGGAGAAGGTGCTGCCGATGGTCCCGGCCGGCGCCTCGCTGACCGAGATGGTGTTGGCGTCGTAGAAGCAATTGACAATGGACAATTGACAATTGACGATGCGCCTTTCGCCAATTGCTCCACACAGTCATCGCTCTACGAATCAACTTACTGCCACTGCAACTGACACTGTTCAACAAGCGCGTTGTCAATTGTTCATTGTCAATTGTCAATTGCCTTTGGAGGGTTTTATGAGACATACGATAGCAGTTCTGGTCGAGAACGAGTTCGGCGTTCTCTCCCGCGTGGTCGGACTTTTTTCCGGACGCGGCTTTAACATAGATTCGCTCACCGTGGCCCCCACCAACGACGAGGCCCTCTCCCGCATCACCCTGGTGACCCGCGGCGACGAGCAGATCATCGAGCAGATCACCAAGCAGCTCAACAAGCTGATCGACGTGATCAAGGTGATCGACTTCGAACCGGAGCACGCCATCGAGCGCGAGATGGTGCTGGTCAAGGTTTCCGCGGAGGAGCAAAGCCGCGCCGAGGTGCTGAGGATCGCCGACATCTTCCGCGCCAAGGTCATCGACGTGACCCCGAAGTCCTACACCCTGGAGGCGACCGGCGCCCCGGCCAAGGTAAGCGCCATGGTGGAGCTGCTGCGGCCGCTGGGACTTAAGGAGCTGGTCAGCACCGGGCCCGTTGTCATCGGCCGCGGCGCCAAGGCCTGGAAGGGGTAGCAGCTTCTTTTCATTGCATGAAAGGCCGTTTTCGGGCTATACTCCCGCTTTGGTGCGCAGGGGCCCGGAAACGGCCTTTTTCTGTCCAGGTTCCGCGGGCGGCCTCACTGGCTCCCGCAGTTCCCGCACGACTACTTAACAAGAGGTACTAGATGCGCAACACAAATACCCCCGTCGCAGTCGAGGGGTACCCGTTCATCGCCGGTTTCGCCGCAGTCGCGGCCCTGCTGGCGCTGCTTGGTCAGTTCCTGCATTTCGGCTTTTTCATCCCCGCGGCACTGTTCGTGTTGCTCGCCCTGTTCTCCGTCTTCTTCTTCAGAAACCCCGAACGCGTCACTCCCCCGGGTGAAGACGTGGTGGTGGCTCCCGCCGACGGCGAAGTGATTTTCCTCGGCAAGGTGATAGAGCCCCACACCGGCGCCGAGATGGAGAAGATCAGCATCTTCATGTCCGTCTTCAGCGTGCACATAAACCGCGCTCCCATTACCAGCAAGGTCATCGACTCCTTCTACAACAAGGGGAAGTTCTACGATGTGCGTGACGAGCGCGCGACCTTCGAGAACGAGCAGCAGGGGCTGGTGCTGGAATCGGCAACCGGCTTACGGATGGTGGTGGTGCAGGTTGCCGGGTTGATCGCACGCCGCATCATCTGCTACGCCAAGGTGGGGGATCAACTGACCCGCGGGCGCCGCTACGGCCTGATCCGGTTCGGCTCGCGGCTGGACGTGTACCTGCCGCTGGGGACGCGGATAGACGTTGCCATGAACCAGATGACCGTTGCCGGTGAAACCGTACTGGGGAAACTGCCGTGAGCGAAGAGAAACCGAGAGTAGAAAGGGAAGGGATGCGCAAGGGGATCTACATCCTCCCCAACCTGTTCACCGCCGGGAGCCTGTTTGCCGGCTTTTACTGCATGGTGTCCACCGTGAACGGTGATTACCGGACCGCAGCGTTGTGGATCCTCGCCTCGTCCATCTTCGACGGGTTGGACGGCAAGGTGGCGCGCCTGACCGGCACCGCGAGCAAGTTCGGCGTCGAGTTCGACTCCCTGGCCGACGTGGTCTCCTTCGGGGCGGCGCCGGGGCTGCTCATGTACTGCTGGGCCTTGAAGCCGTTCGGGCGTCTGGGATGGCTGGCCGGGTTCCTGTTCCTCGCCTGTGCGGCGCTGAGGCTTGCGCGCTTCAACGTCCAGGTGGAGACGGTGGAGAGCAAGCGTTTCGTCGGCCTCCCCACGCCGGCCGCGGCCAGCATGGTGTCCGCCACGGTGCTCTTCTTCTACCACATGGGGTGGCCCGCATCGTACAACAAGCTCGCCATCCTGGTGCTGATCTACTTCCTGGCCTTGCTTATGGTCTGCAATGTCAAGTACTACTCCTTCAAGGACCCGAGCCTGATCAAGCGGCAGCCCTTCGCCCTCCTGGTGCTGGCGGTGCTGCTCCTCATCGTCATCGCGGCCGAGCCGGTGATCATGCTCTTCACCATTTTCATCTGCTACATTCTCTCCGGTCCGATCGGCTTCGTGATCACCTACCCGCGGCGGCGCCGACTGGAGCGCGCCATGCACCGCGGACACGAGGTGAAGAAGAACCACTGAACTTAGAAACCGTTCTACGTTCTAGGTTAAAAAAACTCACCGAGTGCCGCGACGTCAAATTCGGGTTTCGCGATGCCAAAAGATCACGGCGTTGTCCTTGCGGCAACGCCGTTTTAGTTCGTGTCTCGCAAAAATAAAACAAAAAGCGCTTGACAGGCGTCGGCGCCTTTTCTATTATCTCCCGAAACTAAAGGCGTTGACGAGGAGTAGTAGCCTTTCCTTCCCCTACAGAGAGCCGGTGGTTGGTGCAAACCGGTGAGGAAGCAGGTGAACTCGCCTCTGAGCCGTTGCGGTGAAGAACGACCGTTCTATTCCTGATAGGGAAAGGGACGCCGTTTCTAGCCGTTGCCGTCGGCCCGCGTAAAGGGCGTAAGAGGTCCGTCGTTGACGGATGAATGAGGGTGGTACCGCGGAAGCTTTCGAAAGCCTTCGCCCCTTGCTGGGGCGGAGGCTTTTTTTATTTCGGCCTGCTTCTTCTTTTGGCAGGCTAACGAGGCAGCACAACCACACAAGGGGGACGCGCAAGTGAACAACACGGAACCGAAGACCATCAAGATCTTTGACACCACACTCAGAGACGGGGAGCAGTCCCCGGGCGCCAGCATGAACATCGAGGAGAAACTCCGCCTTGCCAAGCAGCTCCAGAAACTGAACGTGGACGTCATCGAGGCGGGTTTCCCGATCGCCTCCGAGGGGGATTTTGAGGCGGTGAAAAAGGTGGCCCAGTCCATCAAGGGGCCGGAGATCGCCGGCCTTTGCCGCGCCGGTTTCAAGGACATCGATCGCGCCTGGGAGGCCCTGAAGTACGCCGAAGACAAGGGGCGCATCCACACCTTCATCGCCACCTCCGACATCCACATGAAGTACAAGCTGCAGATGACCCCGGCCCAGGTGCTGGAGGCGGCGGTAAAAGGGGTGAAGAGGGCTCGCTCCTACACCGCGAACGTCGAGTTCTCCTGCGAGGACGCCGTGCGCACCGATCTCAAGTTCCTGGCCGAGGTGGTGGGGGCCGTCATCGATGCGGGCGCCAGCGTGGTAAACATCCCCGACACCGTCGGCTACACCATCCCCTTCGAGTACTTCAACATCATCAAGTACCTGAAGGACAACGTGAAGAACATCGATGACGCAGTCATCTCCGTGCATTGCCACAACGACCTCGGGTTGTCCGTGGCGAACTCCATCGCCGCGGTCCAGGCGGGCGCGGGGCAGGTCGAGTGCACCATCAACGGCATCGGTGAGCGCGCCGGCAACTGCTCCCTCGAGGAGTTCGTCATGGCCATCAGGACCCGCGGCGACATCCTCCCCTTCAAGACCAACGTGGCCACCGAGCAGCTCACCCCGGCCAGCCGTCTGCTCACCCAGGTGACCGGCATCGCGGTGCAGCAGAACAAGGCCATCGTCGGCGCCAACGCCTTCGCCCACGAGGCGGGCATCCACCAGCACGGCATGCTGATGGACAAGTCGACCTACGAGATCATGACCCCGGAGTCGGTAGGCCTCAAGGCGAGCGCCCTGGTGCTGGGCAAGCACTCCGGCCGCCACGCCTTCAAGAAGAGACTCGAGGAGTTGGGGCACGATCTGGACGAGGAAGCGCTGAACAAGGCCTTCACCCGCTTCAAGGCTCTCGCCGACCTGAAAAAGGAGGTCTACGACGAGGACCTGGACGCCATCGTCGCCGACCAGACCAAGAAGATCGACGAGAAGTACAAGCTCTCCCACATCACCGTGACCTGCGGGTCCTTCGCCGTAGCTACCGCCACCGTGCAGATGGAGATCGACGGCATGCAGGTGCGCACCGCGGAGCTGGGCGACGGCCCGGTCGACGCGACCTTGAAGGCGATCAAGAAGCTCGCCAAGCGCGACGCGCAGCTTCTGCAGTACAACGTCGGCTCCATCACCGGCGGCACCGATGCGCTCGGTGAAGTCACCGTCCGCATCACCGAAGGTGAGCGCAATCCCGTGGTCGGCCGCGGTTCCTCCACCGATATCATCGAGGCCTCCGCCAAGGCCTACATCGACGCCCTGAACCGGCTCTACTTCGCCACCGACCGCGACGTCGAGTCGCTTTAAAGAACTAAAAGCGGAACACAGAGGACACAGAGGGAATACCTGGAAAGTGGTCAAACCTGTTCTGCTTTTCTCTGTGACCTCTGTGGACCTACGTGACCTCAGTGGTAGAGCTTTTGCCCCGCACTTGCAGCTGAAACTGTGAGTGCGGGGCTTTTTGTTGCCCGGCGGTGCCAGTCGTACCCCTCTTCGTTTTTCTTTACATTTTTTTACTGTAATTGTTTTTACTACTGTGTAATCTTAAAGCTCATTTCTCTAAAACTTTTTCCACACCATCCGATTCATAAAAGGTGACGACTATGCCCAGTAGCCTCCGCTTTTGTGTTGTCGCTTTGACTTTAGGCCTTACCTGCCTGACTGCTCATGCCTTCGCGAAGAAGCCGATAGAGCTCTGGTCCTTCTTCTACTTCAACGGCACGGCGTTCGTGGCCGGAAGGCCTGAACCGCTGTCCCCCTTCGTCGCCGTGAGAGACGGGTTCGTGCCGGTGGTCGAGACGAGGGAGGAGCGGATCAAGGAAGTGAAACTGCATGAAGGAACGGGCGCCTTGGTCGGCATCTGTTACGTACAGTCGTACGGCGGCAAGCTCAAGCCCGCACGCGGCTTTCATCCGGTGCCCATGCAGGAGATCGCCATTACGGCGGCGGACGGGCAGTCGGCGATACCGGTTCAGACCGACGGCAACGGTTATTTCGTCAGCGAGCTTCCGGCCGGGAGCTACAGGGTTGGTAACCAGCAGGTTGAGGTTCGGGTCGACAACGGCAAGACCAATTTCATCCCCGTGCGCGTGGGGAAAAGGATGGTGGATTAGTGATCAATCTCAGTTTTGTGCGCGCGCTCTGCCTCGCGCTTCTTTTTCCGGCGGTCGCTTCCGCCGCCGCCCTTGACGATTACTATCTAGCCAAGTTCGGCCAGCAGTCTCCGCTGTACAAGTCTCTGGAGGCCGTGAGCGCCACCGGGGCCGGCGAAGCGGACCGGTGTCGCACGCCTTTGTTCAGGAGACTGAAGAGGGACTGGAAGCTCCTCGAATCGGAAACGCAAAAGGCCCTGGCGAAATACGTGACCAGGCCGACCCTGTCGGGAGAAAAGACCTGCACCCCTGTCAACGGGCACTTCACCATCCATTACACGACGACCGGCGCCAATGCCGTCGACACCACGGACAACAACGGCAACGGTGTTCCCGACTGGGTTGAAACGGTCGCCGGGGTCTTCGAGTACGTCTACGATGTGGAAGTTAACAAGATGGGGTACCTCGCGCCGCCGGATACCAGTTATGACGTCTACCTCATGGATCTCGCTCCCCAGAACGTCTACGGCTACACCCAAAATGACGGCGCCGGCGCTACATCGATTTCCTATCCGAGCTACATCGAGATCGACAAGTCGTTCACCGCATCGGCCTTTGTCAATGCACGCGGCGGCCCGTATGCTCCCATAACCAGCCTGCGCATTACTGCTGCGCATGAGTTCCACCACGCCATCCAGTTCGCCATGAACGCCTATTTCGACACATCCTATGGCGAGATGACCTCCACCTGGATGGAAGACGAAGTCTACGACTCCGGCAACCAGCTTTACATCTACCTTGATTCCTACCTTCACTTTACTTCCACCATCGGGCTTGACGCGGTAGGGGATGGCGGCAGCGAATATGGTCGGTGGATCTTCAACAGGTACCTCGCCGAAACCCAGGGGAGCCGTACCGCCATTCGTGCGGTGTGGAGGGAGCTGGCGCAGAATGGCGTTCCTCTTGGCGCGACGTCTCCCGACCAAGGTATCGAAATACCCATACCTCCCGTGATCAACACCGTGCTGCAAGGCAACCTGGGGAACAACTTCTTCGGTTTTGCCAAGCGCGTGGTGCTGAAAAATTGGCTGAGCCATCTGACTGACATAGCGCGCATACCAAGCGTCACCCCGACGGCGACCTTTACCACGACGGGAGCCGTCCAAGCGCCGATCAACGCACTGCCGACCAGCTATTCTTTCGCGGTGTACAAGTATCTCCCCTCAACCATAAATGGGGCGCTGGAAATAGACTTCACCGGGCTGTCATCCTCAGTCGCCGTTTCCGCACTGGAGATCAACACCCTCGGTGTAACGGATTACCCGTACGACCCCGTGGGACAGAAAATCACGGTTCCATCCTTCGGGGCCGGCGACACGGTCTACCTCGTGGTGTGCAACAACGGCGGCGCCATGGGTAGTCCGGTGGTCGTCTCTCCTGCCTTTCCGGCAGACAACAGCACGGTTGCCGACGGTGCCGGTCTTGGTACCGACGGGCTGGCCCTGGACGCCAACCGGTTGGCCATCCCGGCGCAGAGCGTCAGCAGCTCGAAAAGCGGCGGCGGGGGAGGGTGCTTCATCGCGACCGCGGCCTACGGCAGCTACCTGCATCCCAAGGTGGCCGAACTGCGGGCGTTTCGCGATCGCTACCTCATGACCAACGCTCCAGGCCGGCTCTTCGTGGCCGCATATTACCGGCTGAGCCCGCCCATCGCCGAGGTGATCGCGCGGCACGAGTGGATGAAGAGCGGGGTGCGCTGCCTGCTGCTGCCGCTTATCCTCGCGGTCGAACATCCTGCGGCGGCGTTGGGGCTGCTGCTGTTGGTGCTTGGGGTGACGCTGCGCTGGGGTGTGATTTTCGTGAAGGGGAAGATGCAAGAAGCTGCTGCGGTCTAAGGCTCCCCGGCGTCTGGCCCCTCTGCCCAGGTAGGGGGCGAATGATTATTAGCCCCTACGGGTCTTACGCGTTGAAGATTTGTGGTGTGTCGGGATTGATGACAAAAAAAGGCCCCGCCGGAATTCCGGCGGGGCCTTTTGACGCTCGAGGCTAATTAATTAGCCCAGCTTCTTGACGTTGGCGGCCTGCAGACCTTTCGGACCGTTGGTCACGTCAAAGGAGACAGACTCCCCTTCAGCCAGGGACTTGAAGCCTTCCCCGGTGATGGCGGAGAAGTGCACGAACACGTCCTCGCCGTTCTCCTGCTCGATGAAGCCGAATCCTTTCGCGTCGTTGAACCATTTAACCTTGCCCTGTGCCATTTTCCTGCCTCCTTTTTCTAACCTCCGGGACTCTGCCGGATCTACGTTTGATGCTGCAATTTCCGGAAGGTTCTTGGGCTGGAAACGGCTCAAAGTGGTGATAACCCTTTGGCTTTTCGGCGCGGCAAACTTCCAGAACTAGCTGCTGGGATAAAAATTAACATCGTGTAATAACCTTGTCAAGAAAATATTTACAAAACGTTTTTTTCAAAGAAGCTCTCCTAAAAGGTGTTTAACCTCCTAATGAAGGCTATGAGCAGCCCGTAGTGCTGGTGGTGGAACCGGAAGGCGATGCGCGGCAGTTCAAGCAGATCCGGCTCGTCCGCTTCCTCGGGACGGGCACTAATGAGCTCGATACGGCTCCCTTCCAACCTCAGCTCCGGGAACTCGTTCTCAAGCATTTCGATCTGCTCGGGCGTGAGAACCTTGGTAAGCCGGATGATGAGCTCGCCGTTGACGAAGCGAATAGAATGGTAGTTGGTATAGAAGTCGTCGATGACCTGGACCGCTTCTTCGTAGCTCTTGGTGATGGTGAAAATGGAGAAGTCCTCGGCGGAGATGAAGCCCATGACCAGCAGCCTTTCCTTGATGAAGCGGAAGAAGTGCTCCCAGTATCCTTCCTCGTCGTCGACCAGAACCAGCGGTTTGGGACTGGTCTTGCCGGTCTGGACCAGGGTGAAGACCTCCATCGCCTCGTCAAGTGTGCCGAAGCCACCCGGGAAAACGGCGATGGCGTCGGATTCTTTTACGAAAGCGACCTTGCGGTTGAAGAAGTACTTGTAGGTGATGAGCCGCGGGTTCTTCAGCATGATCGGGTTGGCGCTCTGCTCGAAGGGGAGTTTGATGTTGGCCGCGAAGGAAGACTCGCTGCCGGCGCCCTCGTTGCCGGCCTGCATGATGCCGCCACCCCCGCCGGTGATGATCATGTACCCTTTGTCTGCGAGGAGACGGCTGAACTTGATGCACTTCTGGTACATCTGCTCCTCGGGCAGGGTGCGGGCCGAGCCGAAGATGGTCACTTTCTTCTTCTGGCGGTAGGGCGCGAACACCGTGGTGGTGTAGCGCATCTCCTTCATGGTGTTACTCAAAAGCTTCAGGTCGGCCAGGTAACTGGTATCCTGTCCCGCTTTGAGCGCGGCTATGATCATCTCACGCGTCTGTTCGGGGTGGTGTACCCCTCCGGCCTTCTCCATCAGTGCATCGATCATCTGGTCGATTTCATTGTTTGTTCTGTTGAAACGAAGTTGCATACCGGGCTCCCTGTTGGATTGAGGGGGCCATTATAGCACGGGTATATCGACAGGCAAATGTTTAATAACATTGAACAATTATTAGTTTGATTTGTTGCTGTTATTTTATTATCTTGGCTGCTGTGAAAAACCATTCCAACCTTTAAAAGGAAGCGCAATTTATGGGTATGACTACGGCTCAAAAGATATTCGCGGCCCATCTGGTTGATGAGCCTTTTGCTGGAACCAAGGTGTTGGGTATCGACGTGGTGATGTGCCATGAGATCACCACCCCGATCGCCATCGCCGACCTCATGGCTCGCGGCAAGGACCGGGTCTTCGACAACACCAAGATCAAGGCGGTCATCGACCACGTGACGCCGAGCAAGGACTCCAAAACCGCCACCCAGGCCAAGATGCTCAGGGACTGGGCGCGCCGCCATGATATCAAGGACTTCTTCGACATCGGCGCCAACGGCGTCTGCCATGCGCTCTTCCCGGAGAAGGGTTTCATCCGCCCGGGCAACACCGTGATCATGGGTGACTCCCACACCTGCACCCACGGGGCCTTCGGCGCCTTCGCCGCGGGCGTCGGCACCACCGACCTCGAGGTCGGCATCCTGAAGGGGGTCTGCGCCTTCCGCGAGCCCAAGACCATCAGGATCAACCTGAATGGCACCCTCCCCAAAGGGGTCTACGCCAAGGACGCCATTCTGCGCGTCATCGGCGAGTTGACCGTTAACGGGGCCACCGACCGCGTCATCGAGTTCGGCGGGCCGATCGTCGACGCCATGACCATGGAATCCAGGATGACCCTGTGCAACATGGCCATCGAGGCGGGCGGCACCTCCGGCATCTGCGCCCCCGACCGCGTCACCGTGGACTACCTCTGGCCCTTCATCTCCGACTCCTTCGCTTCCAAGGAAGCGGCCGTTGCCGAGTACAGCAAGTGGGCCTCCGACGCCGACGCCGAGTACGACAAGGTGATCGACCTCGACCTCTCCGACCTGGCCCCGCTCTGCACCTTCGGCTACAAGCCGGACCAGGTGAAGAGCATCGACGAGATGGCCGGCCAGCCGGTGGACCAGGTGTACCTCGGTTCCTGCACCAACGGCCGTCTCGAGGACCTGAGGGTGGCGGCCCAGATCCTCAAGGGGAAGAAGATCGCCCCGACCGTGCGCGGCATCCTCTCCCCGGCAACCCCGCAGATCTACAAGGACGCGGTCGCCGAGGGGCTGATCCAGATCTTCATGGACGCCGGCTTCTGCGTCACCAACCCGACCTGCGGCGCCTGCCTGGGCATGAGCAACGGCGTCCTCGCCGAGGGGGAGGTCTGCGCCTCCACCACCAACCGCAACTTCATGGGCCGCATGGGCAAGGGGGGCATGGTGCACCTGCTCTCGCCGGCAACCGCCGCCGCCTCCGCCATCGAAGGGAAGCTTGCCGACCCGCGCAAGTACTTGTAAGCAATTGACAATGGACAATTGACAATGGACAGCGACACAGGTCATTGCCATTGAACGACCATTGACACACTGACAACGAAAATGCGGGAGCTCCCGCTAGACTAGGAGATCAGATATGAAAACATTTGGCGGCCCGGCCCTTTTCCTGGACCGTAGCGACATAAACACCGACGAGATCATCCCGGCCAAGTACCTCACCGAGATCACCAAGGAGGACCTGAAGCCTTACCTGCTGGAGGACCTCAAACTCCCGGGCTTCGACCCCAAGAGCGACAAGACCTTCGGCGCCGGCGCCGTGGTGACCCGCGCCAACTTCGGCTGCGGCTCTTCCCGCGAGCACGCCCCCTGGGTTTTCGAGGTGAACGGCATCAATGTGGTCATCGCCCAGTCATTCGCCAGGATCTTCCGCCAGAACATGTTCAACTGCGGCATGGCGGCCATTGAGCTCTCCCCGGAGAAGATCGACCAGCTCTTCAGCTACGCAGGCGCCGCCGACGCCACCATCGAGGTGGACGTCGCCAACACAACCCTCACCATCAAAGGGGGGGGCAGGGAGGAGTCGATGCAGTTCGAAATCTCTCCTTTCGACAAGGCGCTGGTTCTTGCCGGTGGCTGGGTCGACTACGCGGACAGCAAGTACTGATTCGACCACGCTCTCAAAGCAAATCATCATTCAACGAGGCAGGAGACTGACGTTTCCTGCCTCGCTCTTTTTCGCTTCAATGCTGGACTTTTCCAGAAGAAGTGGCATAACTTTCGCGTGGCGTTTTAGTTCGAGACCGCAGCAACCACAATGGTCCAGATACCGCTTCTCTAGATTCATTCGCGACTGCCGTCCAGACTATATTTTGATTGACTATGCCTGATTGCAGCAGTTACTATCCAGGATCCAACACAATAGATACGTTTGCTAGAGGTACATGACACGTTTCACTCCGTCCATAACCGGGTTATCCGCTCTTCTATTCCTGGCAACCGTTGCTTCTGCCGAACCGCAGCCCGAGTCCCAGCCGGCACCCGCGGGTGGGTCTCCGGTCGGGCAGAAAGCCGAGCAGAAGGCCGAGCAGATGGCCGAGCCTGAGCAGAAGGGGACCATCTTCACCCTGTGGCCCCTGGTCGATTACCGCGAGAGCCCGAAGGAGCGCTTCAGCAATCTCGCCATCCTCGGACCGCTGTTCAAGTACCAGAAAAACGGGGATGACCGGGACATCGCCCTGCGTCCGCTGTTCTACCGCACCAGCCACGCCGCGGATCACGCTTCCTCTTCCTATTACCTGTACCCGGTGGCAACCCAGGACAAGACCCCCGAAGCCGACAACTTCGAGGTGCTGCAACTGTTCAGGACCTCCAGTTATCGGAAGCAGGAAGAGGACCCGGAGCGGGAAAAGTCGACCATGCTCTTTCCGTTCTACATCGCTGGTGACTCCAGGCAGCACGGGCATTACCGCGCCTTCTTCCCGATTTACGGAAACATCTACGACCGCTTCTGGCGCGACGAGTACCACTTCGTCATGTTCCCGCTCTACGGCAGCACGGTGAAGAAGGGGACCACCACCAGGCACTACCTCTGGCCCATCTTCTCCACCACCTCCGGCGAGAACGAGTCCGGCTTCGACGTCTTTCCGCTGTACGGCCAGTCGCACAAGACCGGCGTCTACGAAAAGCGCTTCGTGCTCTGGCCCTTCTACACCTCGGAGAGCACCGGCCTCAACACCGACAACCCGACGCACCGCAGGTTCATCTTCCCGCTTTACGCCGCCACCGATTCGCCCAAGAAGACCTCGCGCAGCTACCTGTGGCCGTTCTTCGGCTACACCGAGGACCGCGGCAAGAAACAGGAAGAGGTGGACTACTTCTGGCCTTTCATCACCAAGGTGCGCGGCGAGAAGAAGAACAGCGACAGCTACCTGCCGTTCTACTCGCACGAGACCTTCTCCGGCGGCGAGAAGAGCTGGTACCTGTGGCCCTTGTACAAGCACGAGGAGCTCAAATCGGATAGCTTCGGGCAGGACCAGGACCGGGTGCTCTTCTTCCTGTACCGCGACAACCGGGAGTACTGGCCCAAAGACGGCAACGAGCGGCGCCGCACCACCATGTGGCCGCTGTTTTTGTATCGCAAAAGCCCCGAGGGGGTCTCTTCCTTCTCCTTCCCCGCCCTGATCGAGCCGATCCTGGACAAGGAAGGGATCGAGAAGGATTGGGCGCCGTTGTGGCGCATCTACCAGAGGCGCTGGGATGAGGGGGGCAACTCCACCTCCAGCCTGCTTTGGAACCTGTTCTGGCATGAGCGGCGCGGCGACGACCTCGCCTACGAGTTCTTCCCGTTCATCTCCTACCGCGACACGGCCAAGGAGAGGGAGCTGAAATTCCTGAAGGGGCTGGTAAGCCTGAAGCGCGATGGCGGACAAGAGGAGTTGAGCCTCTTCTGGCTCCCCTTCGGACTGAAATGGGGGGATAAGTGACCCAAGTTTTCGAACCGCTAGGCAAGAGGGTGCTCTACTTCTACCAGGTGCTGGGGGAGATGACCATCCTCATGGGCAAGGTCGTGTACTTCATACGCGAGGCGCCCCGCAACATCCCGAGCATCCTGACCCAGATGGCGATCGTCGGCTGGGACACCCTTCCCGTCGCCTCGGTCATGGCCTTTTTCGTGGGGATGGTGCTCGCCCTGCAGACCGGCGTCGAGTTGCAGAAGTACGGCGGACAGAACATCATAGGCGCCATCGTCGGCCATTCCATGGTGCGCGAGCTCGGTCCGGTCATGACCAGCTTCCTGGTTGCCGGGCGCTGCGGCTCCGCCATGGCCGCCGAATTGGGCGTCATGACCGTGTACGAGGAGATCGACGCGCTGAAGACGCTGGACATCGACCCGGTGCGCTATCTCGCCATGCCGCGCTTCATCGCCTGCATCATCTGCGTCCCGGCCCTGGTGCTCTATTCGGACCTGATCGGCATCATCGGCGGCGCGTTGATCAGCAACCTGCACCCGCAGATCTTCGTCTCTTACGCGACCTACTATGACAGTCTCACCGCCGCCCTCAAGATGAAGGAGATCGGCATCGGCCTCACCAAGTCCATGTGCTTTGGCGGCATCATCGCCCTGGTCTGCTGCTACGTCGGCTTCGCTACTTCGGGGGGCGCCAGGGGGATCGGTCAGTCCACCACCAGGTCCGTCGTGCTCTCGTTCATGCTGATCCTGGTCGCCGACTACGTGCTGACCAGGCTGCTCATGTAGCACTTTTACGTTTTCCGTTTCCGGAGGAAGAGATATATGGCTCTGTCAGTAGAGAAAAAGGTCGGCATGTTCTTCGTGTTCGGTCTCATCATCCTGGGCGTGCTGCTCGAGGTTGGGGAGAAGTGGAACCCCTTCGAAAAGAAGATCATGTACCGGACCTACCTTACCAGCATCACCGGCCTCAAGGTGGGCGACCCGGTCCGCCTGGCGGGGGTTGACGTCGGCCGCATCACCAAGATCATCGTCCTGAACGACAAGATCGAGATCGATTTCGAGGTGAAACCCGGCACCCGCATCAAGGTCGACACCGTCGCCGGCCTGAGGCTGACCAACCTCCTGGGCGGGCAGTTCCTGGGGCTTTCCTTCGGCTCGCCCAACGCCGCGCTGCTCCCCGAGGGGGGGACGGTGCGCGGCAAGGATGTCGCCAACATAGACATCATCGTGGACAACCTCTCCGACGTGGTGAAGGACACCAAGGTCCTCATCAACAGTCTGAACAAGAACCAGGAGGACGTGCTCAAGAAGGTGTCGGGGATGCTGGACGAGAACCGCGGCAACCTGAGGGACGCCATCTCCAACATCAGCAGCATCACCGGCAAGATGGACCGCGGCGAAGGCTCGCTGGCCATGCTCCTGAACGACAAGAAGCTCTACGACGACGCCTCCAGCGCCGTGAGCAGCCTCAAGGTGGTCTCCACCAAGATCGAGAAGGGAGAGGGGACGCTCGGCAAGCTGGTCAACGACGAGACCGTGTACAACGACGCCTCCGCCCTGATCAAGGACCTGAGGAGCGGGGTGAAAGACCTGAACGCGGGCATGAAAGACGTGAAGGACATCACCGCCAAGATCAACAAGGGCGAAGGGACTCTCGGCAAGCTGGTCTACGACGAGAGCCTCTACACCGAACTGCGCGACGCCTCCAAGAACGTGAAGGAGATCACCCAGAAGATCAACTCCGGCCAGGGGACCATCGGCAAGCTGGTCAACGAGGACCAGCTCTACCGCGACACCACCGCCACGCTCAAAAAGGCCGAGCGCGCCATGGAGGGGTTGGGTGACACCGGCCCGATCTCGGTGCTCGGCTCCATCGTCGGGACCCTGTTCTAAGACGAAAATACACTTGCTGGCGGCGTGGGGGCGGAGCAATCCGCCCCCACGTTTGCGTGACGCCGCCTTTTGCCAAGGAGTTCTCCGGCATGACCCACATCCTCGATATCGCGGTCGGGACCTTCACCATGCGTCCCTACGTCTTCGCCTTTTTCGCCGTCTACCTGGTGGCGGCGGTGCTGCACCTGGGGTGGAAAAAGACCATCTGGTTCACCGTGTGCGGCTACCTGGTCGCCTTCGCCTCGGAATTTTCCTCGATCAACAACGGCTTTCCCTACGGCTGGTACTACTACGTCGACGCGACCCGCGACCGCGAACTCTGGATCGCCGGCGTCCCCTTCTTCGACTCGCTTTCCTATGTATTTCTGACCTACTGCAGCTATGCCACCGCCCTCCTTATCCTGGCGCCGGCCAAGCGGGTGAAGGGGGACCTCGTTCTCCTCGAGACCGGCCGCATCAGGCGCTCTTTCGCCGTACTGCTGCTCGGCTCGCTGTTCCAGGTCTTCCTCGACATCGTCACCGACCCGGTGGCGCTGCAGGGGAGTCGGTGGTTCCTGGGGCGGATCTACGGCTACCGCGAGGTCGGCACCCACTTCGGCATCCCGATGTCCAACTACTTCGGGTGGTGGCTGGTGAGTGCTCTGCTGGTCCTGGTGTTGCAACTGATCGACCGCATGGGCTCCGGGAAGGAGCGCCCAGCCGGGGTTGGTGCGGCGCCCTACCGCGCGCTGTACGGCCCCTTTCTCTATCTCTGCGTGATCGCCTTCAACCTCGGCGTCACCTTCTACATCGGGGAGAACCTGATGGGGCTCACCGGGATCTTCATCTTCACCCTGCCGGTGGTGATGGCCCTGGTGCTGTTCCGGCAGAAGCTGGACCGCTACCACAAGGACGAGCTCGCCGCCCATCTGGCCGACTATCCCTGGTCCCCGGCCGGCTCCGGTCACAACGCCCGCACCTGAATTTGATGAAATTTTTACAATGTCCGCTTTGAAGGAGATGCCCCCGTGTGGTATCCCTTTTGGGGCGAATGATCATTCGCCCACCCCGTCCCGCGCAAGGACCATTTTTTCCGTCTTCGGAGGCCTGACATGAAAAAAACGATTTCCATCCTCACCCTCGCAACCGTTCTCGGTGCTGCCGGCGCTGCCTGCGCCGCCGACCAGGGGGCGCTCCCCAGGAACTACGAGAGCTGGGAAAAGAGCAAAGCCAGGATCATCACCGACAAGAAGTCGATGTTCTACGGCATCCACTACATCTACGTGAACAAGAAGGCGATGGGCACCTACAAGGCCGGCGGCGCCAACTACCCGGACGGGAGCCGTTTCGTCGCCGTCAACTACTCCATCAAGGAGGAGGGTGGCAAGCAGGTGCCGGGCAAGAAGACCATGATCGTCATGATGCAGCGCGACAAGAAGGCGCAGGAGACCGGCGGCTGGCGTTTCGTCGGCTTCACCCCCGACGGCAAAAACTCCGGGTTGGACGGCAAGCGCGACTGCTTCGGTTGCCACGAAAAGGACGCCAAGGAGAGGGCGTTCGTCCTTTCCCGCTACGCCGACTTCAAGTAGCCCTGCACCGCTGCAGTGCAGCAGGGAAGAGGCCTGCCGGGCACCGGCAGGCCTCTTTTTTTATGCGGCTGTTTTTCCTCGAAGGCGCCTGTTATAATTGCTGACAGCCAAACTAAAACGATTCCGTAGCTTTAAGGAGCCTTTATGTCTACTTCGTCGACTTACCCCAAGCTTCGCCTCAGCACGCTGTCCAACGGGGTGAGGGTGGTCAGCCAGCAGATCCAGGGGATGCAGAGCGCAGCGATCGGCATCCGCATCGACAGCAGCACCCGCAACGAGGAGCCCGAGACCGGCGGCGCCTCCCATTTCATCGAACATCTCCTCTTCAAGGGGACGCCCAGCCGCAGCGCCGACCAGATCACCGACGAGTTCAACAGCATCGGTGCGCGGGCCAACGCCTATACCAGCCAGGAGGAGGTCTTCTACTACGCCACCTCGCTCGCCTCCATCATCCCGGCCACCTTCGAGATACTGGCCGACATGTTCGTCCACTCCTCGCTTCCCGAAGAGGAGGTGGAGAAGGAGCGCGGCGTGGTGCTGCAGGAGATCCTGATGAACCAGGACAACCCGAGCCGGTTCATCTACAACCAGTTCCACCAGGGGTTCTGGCAGGGGCACCCGCTCGGCACCCCGATCCTCGGGACCGCGGAAACCATCGGCGCCATCTCGCGCGGGCGCCTGATGGAGCACAAGCTCGCCAACTACCTCACCAACGCCACCATCGTCTCGGTGGCCGGGAACGTCGAGCACGACAGCATCGTTGAGCAGGCCGAGCGCCTTTTGGGCGAGCTCCCGACCGGCACGCCCCGCACCAGCAAGCCACGCCCCGACTACCGGGTCTCCGTCGGGCAGAACGTGCACTACCAGCGTGCCATGGAGCAGACCCACTTCTACATGGGGTATCCGCTGCCGCCGGCGGGGAATGAGCACCGGCACAAACTGGCGGTCTTCAACCAGGTGCTGGGCAGCGGAATGAACTCGCGCCTGTTCCGCGAGGTGCGCGAGCGCAGGAGCCTTGCCTACACCGTCTACTCCATGATGTCCTCCTACACCGACTCCGCCGGCCTCATGATCTACGCCGGTACCGGCCCGGAAAGGGCCCAGGAGGCGGTTAACGTCTGCCACGGCGAGGTGCTGAGGTTCTGCGAGGAGGAGGTGACCGAGGAGGTCCTGGTGGCCGCCAAGGAGCAGATCCGCTGCGCGCGTCTCATGGCGCTGGACGACTGCGAGACCCAGGTCCGCAGGATTTCCAACACCACCTCGCTTCTGGGTGCGCCTGAGCCGATCGAGTTCTCCCTGGAGGGGATCGCGGCGGTCAGCGCCGAAGAGGTGCGGGACGTCGCCCGGTTGCTGTTCAGCGATGTGGTGCCGAGGGTGGAATCGGTGGGACCCGGAGCAGGTCCGGGACTGCCGCGCTAGCCAGCTTGCCCGGTAACAAAAGGAAAGGGGCGGCCTGTGTGCCGCCCCTTTTTTATGCGCGCCTCTTGAAGAGATGCTAGCTCATCTCGTCGGAGTCGCCGCTTAAGTGCGGGAAGTGCTCGTGGTGCATTTCGTGGGTCAACCCCTCTATGGTGCCGCAGGTAGCGCAGAGGTACTTGTCGCTTTCATTGGTGTACACGTTGCGCTGGCAGGACGGGCTCCAGACCCTGACGCCGCATGCGTGATCGTCCAATTCCACTCCCGTCTCCCTTTTCTCGTCTGTCATGGTCGTATCCCCCTTTCCCGGAACATTAAAGCCCGATGATCATCTGGCTTAATTTAAATATACCCCTTGCGAAGGATCCGAGCTCGGATTTTGTGAGGCTCTCGAAGATGAATTCGTTGCCCATGGGGTGCTCCGGGTCCACCACCCGCTGGATCGGCTCCAGTACGTCGGGAAGGTCGCTGTTCTCGAAGGTCGTGTCGGGCTGGTAGCGGCAGAGGCGGGCATCGCGGTCGTCGGCCAGGTGCTCCAGGGTCCGGCTCAGGCTCTCCACCTCCTCGAAGCGCCAATCCTCGCCCGAGCCCAGGAGACCCGCGTGCTCGGCCAGCAGGGAGGCGCGCAGGCCGCGGATCGCCCCTATCATCTCTTCTTCCCCGCCGCACAGACCCGCTTCCCAGGCCACGTTGAGCTCCGTGTCCAGCCCCAGGCTGCGGTTGGTGGCGTTGGCGGAACCTATGGTCATGAAACGGTCGTCGACGAGGAGCAGCTTGGAGTGGATGAAGGTCATCTTCCTGGTGCCGTGGTCCATCTCGGCCGACGAATAGACGCTCAGGCGATGCCCGGTCTGCTGCGCCACCTGCTGCAGGGCCCGGATCATGCGCATCTGGGGTAGCCCCAGGAACAGTTCTTCGGTGAGCGGCAGCCGGTCCGGGAGCATCATGATGATCTGCAGGGGAGGGCGGTCCGCCATGCTCATCCGGGCCACCAGCGACCAGAACACCACCTGGGAGCTGAAGTACTGGTTTTCAAGGTAGATGAGGTTCTGCGCAGCCATGATGGCGTCGACGAAGAGGTGCCTGATCTCGTGGACCTCGCGCTGGTCGGTGAGCGGGGTCCGTGCCACGGTGCGGCAGAGCGCCACCCTGTTCGCGGGAAGGGGGAAGGCGCCGGCAGAGAGTGACGGCGTCAAGGAACCTGCCTGCTTGAGCCTCAGTTCGCCGCCGCCGGAGTCGCGCCAGCGCTGGCGGAACAGGTCGAGGAGGACCGTGACGACCTCTCCGGTGTGGTAGGTCTGGATGTCGTGGTAGGAGCCGTACCTGGTGCCGTCGACGTCGACCCGGTCCGGGTTCTCCTTGAGGTGACGGCGGTCGTCCCAGCGCGACGAGCAGATGTCCATCCCCCCGAGGTAGGCTACGCTGCCGTCGGCGATCACGAATTTTTGGTGATGGGTGGCGCCGGTGGCGTGGACGCTGTCGAAGCGGAAATGCATGCGCTTGTTGGTGGTCCAGTTGAAAATGATGTCCTGGAACCACTCACGCTCCAGGGAGAATACGGCGCTGAAGTCCCAGGCCAGGATGTAGATGCTCAACTGTGGATTCGCCTGGCAGAGCCGTTCCAGAAACTGCAGGAACCTCGTGTCGCCGACCGAGCCGTGTTCCTCGTCTCCCCGCAACAGGCGGACCTCCGAATCGAACTGCCACCCCGCCAGCAGCAGGTAGCTGCGTGCCGCCAGGGCCGTGTGATAAAAGGCGCGGTAATAGTCTTCAGCATCGACCAGGACCCCCGTCTCCTCGACGCCGTAGATGCCCATGCAGTTCGTGCCCGCCTTCAGAATATTCATGGCAACTCCAGCGTGACCACCAGCGGCAGGTGATCGGAGGCGACCCTGGTGAGCGGCGTGCGCGGTACCCACACCTGGCGGACCTTCAGGTCGCGCGAGACGAACATGTGGTCGATGCGTATGAACGGGAGCTGGGAGGGCCACGTCCCCCTTGGCAGGCGCCCCTTGACGCCGCGCTGCACGTCGTGCAACTGCCGGGTCAGCAGCCGGTATACGTAGGAACCGGCCATGGCGTTGAAGTCGCCGCACAGGACCACCGGGTGCAGGCATTCCGGGTGATCCAGCCATTCGTGGCCGGTCATGGTCCGTGCCTGTTTAACCCGTTCACCCCGGTTGAGCCCGAAATGGGTGGCCAGCACCTGAATGGCGTGACCGCGCAGGGTGACCTCGGCCCAGACCGCGCCGCGCCGCTCGAACGAGGGGTGCAGCGGGTCGGTGGGGACCGCGCCCGCCTTGATGAGGCGGACATCGCCGCGGCTGAGCACCGCGTTGCCGTACCCTCCCTCTTTCAAGTGGATGGAGGAGTGGAAGTGAAAGGACATATCCAGCGTCATGGCGATGAGGTGGGCCTGGTCGATCATCTGGGTGCGCGGCAGTCCGGCATCGAGCTCCTGCAGCGCGACGATGTCCGGGTTGCACCGGTCGATCACCTCCGCGATGCGCAGCGGGGATAGTTTGCGATCGGTTCCGATGCAACTGTGGACGTTGTAGGTCATCACGGAAAAGGTTCTGGGCATGGTGGGGTCCCGGGGCCCGGTAAAATTAAAAACTTTTATAGATTAGCGGGGGGGAGGGGGATGTCAAACGAGGTGGTCGGTTGAAGCTCGTGGGGGAGGGGCTGGGCTAGGGGACCATCAGTGCCGCATTCCGCAGCTTCACCCACCCCCCGACCCCCTCCCGTCAAGGGAGGGGGGGAACGGCGCACTGCTCAGCGGAGATAACCACGACTGTCAACTTATCGTGCCTGCAGGAACTCGACGAGCAGCCTGACGCCGACGCCGGTGGCGCCCTTGGGGCCGTAGGGGCGGGCCTTGTCGTTCCAGGCCGTGCCGGCGATGTCCAGGTGGGCCCAGCGGGTGTCGCCGACGAACTGCTTCAGAAACCACCCGGCGCTGATGGCACCGCCGTCCCTGCTGCCTGCGTTCTTCAAGTCGGCGATGTCGCTCTTCATCACCTCGCCGTACTCATCCCAAAGCGGCAGCGGCCAGACCCTCTCGCCGGTCTCGTCGCCCGCCCGCTTCAGGGCGTCCACCAGGCGCTGGTCGTTGCCCATGAGGCCGCTTGCCTCGTGCCCCAGGGCGACCACGCAGGCGCCGGTAAGGGTGGCGAGATCCACCATGGCGGCGGGCTTGAACTCCTTACGGGCAAAGTGGAGCGCGTCGCACAGGATCAGGCGTCCCTCGGCATCCGTATTGGTGATTTCGATGGTGGTGCCGGAGCAGGAGGTGAGCACGTCGCCGGGCTTGAAGGCGTTGCCGTCGGGCATGTTCTCGGCAGTCGGGATCACCCCCACGAGGTTCACCGGCAGCTTGAGCCGTGCCGCCGCCTCCAGGGTCCCCAGCACCGCGGCGCTGCCGGCCATGTCCGTTTTCATCGCTTCCATGCCGGCGCCTGGCTTGATCGAGATGCCGCCGGAATCGAAGGTGATCCCCTTGCCGATGAGCGCCACCGGGCGCCCCTTGCCGCCGTGGTACTGCACGACGATCAGGCGCGGCGGGATGGCCGCTCCCTTGCCGACGCCGACCAGCGCGTTCATCCCCATCTGTTCCAGCTCGTCCAGCTCGTAGACCCGGCACTCCAGGCCGTTGCGCTCGGCCAGTTCGCCGGCGGCCCGGGCGAGGTAGGCCGGCGTCACCACGTTGCCGGGGTGGGCGACCAGGTCGCGCGCCAGCATCACGCCGTCGCAGATGATCTGCGCGCGTTCCAGCGCCTCACGCCCCGCCTGCTCCTGGTCGGAGGGGAGCAGCACGGTCATGGTGTCGAAGCCGAAGCGCTCCTCTTTCTCCCTGGTCTTGTACTGCTCGAAGCTGTAGCTGCCGAGCAGCATCCCGATGGCTGCGTTTTCGGTGGCGTCGGGGAGGGTGACGGCGAGCTGCAGCGCGCTGCTGAACGAGGCGACCCGCGCACCGCGTAGCGCGGCGACGGCGTTTCCAGCCCCCTGGCGCAGGCGCTCGGCGCTCATATCCTTCTTCTTACCCAGTCCGACCAGCACCAGCCGCTCGGCCGGGAGCTTGCCCAGCGTGTGCAAAAGGCGCGCGGACCCGTTCTTGCCGGTGAACTCGCGGCTGACCGCCAGGCGGCCCAGCAGGCCGTCCAGGGCGGAGTCGCACTCCTGGTACAGCCGGTCCTTCTCGTCTTCGAAACAGCCCAGGACCAGGGCGGGGGTGGCGTGTTCAAGCGGTTTGGCTGTGCTGATTGCGACTCTCATGGCAAACCTCCCTGGCGTTGGTTTAAATGCACGGGTGCAGCATCTCGGCCAGCTCGAAGGCGAGCTCGACGCTCTGCTCCGCGTTCAGGCGCGGATCGCAGTTGGTCTGGTAGTTCAGGTGCAGATGCTTGTCCAGAAGCTGGCGGCTTCCCCCGGTGCACTCGGTGACGTGGTCCCCGGTCAGCTCCAGGTGCACCCCTCCCGCGACGGTGCCCTCCGCCTTGTGGATCTCCCAGAAGGTCTTGATCTCGCGCAGGATGTCTTCGAACTTCCTGGATTTCTGTCCGAATTCGTTCTGGTAGGTGTTGCCGTGCATGGGATCGCAGGTCCAGACCACGCGGTACCCTTCGCGGCTGATCTCGCGCAACAGCGTGGGCAGGAAGTCGGAAACCTTGTCGGCGCCGAAGCGGGTGATCAGGGTGAGCCGACCCGCCTCGTTTTCCGGGTTCAGCCGCTCCACGATGGCCTTGATGTTGTCGATGTCGTACTTGGGGCCGATCTTCATCCCGAGCGGGTTCTTGACGCCGCGCAGGAACTCGATGTGCGCGCCGTCCAGTTGCCGGGTGCGATCCCCGATCCAGAGCATGTGGCCACTGCAGTCGTACCATCCGCCGGTGGTGGAGTCCATGCGGGTCAGGGTCTCCTCGTAGTCGAGCAGCAGCGCCTCGTGCGAGGTGTACAGGGTCACCTGGTTCAACTGGGGCGTGTGCTGCGGGTCAAGGCCGATGGCGGTCATGAAGTTGATGGTCTTCCAGATCTGGCGCACCAGGTCCTCGTACTTCTGCCCGGCGGGAAGGGCGTCCAGCGAGGCGCGGTGCCAGGCCTGCACGCGGTCCAGCGCGGCGTAGCCGCCCAGGGTGAAGGAGCGCACCAGGTTCAGCGTGGCCGCCGCCCGGTAGTACCCCTCGAGCATCCGGCGCGGGTCCGGCGTTCTCGCCTCCAGGGTCGGCTCGGGGCTGTTCACCATGTCGCCGCGGTAGCTGGGGAGCTCGACGCCGTTCACAAGCTCCGTGTCGGAGGAGCGCGGCTTCGCGTACTGGCCCGCCATCCGTCCGATCTTGATCACCCGCTTCTCGCCGGCGTAGGCGACCACCACCGACATCTGCAGGATGACCTTCAAAAGTTCCCGGATGTCGGGGCCGGTGCAGCGCGAGAAGTCCTCGGCGCAGTCGCCGCATTGCAGCACGAAGGCCTTCCCCTCGACGGCCTCCGCCAGTTGGGATTTCAGCGTCTGGCACTCGCCGGCGAAGACCAGCGGCGGCAGTTGCGACAGCGTTTTCAGCGATTCGTCCAGGGCGGGACCAGCAGGCCACACCGGCTGCTGCAGGGCGGGAAAAGAGCGCCAGCTCGACTTGCTCCATTTCGTGGTAGGCATGAGGAAACCTCTTCTTTGTTGCATCGGTGAGAGTGGGCACCCGGGCGGCGCAGCACCGAGCCGGGAAGCGCGTTGCAATGGTAGCAGGTTGCGGGCGATTGAAAAACTAAAAAGTTAATAAAATCAATGAAGGTCGTGTTAAAGACTCTTCCAAAGCAGCTGCATCGTGGTATGATGCACCACCATGAATGAGGATCACCCCACAGATATGACACCGGATCGTCCCACCGAACCACCTGCCGAAACTGCGCCCGGCCCCGCTACGCGAGAAAAGGACGGCGTTGCCGATGACGGCACTCCCCGCGAGCCGGTAACGGTACGAAACACCGTTGCCCGACTCTGGTCCGACCTGTACGGCGGCCTGCGCGGCGCCTTGTTGCTGCGCTCGGGCTTCGAGAACCTTTCATCGACCCCGGCGGACGTGGTGCTCATGGTCGCCGCCGACCTCGTCTTCAACCTGCTGGTTTCCTTCCTGCTGGTCGGACGCAGCGGGAGTTTCTCGTTCTCCTCGCTGCCGTACTTCCTTTTCTACCTGCCGCTTTTCCTGCTCTTCGGGGTGGCGGCCCGGGCCCTGGTGCGCCGTCCCCTGGCCATTTCCGGCATCGCCACCGCGCTCGTCGCCTTCAGCATCCCGATAGAGCTCTGCCACGGCATCCTGGAATGGATCGCCCAGTGGCGCCCCTTCGAATCGCTCTCGGATTACCTCGCCGCCCCGCACTACTACCGCTTCTTCGGCTGGTGGCTCGCGGCCTCCCTGGTATTCCTGCTGCGCCTCGAGGAGACCGGCGCGTCGCTGCGTCGTCTCCGCCTGGTGCCGCTGTACCTGGTGCTCCTGGCGGTGCCGCTCTACTATTTCCAGCGCGGCGACCTCTGGGTCGGCAAGGAAGGGGGGAACGAGAGCGGCGAGCTCTCCCTCACCGACGAGGTACTTGCCGCCCAGAACCGGCTCCTGGACGAGCAGCTCCGTTCCCTGCTTCCGGGGCAGCACGGCCGCAGCGATCTCTACTTCGTCGGCTTTGCCGGCGACGCCTCGCAGGACGTCTTCTTGAAGGAGCTGAGCGCGACCCGGCAGCTCTTCGACACCCGGTTCGGTACCGCCGGGCGTTCGGTGCTGCTGGTCAACAACCCGCAAAGCGCCACCGCGCTTCCCTTCGCCACCATCGGCAACCTGGAGCGCGCCCTGGTGCGGGTGGGGGAGGTGATGAACCGCGACGAGGACGTGCTCTTTCTCTACCTCAGTTCGCACGGCTCCCGCGACCAGGAACTGGACGTGAGCAACCCTCCGCTGGATCTGAAACAGGTGACGCCCGAGCTGCTGCGGCGCATGCTGCGCAAGGCGGGGATCAGGTACAAGGTGGTGGTGGTATCGGCCTGCTTCTCGGGAGGCTTCATCCCGCCGCTGCAGGATGACGGCAGTCTGCTCATCACCGCCGCCGACGCGACCCACGAGTCCTTCGGCTGCGGCTTCGGCGAGAACTACACCTGGTTCGGGGAGGCGTTCGTGGGCGATGCCCTCAAAAGCACGTTCAGCTTCACCGAGGCCTTCGAAACGAGCCGCGATACCATCAGGAAATGGGAAACGGAGAAGGGTGAGACCCCTTCCAACCCGCAGATCTGGGCCGGCAAGGATATCTGGCCGGTGCTGAAGAGGCTGCAAAAGGAACTGGAACAGCGGGAAGGAAAGTAGCCGATGAGGAAGGGGACTGGCTCCGTCAGGTGCCTGTCCCCTTTGTGCTTCGAATCAGTGGTTATGTGCCGCCGGCAAAAGTCCCCCTTTGGCGAAGGGGGATTTAGGGGGATTTGCTTTTGGTTGCGGAGAGGCAAATCCCCCCTGTCCCCCCTTTGCGAAAGGGGGGGACGTGATACCTTGTTTATTTTTCTACTGGCCCGCGCCGCCGACGGTGATGGCGGGAATGAGGAGCGTCGGCTGCGCGTCGGAAACCGGCACCCCCTGGCCGTCCTTGCCGCAGGTGCCGATGCCGAAACCGAGGTCGTTGCCCACCATGGCGATCCGGCGCAGCACCTCGGGGCCGTTCCCCGCCAGGGTCGCACCCCGGACCGGTTCGCCCACCACGCCGTTCTCGATCAGGTACCCCTCGGAAACCTCGAAGACGAAGTCCCCGTTCACCGTGTTCACCTGTCCTCCCCCCATGCGCTTGACGAAGAGGCCGTCGGATACGCTCTTGACGATATCCCCCGGGTCGCTTGTGCCCGGCGCGATCAGCGTGTTGGTCATGCGCACGATGGGGCGGTTGCGGTAGGACTCGCGCCGGCCGTTGCCGGTGGAGGCGCAGCCGTCCTTCATCGCCGAGAGCCGGTCGTACAGGTACCCCTTGAGGATGCCGTTCTCCACCAGCACGGTCCTGCCGGCAGGCGTCCCCTCGCTGTCGAAACCGAACGAGCCGCGGGCGTAGGGGATGGTGGCGTCGTCGATGACCGTGATCAGCTCGGATGCGACCTGCTCGCCGACTCTCCCCCGGTAGACCGAGCTTCCCGCCTGCACCAGGTCCGCCTCGAGGCCGTGGCCGATCGCCTCGTGTACCATGGTTCCCCCCGCCTCGCTGGAGAGCACCACCGGGAGCTGTCCCGCCGGGGACTTCCGTGCCCCGAGCATCATCACCCCCCGCGCCGCGGCCTTGAGCGCCAGGTCCTCAGGCGGGAACTCGTCGAAGAGCTCGAACCCCCGGGCGGCGCCCACCGGCTCGTACCCGGTCTGGGTGATCTTGCCGTCCTGGGTCACCACCTGGACCAGGAACACGGTGGAGCAGGAACTCTCCTCGTGGAACTCCCCCAGCGAATTGACGCTCTGGGTCCTGACCCGGGCATCGCGGTACACCGCCATGACCTGCCTGACGCGCCCGTCGTAGCCGCGCGCGGCCCGGTCGGCCCGCCCCACCAGCGCGACCTTGCGCGCCAGTTCCACCCGGTCGGGCGGGATCGCTACCGCGTACCCCTGCGCCGACGTGGGGACGCAGAGGTTGAAATCGGGGTGGGGGATGCCGCCGCGCACGCCGCGGCTCACCGTGTCGGCCAACTGCAGCAGGGACTCCTGGTTCAACTGGTTCGTGTAGGCGTAGGCGGTCGAGAAGCCGGAGATGACGCGGATCCCGATGCCGCGGTCCGCCGCCGACAGCACCCGTTCCACCTTGCCGTCCTCGCACACGACCGAGGTGTAGGTCCCGTCCTCGTAGTAGATGTCGGCGAACTCGCCACCCGCGGCGAGGGCGCGCTTGAGGATCGCCCGCGCGTCTACTGTTTCGAGCACGGCTCACCTGCCTCGGTCACCTCGGTGACCTGTATCTCCCGCCCCAGCGCCGCCATCATGGAGTCCACCTCCTGCGCGAAACATACCGGGTAGTTGACCCGGACGATGCCACGCTTGCCGTCGATGGTGCTCATCATGGTCAGCCCCTCGTGGGCCTCCAGGATGTACTTCATGTACACGATGTCGCGGTTGGCCAGCTGGTAGTAACGATTGGCGGTTTCCATCTTCCCTCCCTCGGGGCCTTTCAGCCCGGATTTCGTACATACCATTTGAATGGCCAAAAGACAAATTTTCTTTCCCCCGGTTGCCTATGCGCCTTCCTCTGATATTTTCTAAGACATGGGATTAGCTGGTTCTAATAAATATTCCGCATCCCCTAACACCCTGTTCCGACGGCTTGCGCAGCTATGCTGCGCTTTGTTTTTCCCGTTCTTCATGGGAAACGGGGCCTTCGCGGCATGCCAGCCCGACCTCATGGTCCGGCTCGCCAGCGAAACCGATGCCGCCTACCTGGGGGAAGGGATCTACGAGAGCACGGCCAGGGTGCAGTCACGCTCTCAGCCCGCCTACCCGGGGCTTCCGGCCCAGTTCCGGGTCCTGGTGAAGAACGCGGGGGACCAGCCCGACCGCTTCCTGCTCACCGCCCCGGGGAGTTCCGCCGCCGTTACGGTCAGCTATCTCGACGCTGCCGGTGTCGACCGGAGCGCAGCCCTGTCCGGGGGAGGCTATCTCACTGCTCTGCTGGCGCCGGGCGAGTCGCTGTTCCTGCTGGTCCGGGTGACTCCTGCGGCCTTCACCGCGGGAGCGAGCTACCGCGTGGCGGTGACAGCGGTCTCGGTCGGGGAACCGCTGGCCGTGGACCAGGCGAAGACGGAGACGATCGCCTGCCTCGGCACCGCCGCGGTCATCGTGTCGGCTCCACCGGACGGCACGGGCGCCCCAGGGGTAGTGGTCAACTACCCCTACACGGTGACCAACGTGGGCAACGCCGACAACGCCTTCGCCCTGTCGGCCACCCTCCCCGGCGGCTGGAGGGGAGAACTCTTCGCCGATGACGGCGCCGGCGGTGGCGTTGCCGGCGACGGAATCCGCCAGGCGGGTGAGATCCGCGCCTGCCTGGGTACCGGCAACCTCGCGCCGGGAGCGCCCTACCGCTTCTTCCTCGCGGTCACGGTACCCGAATCCGCCGCTGACGGGGCGCGCGCTGAATCGCTCCTTGCCGTTTCGGGGGACGGGGCGAGCGGGACCGACCGGGTCGACACCACGGCCGTCGCCCCCGTGGTGGTCCTGAGCGAGGGGGTGCGCAACCTGACCAGGGGCGGGATCTTCGCACCCAGTGCCGATGCGGTGCCGGGGGATGTGCTCCAGTACCGGATGGCGGTCACCAACGGCGGTTCCGCGCCCGCCACCTCCGTTACCATCGACAGCCCCATCCCCGCCGGGCTGACTGTTGCCGCCGACTCGCTATTGATATCGCTTGCCTCTACCGGCGAAGGGGCTCCCTGTGCCGCGACGGAATGCGGCCTGGCGAGGATCGAGCAGGGGACCCTGACCGCGCAGCTCGGAGCGGGGGCCACCTCCGCCGCCGGCGGAACCCTGCCCCCCGGCAGGACCATCTACCTGTTCTTCAAGGCCCAAATCCAATAATGCATTGATCGGGGAAACTGATGACGGTCCCGGGCTGGCGCAAGATGGGAGGGAGAGTGCTGCGGGTGTACCTTCTCGGGGTGGCGCTGGTGCTCGCTCTCCCCGGTGGTGCGCTCTGCCTCACCCCGTCCGGGACGGTGATCAGCCACGATTTCACGGCGCGGTTCGCGACGCCCCTCCTGCGCCAGGCGCGCTCCAACCAGACCCAGATCACGGTGCGGGACCTGGCGGACCCGGAACTGGTTCCCCCCCGGACCGCGACCGCCAGGGCCGGGGTCCCGGTCGACTTCCAGCATGTCCTCACCAACAGGGGGAATTCCCCGGACAGCTTCCAGCTGAAGGCGGCGCCGCAGGCGGGGGTGACGGAAACGGGTCCCGCGCCCGCCTTGCGTTTCTACCAGGCCGACGGCGTCACGCCGGTACCGGTGAACCCGGAGGGGGTCCAGGTCGTGGGGCCGGTCCCGGCCGGCGCGTCGGTTAACCTCGTGCTGCGCGCCACTGCCGCCGCGGGAAGCGAGGGGAGGGTGACGACCATCCTCCTGTCGGCGACCTCGCTGCTGGCTCCGGCGCGCAGCAGCAGCGTCGCCGACCTGTTGCAGGTTCCCGTGCCGGGAAGCGTCGCCGTGCTGAAGACGGTCACCCCGGCGGGGGCGGTGCTCCCGGGAACGGTCCTTTCCTACCGTCTCGTCATCAGTAACGGCGAGGCGTCGCCGGTGGCCGGAGTCGTGGTGGTGGACCCACTCGACGAGCTTCTCGAGTTCCAGCCGGGAAGCGCAACCCTCCCCGACGGGATCCCCGGTACGGCAAGCTACGACGCCGGCAGCAGGTCGCTGCGCTTCGAAATCCCGTCGCTTCCCGCCGGAACCGGAGCGGAGGTGACCTTCCGTGCCGCCGTGCGCCAGGATGCCCCCGGCAACGCCCCCATCGTCAACACCGCCGGCGTCACCAGCAGTTTGAGCGCCACGCCGGCCCTCAGTAACAGCACCTTCAACACCGTGCTGGCGCGCGCCCTGGTGGTCGTCAAACAGGCCGGCAGCGCGGCTGCCGAGGCGGGGGACATCGTTCCCTACAGCGTGCGGGTGGAGAACGTAGGCGCCGCCCTTTTGGAGCATGTCACGGTGGAGGACCGCATCCCCAGGGGATTCCGGTACCTGAGGGGATCGAGCCACCTGGACGGCTTCGCGGTCGCGGACCCTGCGGGATCGTCGCGGCAGCTCAGGTGGGACCTGGGAACCATGGCACCCGGTGCGGTGAAGGTGCTTTCCTACCGGCTGGTCCTCTCGGCCGAAGTTCCGGTGGGGACCAGCGTCAACTGGGCCCAGGCCTCCGGGGTCACCCGGACCGGGAGCGCCAGCATCTCTCCTCCGGCCAGTGCGGCCGTCAAGGTGCGTCCCTCCATTCTCGGGGACAAGGCGGTGATCATGGGCAGGATCTTTCGGGACCGCAACGGCAACGGCATCCCCGACCCCGGGGAACCGGGGGAGCCCGGCGTCAGGATCTACCTCGAGGACGGCTCCTTCGTTTTGAGCGACGGCGAGGGGAAGTACAGTTTCACGGGAGTCGCCTCCGGTAACCACGTGCTGAAGATAGACCGCAGCACCCTGGACCCGGCGCTGCGCTCGCTGCCGTACAACACCGCGTTCGCCGGGGTGGGGTGGTCTCAGTTCGTCATGGTTCCCTTCGGCGGGCCTGCGCGCGGCGACTTCGCCTTGGTGCCGAAAGCGGCGACGACCTTGCCCCCGGCCGCGGCTCCCGCAGGGACCGCTCCTCCTGCCGCCGCAGGGACTGCTCCTCCTGCCGCCGCAGGGACTGCTCCTCCTGCCGCGGCCGCCCCGACGACCCCGCCGCCTGCCGCGGCTCCCCTGACGGCCGCGCCCCCCGCGATCCCTGCCGACTGGCTCCTGGTCGGACTGGGGAGCGCTACCGTGGGGGCCAAGGCCGGCGGGGGCGACGCAGGCGTCTTCCATGACCAGCGCCTCGCCTTCTACACCCGCGGCACCCTGCTGGGGGACTACCGCCTCACCGCCGCCTACGACTCCGGCAAGGAGCGCCGCGACGGGGTGTTCCAGGCCATCGACCCCGAGAAATACTACCCGGTCTACGGCGACGCCAGCGACATCGGCTACGACGCGCAGTCCAGGGGAAAGCTTTTCCTCAAGGTCCAATCCGGCCGCTCCTACCTCATGGAAGGGGACTACCGCACCGACCTCTCCGAGAACGAATTCTCCCGCTACGACCGCGCCCTCAACGGGGCCACCTTCGCGGTGAACCGGGACAACGTCACCGTCAAAGGGTTTGAAAGCCGCACCGAGGAGACCGTCGTTCGCGACCAGATCCCAGGCAACGGCACCTCCGGGCATTACCTGCTCTCCCGTCGGCCGGTATTCGAGAACAGCGAGCGGGTCCGCATCGAGGTGCGCGACCGCTACCATTCCGAGCGCGTCATCTCCATCACGGAGAAGGTTCGCTACGCGGACTACTCCATCGACTACCTCTCCGGGACCATCCTGTTCAAGGAGCCGGTCCCTTCGCTGGACCAGTTCCTGAACCCGGTCACCATCGTGGTGACCTACCAGGCCGATGGGGGGGGCGACAAGCGCTACGTTTACGGCGGGCGCGCCCTGATCCGCAGCGACGCGGGCTCCTACCTCGGCGGGACCGCCGTCATCGAGGAGCACCCCTTCAAGAACACCACCCTCTACGGCCTCGACGCCGGATGGCGCCCCGGGAGATGGCTCGACCTGAAGGGGGAGGGCGCGGTGAGCGAGAGCCTGGAAAAAGGGAGGGGGAGCGCCTGGAAGACCGACCTGGTCCTGCGCCCGGTCGACCCCCTCACGCTCGCACTGTACTACCGCAAGGTGGAGAGCGACTTCTTCAATCCCTCCATGAGCGGCAACGAGATCGGCACCGAGAAGTTCGGCGGCCGTCTGGACTACCGGGCCCCCGCGGAGATGCTCGTTTTCGCCGAGAGCTTCGTGCAACGCAACCTGATCGCGGACCGCAGGCTGTTCGGAAACCAGCTCGGGGTGGCCAGGAAGTACTCCCTGCTGCAGGCGGACGCCGGCGTCAAGCTGGTACGCGAGGAGAAGGAGGGGAAAGAGGGCGCCGCCGATCTCGTCTACGGCGGCATCAAGGGGAGCGTGACGGCGAAGCTCGACGCCACGCTGCAGCGCGAACAGTTGCTCTCCTCCTCGACCATCGCGGAGTACCAGTCCAAGACCTTTCTCAAACTCGACTACCGTCTGAACGACCGGACCAAGGCCTTCATCACGGAGGAGTACCAGGAGGGCTCGCCGCTCATCCGGCACGCGACCCTCTTCGGGATGGAAAGCAAGCTGAGCGACCGGATGCGTATAACCAGCGGTTATTCGCTGTCCAGCGGTGTCATGGGGAACACCGAGCAAAGCAACATCGACCTGCACAGCAAGGTCGTGGATCAGGAGGGTTTCAGCCTGACCTCGCGTACCGGCTACCAGCTGGAAAACTCGCTCTCCGGCGAGCGCGGCCAGGCGGTCCTGGGGCTGAACAGCCGCTACCGAGTGGCGCAGGGGCTCCTTGTGAGCTCCGGTTTCGAACGGGTGCAGACGGTGCAGGGGGATAACGGCACCCGTACCGCCTTCACCCTGGCGGGGGAGTACCTGCGCCCCCGCGACCTGAAGCTCACCGGCCGCTACGAGATCAGGACCGGTCCCGGCGAAACCGCCTCGCTCTACGATGCCCACACGGCCTACCGGTTGAACCCCTCTTTTACGCTGTTGGCGAAGGCCTCCCTCTGGGACCGCGACGCCGATGCCGGTCATGACATCACCGCGGACAGCTACCTGGGCGGCGCCTTCCGCCCCTTGGCGGGGAACCCGCTCCAGCTCCTTTCCCTGCTGCGCTACAAGGTGGAAAAGCGCGCGACCCTGGCCGGTAGCCCCGACCTGCGCAGCCTGATCGTCTCGACCGAACCCACCTACCGACTGGTGAGCCGGTGGACGGCGCAAGGGAAGTACGCCGGGAAGCTGAGCTGGTCCGCAGGGGCGGGGGGGCGCTGGAACACCTACACGGACCTCGTGCTCGCCGGCCTCTCCTACGACCTCACCGAGCGTTGGGAGCTGTCGGCTTACCTAAAGCTGTTGAACCAGTACGACGCTGGGATGCACTCCCTGGGCGCGGTGGGGAGCGCCGGCTATCGCATCTACCGAAACGTCGTGCTCTCGGCGGGGTACAACTACGCGCGGCTGGACGACCGCGACCTGACCGGGGAGAACTACCAGGGGCAGGGACCCTTCGTGGGCATCAAGGTCAAGTTCGACGAGGAGATGTTCGAGTCCGACGATGCCAAGGTGACGCCGCCTCCCCCGGCGCCGGTCGCTGCGGCCCCGCCCGAACCGGTGCCGGAGCGGGAACCGGAGCCGGTTGCGGCCGTGCTGGTCACCCTGGAGCGCCTGGACGAGCCGTTGCTCCTCTCGGGAAGCGCAGAGCTCTTCACCCTGCTCGTCAACGGGGAGGCCGCCCGGCTGCCCTCCACCGCGGTCACCCTGTCCCGGGAACGGCTCGCCTCGCTGGAGCTGAAGGGGGGACGGTTCGCCAGGCCGCTGCGGCTTCTTGCCAGCGTGGACGAGCCGGACCAGATCCGTTCCTGGAGTCTCGTCTTCATGGACCGCGCCGGAGAGGTGATCAGAAAGACCGGCGGCAGGGGCGCCCCCCCCAAGCGGATCGACTGGGCGGGTAACACCGACCGGAGCAGGGTGGAGCAGGGGGAAATCTACCAGTGCCAGCTCCAGGTGACCTACCTGGACGGGTCCGTGTTCCGGACCGGGCGCGAGCTCTTCGGCGTCGACCGTCGCGAGGCCGTTCTGCTCACCCTGGCCGGCGGCGCCTTCGTGTTCGACAAGTCCGCTCTGACCACGCAGGCCAAACGCCTTCTGAGCGGGGCGGCCCGGGTGCTCCGGGAGCATCCCGACGAGAAGGTCATCGTCGAGGGGCATACCGACGGCATCGGCAGCGTGGAGTACAACATGGCCCTCTCCCGAAGACGCTGCGATGCAGCCGCGCAGTACCTGGTGCAGGCGGAAGGGATCGACCCGGCCCGTCTGCTGCGGCGCTGGTACGGCAAGTCCAGGCCGGTCGCCGACAACGTCACCACCCCCGGCCGGCGCTTGAACCGCCGGGTGGAGCTGAAGGGGGACTTTCAGCAGCTAAGCCCCACCGGCCCCGACGACCGCTACCGCACCCGTCCCTTCGTGATCATCAACGGGCAGGACGTCCCGGTCGACGCCCTGGGGCGTTTCGAGACCTCTCTTCCCGGCGAGACCGGCCGTCTCAAGGTGGAGATGGGAGATGCGCGTGGCAGGTACCTCGCCACCGAACTGCCGCTGCCGGAAGTGACCGTGGCGCAACCATCCGGCGCCGTCCTGGTCCGGTACGGTGCCGCCGCTTCCGGTGTCAGCGTCTCGGCGGATGGCGCCATCCTCTGCCGGGTGTCGGGCTCCGCCGGGGCGGGAGAGCGGCTGGAGCTCGACGGCCGCGAGCTCCCGCTGACCCCGCTGGGGACCTTTGCGGTGGAGTTTCCGCTGGGAAGCGGCGACCGGGTGCTCGGCATGGTGGTCAGAAACGGCGTCGGCTGCTCCAAGCTCCTCAACCTGCGGCTTCGCTCCGAGAAACATCTGGTCGCGCCCGCGCAGGTGCAGCCGTGACCGCCGGCGCAGGTATCAAAAGACGCGTCAAAAGGCTCGCCGGGGTGGCTGCCGAGACCTGCCTCGCCCTCATGCTGGTCCTGGTGCTCTTCTGGCTTTTCATCCTGTTCCTGTTCGCGGTCTTTCCCTCCGGGACGCCGATCAAGGAGCTGGTCTCCGACACCGGTGCGGACTCGCCGCTGTCGCGCGGCGCCGACAAGCGTCCCGAGGCGGCCCTGCAGTCACTGCTGCGCGACGTCCGCTACCGGCGCGGCGATTCCGTCGCCTGGGGCGATGCCAGCGAAGGGATGCTCCTGTACAACCGCGACGCGGTGCAGACCTTCGACCGCTCGGGGGCGACCATTTCCTTCGCGCCCGGGGACCGTCTCGCCATGGGGAGCAATTCGATGGTGGTGGTGAGCCGCCTGAACGAAACCCTGGAAGGGGGACCGCGGTCGTACCGGGTGCACGTGGAGGGTGAGCTGCGGGGGAGTTTCTCGGCCGAGAAGAGGGTGCGACTGGAGGTTGCCACCGCCGGGCATCTGGCCCGGGTGGTCCCCGGCGTGGCCCGCTTCAGCTTCATCCCGCTCGGGGACAACGCCTCCAGTCTCACCGTTCACGCCGGGGAGGTACAGGTGCGGGATGAGGACAGGGTGATCCGGGTCCCGGCTCATTTCGGGGTGACCCTCAGACGCGGGGCGCCGATCGGCCCGGCGCTTCCCCTCCCTGCCGCGCCGAGGCTCAGAAACGGCGACCTGCTCTACCGTTTCCGACAGCTTCCCCCCAAGGTCCGCTTCAACTGGACCGGCGCTGACGGGGAGTACCACTTCCAGCTCTCCGCGGAGCCGCGCTTTAAGAGTGTGCTTATGGACAGCAGGGTGCAGGGGACCGAACTGAGCGCGGGGACCCTGGAGGCGGGAAGCTACTACTGGCGGGTGAGCCGCGTGGTGGAGGGAAGGGAAGGCCCCTACAGCCGGACCGGGCGCTGCCGTCTGCTGCAGCTGGTGCAGCAGCCGCAGCTCGTAGTCGATTTCCCGCCGGCCTCCGTCGCTGTGGGAGGGTTCCGTCTCGCCGGCAGGTGCCAGCCCGGCTCCGCGGTCTACGTCAACGGGACGGCGGCGACCACGGCCGATGACGGCAGTTTCAGTCACGAGCTCGAAGTGAGATCCGGTGTCAACCTGATCAGGGTCGAGGCGGTCGACCAAGCCGGCAACGCGAGCTACGCCTCACGGATCGTGTACGGCAAAGAATAGGGGAGGCCTTCATGCCAAGCAGATTGAAATTCCCGCTCAGGTTCAAGATGCTGCTCTCCCAGCTCCTGGTGGTCTCGGTGGTCCTGAGCCTGATCACCTTCACCATGGCGAACCTGTTCCAGGCGGACAAGACGGCCTACATCCACGACCTCACCTCGACCATGGTGCTGCATACCGCGGAGGAGGCGAACACCCTGGTGGCGGGTTACGGCGAGAAGCTGAGGCTGTTCTCCCGGCTCATGGGGGACCAGGAAATGGGAGGGCGCGAGCAGGCGTTGCAGGGGCTTTTCGAGGAATTCGGCGAGTTCGTCATGGTGAGCCGCAGCGGCCCCGACGGCGAGCAGGACGTCTACGACCGCGAGGCGCTGGCGCGCGCCGCCGTGACCGTCGAGCAACTGCTCGCCTACCGGGAGGCGCACCCGCTCCCCGCCCCGTCGCCCCAGGCGGGGCCGCGCCTTGAGCTCTCCACGGTCGCCCCCGGACTCCCCACCCTGACCCTCACCATAGCCGAGCCGGCCGGACCGGGTGAGGAGCCGGTGGTCGCCTCCGGGGTGATCCTCCTGGATCGGCTGCAGCGGGTCGCCGGCCGCTCCCGCGTCTTTGACACCTTCCTCGTCGACGCCTCGGGACGGTACCTGGCCCACGCGGACCCCCGCAGGATCGGCCAGCCCCCCCGGGCGGGGTGGTGGGACAAGGTGCGCAACACCCCGAGGCTGAACGGCCTCACCCTCGAGTACCAAAACGGCGACCGCACCATGGTGGGAGGTTTCTCCCGCACCGAGCTTTCCGGGATCACCGTCGGGGTGCAGATCCCCAAAAGCGCCGCCTTTCTCACCTCGAGGGGACTCCTGGTCGACCTCCTGGTGCTCTCCCTGGTCCTGCTGGGTGGCGCTGCGCTGCTGAGCCAGTTCTGGTCGCGCCGGCTCACCCGTCCCATCGAGAAGCTTTCCGAGGCCACCCGGATGGTCGGGCAGGGGCGCTTCGAGATCGAGGTTCCCGCCGTCTCAGGCGACGAGATCGGCGCCCTGGCCGGCTCCTTCAACCGCATGGCCCAGGAGCTCAAACAGCGCGAGCAGGCCCTCAAGGACCTTTACGGACAGCTGGTGCAGTCCGAGAAGATGGCGGCCTTCGGCGCCCTGGGCGCCGGCATCGCCCACGAGGTGAAGAACCCGCTCGCCGGGATCCTCGGCATCACCCAGCTCTCGCTGCGCGGCGTGGAGACAGGCCACCCGCTGGAGAAGAACCTGCACATCATCGAGAAGGAGACCAAGCGCTGCAAGACCATCATCGAGCACCTCTTGAAGTTCGCCCGTCAGGAGCAGGTGGAGTTCGGCGAGGTGGACCTGGCCCAGGTGGTCGCCGACGCGCTCGCCATCGTGGACCACCAGTTGGGGATCAACAGCGTCAAGGTTGAAAAGGAGGTGGAACCGGGGCTGCCGGCCTGCCGAGGCAACGCGAACCAACTGCAGCAGGTGCTGATGAATCTGATGCTGAACGCGCAGCAGGCCATGGGGGGGACGGCCGGCCTGGTGCGGCTCTCGGCGCGCCGGCTCGACGAGGGGGCGCTCGAGGTGAGGATATCCGACAACGGTCCCGGCATCCCCAAGGAGATCCAGGGAAAGATCTTCGATCCCTTCTTCACCACCAAGCCGGCGGGGCAGGGTACGGGGCTGGGACTCTCGGTAAGCTACGGCATCGTGAAGGATCATGGCGGCGACATCCGGCTGGAGAGCGAGGAGGGGGTGGGGACCACCTTCATCATCACGCTGCCGCCTCCCGCCGCCGCCAACGCGGGATAGAGGAGGGGGGACATGGAACTTTTAGTCGTCGACGACGAGGAAACCTTGAGAAGCGTGGTGTCGCAGGTTCTTTCCGCGGACGGGTTCACCGTCTCCGAGGCGGCCAGCGGGGAGGAGGCGCTGGAGGCGTTCCGTGCCGGCCGCCACCAACTGGTGATAACGGACATCAGGATGAGCGGCATGAGCGGCATCGAGCTTTTGAGCGAGATCAAGAGCCACAACCCGGAGACCCAGGTGGTGATCATGACCAGCCACGCCTCGCTCGACAGCGCGCTGACGGCGCTGCGGGCCGGCGCCTACGACTACCTGGTGAAGCCGTTCGAAAGCCTGGACCTGATCTCGGCGGTGGCGGCGCGGGCGGCGGAGAAGGCGCGCCTGGTGGAGCAGAACCGGGAGCTCCTGGAACAGTTGACCCGTGCCAACCTCGAGCTTAAGGAGGCGAACCTGGCACTCAAGGAGGCCGCGGTACGGGACGGCCTCACCTCGCTGTACAACCACCGCTACTTCCAGGAGGCCCTGGCGCAGGAGGTGGCCCGCTCCAAGCGCTTCGACAAGCGCTGCAGCCTCATCTTCTTCGACGTGGACAACTTCAAGCATTACAACGACACCCACGGGCACCCCGAGGGGGACCGGCTCCTGAAGGGGCTGGCCCAGATCGTCATGTCCCACTCCAGGGCCTGCGACGTGGCGGCGCGCTACGGCGGGGAGGAATTCGTGCTGCTGTTGCCGGAGACGGCCAGGGAAGGGGCGGTGAAGGCGGCCGAGGAGATGCGGGCGCGGGTGGCGGATCACCCCTTCGCGGGGCGGGAGACCCAGCCCCTGGGGCGGGTCACGGTGAGCGTCGGGGTCGCGTCGTTCCCGGAGGACGGCTGCGAGGCGCAGGCGCTGCTCGAGTGCGCGGATCAGCTTTTGTACCGGGCCAAGAACAGCGGCAAGAACAGGGTGGTGGCGGCCGGGACTACGCCTCCTTCTCCCGCCTGATCAGGTCGAACTCGCCGGCTCCCTCCACCCCGGTCAGGATCACCTGCTGGTTGGGGTGCGCCACGGTGAGGGGTACCCCGTCGAGGTCGGTCATCGCGTCCAGCGTGAAACGGGTGAAGTGGGCCCCCTGGCCGATCAGCTCGAGCACGTCCCCGGCCTGGAGCCGGTTGCGCACCATGACCTGGGCCCCTGCCGGCACCTGCCTTTCGACCAGCGCCACGAACTCGAAGTTGCGCACGTAGGTGGAGAGGTACTCGTGGTCGACGTCGCGCGGCTTGCCCAGAAGGAAACCGGTGGTGTAGCCGCGGTGACTGACCTTGGCCAGTTCCTCGAGCCATTCCGGCTTGAGCCGGTACCCCTGCGGGTCCTCCCAGTAGCGGTCCAGCGCCTCCCGGTAGATCCTGATCACGCTCGCCGCGTAGTAGATCCCCTTCATGCGCCCCTCGATCTTCAGGGAGTCGACGCCGCACTCGACCAAAGCCGGGAGCTGCTCGATGAGGCAGAGGTCCTTGGAGTTGAAGATGAAGGTGCCGCTTTCATCCTCGTGGATCGGGAAGTACTCGCCGGGGCGGGTCTCCTCCACGATGGAATAGTTCCAGCGGCAAGGCTGGGTGCACTCCCCCTTGTTGGCGTCCCGCCCGGTCATGGCGGAGGAGAGCAGGCAGCGCCCGGAGTAGGAGATGCACATGGCGCCGTGGATGAAGACCTCGAGCTCCATGTCGCAGCGCTGCGCCGTTTCCCTGATCCCCTCCAGCGACATCTCGCGGGCCAGGTTCACCCGTTTCACCCCCTGGGCCTGCCAGAAACGGGCGGCGCGCCAGTTGGTCGTGTTGGCCTGGGTGGAGAGGTGGATGTCGCGCCCCGGGCAGCGCTCGGCGATGAGGGCGACCACGCCGGGGTCGGCGGCGATGAAGGCGTCGAAGGGGATGTCGGCCACCTCGGACAGGTAGCGCTCCAGGGCCGGCAGGTCCTCGTTGTCGGCGAAGGCGTTCACGGTGAGATAGACCTTCACCCCGTGCCCGTGCGCGTAGGACACCGCCTCTTCGAGCTCGAGTCTCGTGAAGTTGCCGGCCAGATTGCGCAGCCCGAAGGCCTTGCCGCCGAGGTAGACCGCGTCCGCGCCGTAGCGGATCGCCACCTTAAGTTTCTCCATGTTGCCGGCGGGGGCCAGCAGCTCCGGTTTCACCCGCGGCCGTACCCGCCGCTCTTCCTGTGTCTCAGCCATCGGCAACTTCTCTAGCTCCTTCCCGCTACCAGTCAAGCGATGCTCCTTGTGGGTCATCTGTGGCCGGGCGGCTGCTTGTCGCCCAAGCGGCGGACCCGGCACCGGACAACCTAGCACATACCGGGCCGCCAAGGGAACCCCCCAAAGGCGCTTTCCCCTTGACATTGATAGGCAAAAGGCTTTAATTATGTTAAATTTTTTTCGGTACCAACGTTCGCCGGCCGAAAAGATCTGTCGTCTAAGCTCGCGGTTTCAGTGGCTTATGCGGCACCCTTTTCCAGCTTTTATCCCTGGACCGGTTCCGAAAACTAATGAAGCAGTTGGCCGTTGATCTGGTTACCGATGTCATGAGCGATGTATCACTTTGCATGCCTCGCCGCGGGGTAAGGGCGAGGAGGAGGGTGGGGCGAGCGTGCCCCTAAAGGAGCCTATGAAAAAACACCTCTGTCTGGCACTGCTCTTTCTGGGCCTGTCCACCGCCGCGCCGTTTGCGGCAGCACAGGAACAACCGACCATCTACACCATCGTCCCCGGCGACACCCTGTGGGGGCTGTCGCAACGCTTCCTGAAGGACCCCTACTACTGGCCCAACGTGTGGGCCAACAACCAGGCCGTCGGCAATCCCCATTTCATCTACCCGGGCCAGAAGGTGCGTATCTACTCGGACCGCATCGAGATCGAGCCGGCGGGTTCCGCCCCGGTGCCGCAGGCGCCCGTCCCGCAGGAGCTGCGCGACGAGCAGCAGCCGGTGACGTTCGTCGTGAACGGCAGTGAAGGGTTCCTGATCGAAAACGGCCTGAAGCCCTCCGGGACGGTGATCTCCCTGCACCAGAACCGCGAGATGGCCGGCACCGACGACATCGTCTACACCGACATCGGGCGCGTCCAGGGTAGCAACGCAGGCGACCGCTACCAGATATTCAAGAAGATCGGTCCGGTGAGTCACCCGGTGACCAACGTGATCCTCGGGCAGCAGGTGATGCCGCTGGGCGAATTGCAGCTCTCCGAGCTCGAGGAGAACGCCTCCAAGGCCATCGTCACCAAGTCGTTCCAGGAAATCAGCGCCGGTTCCTTCCTGCTCCCCTACCAGGAGCGCAAGCTGACCATCCCCCTCAAGTCGGCGGACCGCGATCTCACCGGCTACATCGTGCAGACCCAGACCGGCAATAAGGTCCTGGCGGTTAACGACGTGGTCTTCCTCGATCTGGGCAAGGCCCAGGGGGTGCAGCCGGGCAATATGCTCTACATCGTGCGCGACGTGGTGGTCGACCAGCGTTACGCCAACGCGAAGATCGAGAAGCTCCCGGTCGAGGTGCTCGGTGCGCTGGTGGTGGTCTCTACCGGCATGAACAGCTCTACCGCCGTCATCGTGAAGAGCGTGGACACCGTCTACCGCGGCGACCGCGTCGAGATGAAAAAGAGCAGGTGACGCCAAAGGGGGTAACCCCATGGATCACTACTACTGGTTTGCGCTGAAGTCGGTGCCGCAGGTGGGTAACGTCACCTTCCTGCGGCTTTTGGCGCACTTTGGTTCCCCGCAAAAGGCCCTGGATGCCTCGCCTGAGGAGCTTTGCTCGATCAAGGGGGTGAGCGCCGCTGCCGTGCGTTGCCTCGCGGAACACGACTACCGCGCCGCCGCCGACGCCGAATGCCGGCAGGTGCAGGCCCGGGGCGTGCAGGTGGTGGATATCCTATCCGAGCGCTACCCGCGCCTGTTGATGCAGATAGCCGACCCGCCCCCCTTCTTCTACCTGTCGGGGGCGCTGGAGGGAGACGAGACCTCGGTCGCCATGGTCGGCTCCCGGCATGCCTCCCAGTACGGGCAGTGCACCGCGACCCGCCTGGCCAAGGAATTGGCCGAGCAGGGAGTCACGGTGGTTTCGGGCATGGCGCGCGGTATCGACACGGCCAGCCACTGGGGCTGCCTCAAGGCGGGAGGACGCAGCATCGCCGTCCTCGGCTGCGGCGTCGACGTGATCTACCCCCCGGAAAACGACACCCTGTACGGTGCCCTGTGCGAGAGGGGGGCGGTGATCAGCGAGTTCCCGATGGGGACGTCCCCCTTGCCCGAGAATTTTCCCAGGCGCAACCGGATTATCAGCGCCCTGTCCCGGGGCGTCCTGGTGGTCGAGGCCGGGGAGGGGAGCGGTTCTCTGATCACGGCCCAGTACGCGCTGGAGCAGGGGCGGGAGGTTTTCGCCGTCCCGGGCAACGTCACCACGTCCGGCAGCCGCGGCGTCAACGGCCTGATCAAGCAGGGGGCCAAACTGGTGGAGCGGGTGGAGGACATCCTCGAGGAGCTGGGCATCGAGCCGCAGTCGACGCACCCCCTCCCCAAGCCCCCCTCCTTTCCGCTCACCCCGCAGGAGGCCGAGCTCTACGCGCTGCTTTGCCAGGGCGTGCTGCAGATCGACGAAATCATCGTACAGAGCGCGTTGACAGCCGGCGAGGTTTCCGCTACCTTACTTCGCTTGGAAATGAAAGGGATCATCATCCAGCTTCCCGGCAAGCGCTTTGCGGTCGTCTGAACCAATACCGTAACCAGGTGGACACATGTCTCAGAATCTCGTCATAGTCGAGTCTCCCGCCAAGGCGAAGACCATAGAAAAATTTCTCGGCCCCGATTACAAGGTACTCGCGTCGTTCGGCCACGTGCGGGCGCTCCCCAGCAAGCAGGGGTCCGTGGACGTGGAGCACGATTTCGAGCCCAAGTACGCGGTACTGCCCGAGAGCAAAAAGCATATCGACGCCATCAAGAAGGAGATGAAAGGCATCTCCTCGCTGCTTCTGGCGACAGACCCCGACCGCGAGGGGGAGGCGATCTCCTGGCACCTCTTGGCGGCGCTCGGTCTCGACGGCAAGAAGAAGATACCCTTCGACATCAAGCGCGTGGTGTTCCATGAGATCACCAAGGACGCCATCGTGCACGCGGTGCAGAACCCGCGCGGCATCTCCGGTCCGCTGGTCGATGCGCAGCAGGCGCGCTCCATCCTGGACTACCTGGTCGGCTTCACCCTCTCCCCGTTTCTGTGGAAGAAGATCCGCTACGGCCTTTCCGCCGGGCGCGTGCAGTCGGTCGCGCTGAGGCTCATCTGCGAGCGCGAGAAGGAGATCCAGGCGTTCAAGGAGCAGGAGTACTGGTCCATCGGCGCCAAGCTGGAGACGGCGAAGAAACAGGGGCTGACTGCATCTCTCGTCGAGGCCGAAGGGAAAAAGCTTGGCAAGTTCGATATCCCCAACCGCGAGGTGGCCTTCCGGCACTTCAGCGTCCTCGGCGGCAAGGGTGAGTTCCCGAAGCAGGAGGGGGACGAGGATGTAGCGCCGCTCGTGGTGCAAAAGCCGATGAACCCCGAGTACCGCGTCGACAAGGTGACCAAGAGCGAGAGAAGGCGCCAGCCCTCGCCGCCGTTCACCACCTCCACCTTGCAGCAGGAGGCGGCCAGAAAGCTCGGCTTCTCCGCGAAGAAGACCATGTCGACCGCCCAGAAGCTCTACGAGGGTATCGACGTCGGCGAAGGTGCCGTCGGTCTCATCACCTATATGCGTACCGACTCCGTGGCCTTGTCCAACGTGGCCCTCGAAGACGCGAGGCAGCTGATCACCTCGCTCTACGGCAAGGAGTACGCGCTCGAGAAGCCCCGTTTCTTCAAGAACAAGTCGAAGAACGCCCAGGAAGCCCACGAGGCGGTCCGTCCGACCTATATCTCCAAGACGCCGATCGAGGTGAAGAAGTTCCTCACCTCGGACCAGTTCAAGCTCTACGATCTGATCTGGAAGCGCACCGTCGCCTGCCAAATGGCCGAGGCGCTCCTGGACCAGACTTCCGTGGAGATCACCGCAGGCGAGGGATACCGCTTCCGCGTCGCCGGCACCGTGATCCGCTTCGCCGGCTTTATGAAGCTCTACATCGAAGGTGTGGACGACGAGGCGGAGGACAAGGAGAAGGAAGGGACGCTGCCGCCCTTGGCCGAGGGTGACATCCTGAAGCTGCAGCAGCTCCTCCCCGAGCGCCACTTCACCCAGCCGCCGCCGCGCTACACCGAGGCGACCCTGGTGAAGACCCTGGAAGAGTACGGCATCGGGCGTCCGTCCACCTATGCCTCGATCATGAACACCATCATCGAGCGTAAGTACGCGCGCCTGGACAAGAAGCGTTTCTTCCCCGAGGACGTGGGGATGGTGGTCTCCGATCTGTTGACCAACCACTTCAACCAGTACGTCGACTACAACTTCACCGCCAACCTCGAAGAGCAGCTCGACATGGTATCACGCGGCGAGAAGCAGTGGCGCCCGCTCTTGCACGAGTTCTGGGGGCCGTTCATCAACCTCCTGAAGTTGAAGGAAGGGGAGGTGAGCAAGTCCGACCTCACCACCGAGGCGACCGACGAGGTCTGCCCCGAGTGCGGCAAGCCCCTGGTGGTGAAGCTCGGCAAGTTCGGCAAGTTCTTCGCCTGCACCGGTTATCCCGAGTGCCGCTACATCCGTCCCCTGGACAAGGAGACCGGCGAGGTGGTGGAGCCCGTGGTTTCCGAAGAAGTGTGCGACAAGTGCGGCAGCCACATGTTGATCAAGGAAGGGCGATTCGGCAAGTATCTCGCATGCTCCGCGTACCCCAACTGCAAGAACATCCAGCCGCTGGTGAAACCCAAGGGGACCGGCATCACCTGTACCTCTTGTGGCAAGGGTGAGCTGATCGAGAAGAAGTCCCGTTTCGGGAAGCTTTTCTACTCCTGCAATCGCTATCCCGAGTGCAAGTTCGCCCTGTGGGATCTTCCCGTGCAGAAACCTTGTCCCAAGTGCGGGTATCCGCTGTTGGTGAAGAAGGTCTACAAGCGCGAGGGTGAGTTCCTGAAGTGTCCCAAAGAAGGGTGTGACTACCAGAGCAACAAGGAGTAGGGTAGGGGACTGGCTCCGCAGGTGCCTGTCCCCCTGCAGCGGCAGGGGCAGATGAAGTGAACGCGGGGTCCTCGGACCCCGCTTTGATTTTGGAGACGCAAACCAAAGGCGTTAACGCAAAGACGCCAAGGCGCGGAGACGCAAAGGGAGAAGCTGGTTTTGTGTTTCCCCTCTTTCGGTAGTTCTTGCTGTTCTTTGCGTCATTGCGTTAAATAAATGGTTTTGCTTCTCGCTTTTTTTGCGCCTTGGCGTCTTTGCGTGAGACGGTTTCGGTTTTGGTTTTAGGAGAAAGAATGACCCAGCAGATCACGGTAATAGGCGGCGGACTGGCCGGCTGCGAGGCGGCCTGGCAGGCGGCGCAGCGCGGCGTGAAGGTGCGCCTGTACGAAATGAAACCCAACCGGTACTCCGAGGCACACCACCTCCCAGGGCTGTGCGAGCTGGTCTGCTCCAACTCGCTGCGCGGCGATTCCCTTGAGAACGCAGTAGGCCTTTTGAAGGAGGAGTTGCGTCGCCTGGACTCGCTGTTCATGGAAGGGGCGCAGGCCACCAAGGTCCCCGCCGGCGGCGCGCTCGCCGTGGACCGCGACCTGTTCTCCGCCTACGTCACCCGCAAGATCGAGGAACACCCGAACATCGAGGTGGTGCACGAGGAGGTGACCGGCATCCCCCAGGACGGGATCGTGGTGGTGGCCTCTGGCCCGCTCACAACCGGAGCCCTGGCCGACGACATCGGCCGCCTGACCGGCGGCTACCTCTACTTCTACGATGCCATCGCCCCCATCGTCGCCGCCGATTCCATCGACTACGACAAGGCCTTCCGGGCCTCCCGCTACGGCAAGGGTGACGGCGACGATTACCTGAACTGCCCGATGGACGAGGAGCAGTACCACGCCTTCGTCAGTGAGATCCTTGCCGCCGAAAAGGTTGAGCCGAAGAGCTTCGAGAAGGTGGTGCACTTCGAAGGGTGCATGCCCATCGAGGAGATGGCGAGTCGCGGCGTCGAGACGCTGCGCTTTGGCCCCATGAAACCGGTCGGCCTCTGCGACCCCCGCGTCGGCGTGGAACCGTACGCGGTGATCCAGCTGCGCCAGGAGAACCGTGAGGCGACCATGTTCAACCTGGTCGGCTTCCAGACCAAGCTCACCTGGCCCGAGCAGAAACGGATCTTCCGGATGATCCCGGGACTGGAACAGGCGCAGTTCCTGCGGCTGGGCTCCATGCACCGCAACACCTTCATCAACGCGCCGCAGCTGCTCCTGGCGACCTGCCAGCTGAAGAGCGATCCCCGGGTCCTCTTCGCCGGGCAGATCACCGGCGTCGAAGGGTACGTCGAGTCCGCCTCCAGCGGCTTCGTGGCCGGGGTCAACGCGGCGCGTCTGGCGTTAGGAGAGGAGCTGGTCGTCCCTCCCGCCGAAACCGCCATCGGCGCCCTGGCGCGCCACATCACCAACACCGAGGCGGCGCACTTCCAGCCCATGAACGTGAACTACGGGCTCTTCCCGCCGCTCATCGGGCGCATCAAGAAGAAGGAAAAGCGTGGGCTGTTGGCGCAGCGCGGTCTGGAAGCGCTGCAAGCGTGGCTGCCAAAGGTAACCGGGTAGTCGCCGCGCCCCAGCGTCCCCCCCTTTGCGAAGGGGGGATAGGGGGGATTTCGGGCCGTCCGTCGGGGCGTGCCGGGGAGGGTGCTATGACGGGGAACAAGGAACAGCAGGAGATAAGCGTCGTCGGGCGGCTGCTTTCGCTGGAGGCTTTGGTCTTCGTGATGGGTGTCGCCTCGCTCATCTACGGCCTGGTCACGGGCAGTCACTGGAGGACGGTCGTCGGCATCATAGTGGTGCTGGCGATCATCCTGATCTTCCGCTATTGCCGCCGTTGTAGGGGCGAATAATCATTCGCCCAAAAGGAGAAACCATGTCCGCAACCACCATCGTCCTCGCCTCCGCATCCCCTCGCCGCAGCGAGCTGCTGGAATCCGCCGGCATCACCTTCCGCGTGCTTCCCGCCGACATCTGCGAAGACCAGCTCCCCGGCGAGGAACCTGTCGACCACGTGCTGCGTCTGGCCGAGGGGAAGGCGCGCGCCGCGGCCGGCATGACCGAGGGGCGCTTCTTCCTGGGCGCCGACACCATCGTCCTTTGCGACGGCGAGATCATGGGGAAGCCCAAAGACCACGCCGACGCGCAGCGCATGCTGAAAAAGCTCTCGGGCGTGCCGCACGAGGTGGTCACCGGGTTCGCCATCTACGACCGCGAGCGCGACGACGCCCTGGTCGAGGCCGTGCGCACCAAGGTCTTTTTCAAGGAACTCCGTGACGAGGAGATCGACGCCTACATCGCCACCGGCTGCCCCTTCGACAAGGCAGGCGGGTATGCCATTCAGGGGGGGGCGGCGCACATGGTGCGCAAGATAGACGGCTCCTACACCAACGTGGTCGGCCTGCCGCTGTGCGAGGTGGTGGAAAAACTGAGGGTGCTGGGAGCGCTGTAGAGAGGGGGACGAAATGGGAGAGATTTCCGAACATCTCGCCGCGATCCGCGCGCGTATCGCACAGGCGGCGGCCAGGGGCGGCCGCGACCCCGAGACGGTGCGCCTGGTCGCCGTTTCCAAGACCAAGCCTGCCGCGGCGATAGCCAAGGCCTTCGCCTGCGGCCAGACCGTCTTCGGCGAGAACTACGTCCAGGAACTGGTGGCGAAGCAGCCCGAGCTCCCCGCCGAAATCTGCTGGCATTTCATCGGCAGCCTGCAGAGCAACAAGGTGCGCCAGATCGCCGGCAAGGTCGACCTGATCCACTCCGTGGACCGCGTGAGCCTCGCCCGCGAGATCGACCGGCAGTGGGGTGCCCTGGGCAAGGTGTGCGACATCCTGGTCCAGGTGAACATCTCCCGCGAGGAGACCAAGGGAGGGACCAGCAGCGAGGAACTCCTCGGTCTGGTGCGCGAGTTGGCGCAACTGCCGCACCTGCGGGTGAAAGGGCTCATGACCATGCCCCCCTTTTTCGACGATCCCGAGGGGGCGCGCCCCTACTTCCGGAAACTGCGCGAGCTCGCCGAAGAGGTGAGGCAGGCCGGGATCCCGGGAGTGGAGATGCGCGAGCTGAGTATGGGGATGTCGGGCGATTTCGAGGCCGCCATCGAGGAAGGCGCGACCCTGGTGCGGGTCGGCTCCGCCCTGTTCGGCGAGCGTCACTACCACTGAAGCGGGGGAGGCCATGGTGCCAGGGCAGGAAAAACAGGTATCAAAGCTACGGCGCCCGTTCGTGGTCGTGGGCGCCGTTGTGGGAGCGGTATTGAGCGGCTGGTATCTCTACGACAGTTTCGGCCGGCGCAGCATCTCCGCCGACCCCATCTGGACCCGCTTCGTCAACGTCGCCCTCATCATGTTCGTGGCCATATTCCTGGCCAACCTGGTGCGGCGCGGCGTCGAGTCCTTCACAAAACGCTAGTCTTCCTCGGCTACCTTGGCACGTGCCGGCACCAGCGCCAGGAAGCCGGCAACCCTCTGGGCGACAAGCGATTCCAGTACGGCAAACACCAGGGATATGATTGCGTAGCAGGCCAGCGCCGCCTCCATGGAGGCCGGGATGCTCAGGTCGTGCGGGGAGTTGCGCACCATCCAGATCATGGCGACGGCCGCAGCACCGCAGCCGAACTGGCGCCACACCCAGTTGTTCTGCTCGGCGAGAAGCTGCATCAGTTGCCCGATCTCCCCCTCGAGGAAGTACCGCTCCGCAACGATCCAGGACATGTAGATGCGAGGCAGCATGACGGCGGTCATGGTCATGGTGACGGTCATCATCAGTGCGCCGAACGTGTTCATTTATCCCCTCCTGCTGACGGTTAGATGCCTTAGCCTCCCTCTAGCACAAACAACGCCCAAAAACTTCCCCGGTGACATTATCTCTCATTAAGAAGCAACTCTCGTTATTACGCAGTCTTAGACTGCTGACCGCGTGTTCCTGCGTCGCGTCACGTGGCAGGGCGGGTGGTCCCTGTACGGCATTTGAACAATTGCTGTTCGGTTATTACGCGAAACCGCCCAGCAAAGGCAAAGAACCGTTGGCCACGGAGAACATCTGAGAGAATCTGAGAAGAGATCACGGCTCAAAGCTCTTCTCTGAAGTTTAAGCCTTGCAGTCCTCAGAAGGTCCTCCGACTTTCTCCTTGTAACGGTTTTTGTTGTTTGAGGTTTTCTCCGAAGTTCTCAGATTTTCTCCGTGGCCAATGGCTGGGTTTAGTTCCTTGAAGAAAATTAAGTTGTCACTGCAGCCGCGTTCGTGCTAACGCTGATAAGTTGCGAATTCAGCACAGGGAGAAAGCATGATCCATCTGTCCAACATCACGAAACAGCACGGCTCGCAGGTCCTTTTCCGCGACGCCAGCTTCCAGATACTGCCCGGCACCCGTTCCGGCCTGGTCGGCCCGAACGGCGCAGGCAAGACCTCACTGTTCCGGATCATCACCGGAGAGGAAGAGGTGGATGCCGGCGATATTACCGTCGCCAAGAAGACGACCATCGGCTACTTCTCGCAGAACATCGGCGAAATGGCGGGACGCTCGGCACTGGAAGAGGTGATGGCTGTTTCTGCGGAGACGGTGCGCCTGGCCGGGGAATTGAAGCAGATGGAGGAGCAGATGGGGCTTCCCATGTCCGATGACGACATGGCGTCACTGCTGGAGCGCTACGGCTCCGCCATGGAGGAATTCGAGCATAGGGGGGGCTACGATCTCGACTCGCGCGCCAAGGAGGTCCTGACCGGCCTCGGCATCGGGCCGGACCGCTTCCACAACCCGGTGGAGTCCTTCAGCGGCGGCTGGCGCATGCGCGTGGCCCTGGCCGGGATCCTGACCCTGTCGCCCGACGTGCTCCTCCTGGACGAGCCTACCAACCACCTCGATGTCGAGTCGATCATCTGGCTCGAGGAGTGGATCGCCAGCGAGTACAAGGGCGCGCTTCTCATGACCAGCCACGACCGCGACTTCATGAACCGCGTGGTGAACCGCATCGTCGAGGTTGCCAACAAGACCGTCACCACCTATGGCGGCAACTACGACTTCTACGAGAAGGAACGCGACATCCGCCGCGAACAGCTCCTGGCGAGCCATAAGCGCCAGCAGGAGATGCTGGCCAAGGAAGAGGAATTCATCGCCCGCTTCGCCGCACGTGCCTCGCATGCCGCCCAGGTGCAGTCGCGCGTGAAGAAGATCGAGAAGATCGAGCGCATCGAGATCCCGCCCGAGGAGCGCGTGGTCAAGTTCGAGTTCGCCACCCCGCCCAGAAGCGGCGACGACGTGGTGATCATGGACAACCTGGGCAAGAGCTGGGACAACCCCGACGGCAGCGTGCATCCCATCTTCTCCGGGGTCACCGGGGTCATCAAGCGTCTGAGCAAGATCGCGGTGGTAGGGGTGAACGGCGCCGGCAAGTCCACCTTCCTGAAGACCATCGCCGGCCAGACCGACGCCAGCCAGGGGACCGTGAATCTCGGGGCCAACGTGGAGCTGGGATACTTCAGCCAGCACGCCATGGAGATCCTCGATCCCAAAAAGACCATCTTCGAGACGGTGCAGGACGTCATCCCGCTGGCCACCATCGGCGTCATCCGCAACCTGCTGGGCGCCTTCCTGTTCCAGGGGGACGACGTCGACAAGCGGGTCGAGAACCTCTCGGGCGGCGAGAAGAGCCGCGTCGTGCTTGCCACGCTGCTCGCGCGTCCGGTCAACTTCCTGGTGCTGGACGAGCCGACCAACCACCTGGACATCCGCTCCCGCGAGATCCTCCTCGATGCACTGGAGAACTTCCAGGGAACCGTGATCCTGGTGAGCCACGACCGCCACTTCCTGCGCAAGCTCGTCGACCGCGTCATCGAGGTAGACCACGGCGAGATGAGGGTTTACGAGGGGAACTACGACTACTACCTCTCCAAGACGGCGCATGCCTAGTCCCACTTCGCTAAAGGGGGATTTAGGGGGATTTGCTTTTGATTGAGGAGTAAAAGGGCGCGAAGCGGAAGATAGCCTAAGATAATCGCCAAGCGGCGAAGATTAACGGCGCTTACATTCATTGTTTGCCTTGAGCCGTCGCTCCGTGCTATAAGAGCCATCTGTAATTCAATGCCATCGAACCAAGGAGATTGCCATGTCGAAAAAACAAAACGAAATGACCTTTAAATACATCTTCACCTACGATTACAACCCCGTCTATGTCAACGGCGCCCACGGCGGCATCTCCCCGCGCGGCGAACTGGTCATCAACTTCTACCTCGAGCGCCAGCCGCTGCCGAACTCCATCAGCCACGAGATCACCCCGGCCGGCACCATCGGGCCGGAGACCGACGTCGAGCCGGCGGATCTGGGCCGCAGCCTGGTGCGCCAGGTCATCAACGGCGTGGTGGTGAACCACCAGACCGCGCGCGAGCTGCACTACTGGCTGGGCGAGAAGATCAAGGAACTCGACGCGATGGAGCAGGCGCGTCAGGATATGGCAGCCGAGCAGGCCGGCCAGGTCACCCACTAGGGGATCGCGACAGCGAAGTAAAAAGGGGCGGCATCCCGTACGGGATCGCCGCCCCTTAATTTTTTCTCCCCTCGAACCGCTGTTTACCCCTCCCTCCGCATGAGGAGGTAAGGGGGAGACGCAATCATATCTGCAACTTGCGGCTTCACCCACCCCCCGCCACCCTCCCGTCGAGGGAGGGGGAGAGCCGAGGGGGCCGCCCGTGTAGGGGCGAATAATCATTCGCCCGTCCACCGCCGGCACCGGGCGCGTCCTCGGAACAGCCGGCGACCCCGCCGGGCTTAGCGCACAGTTACAAGGAGTCACATGTCCAGACAGTACGTGGTAGGAAACGAGTCGGTGCGCATGATCGAGCTGGGGCATCCGTGGATCATCGCCGATGCCTATACCAGAAAGTGGCCCGCCGGTGAGGCGGGGGACCTGGTGGAGCTGGTCGACGGCGCCGGGCGCTTCCTCGCCACCGCGCTTTTGGACCCCAAGGACCGCATCGTGGCCCGGATCCTGTCCCGGCAGCGGATGCGCCTGGACCGCGGATGGCTGCAGGCTCGCCTGGAGCGGGCGGTGGCGCTGCGGAAAAACCACGCCGACCTGGATGACTCGAACGCCTACCGCCTGGTCAACGGCGAGGGGGACGGCCTCCCCGGGCTCACCGTGGACCGTTACGGCGACTACCTCATGGTGCAGGTCTACTGCTCGGGGTGGCGCAGGCATATAAAGCTCGTGACCCAGGCGCTCGATGAGGTGCTGGCGCCGGCGGGGATCTACGAGAAGGGGCGCCCCCAGAACACCCGGGAGCTGGAGTCGGAGAGCGACGACAAGAAGTACGGTCGACTGCTGGCGGGAACGGCCGCGGCGGAGCCCCTGCTGGTTCGCGAGAACGGGCTCACCTTCCGGGTCAGCCTGGAGCGCGGCCTGAACACCGGGCTCTTCCTCGACATGCGCAAGAACCGGCGCGACCTGATGGCGCGGGTGAAGGGAAAGCGCTTCCTGAACCTCTTCTGCTACACCGGCGCCTTTTCGGTCGCAGCCGCCGCCGCCGGGGCGAGCCTGGTCACCAGCGTGGACGCCTCCGCCGGTTACATGGCGCAGGCCCGGGAAAACTTCGAGCTGAACCGGCTGAACCCGAAGCGGCACGAGTTCCTGGTGGGGGACTGCTTCACCGTGCTGGACGACCTGGCCCGGCAGAAGAAGGTCTACGACGTGATCCTCATGGACCCTCCCTCTTTTTCCACCACCGCGAAGAGCCGCTTCACCACGCGCGGCGGCACCTCGGACCTGGTGGCCGCCGCGCTCAAACTGTTGAAGGTGGGAGGCTTGCTGATCACCTCCTCCAACCATCAGAAGGTGGACCTGGCGGACTACCTCAAGGAGTTGCGCCGCGGCGCGCTGCAGGGGGGGGACCAGTTGCAGGTGGTTTCCTTCACCGGGCAGCCCGAGGATTTTCCCTACCCCGTGACCTTCCCCGAGGGGCGCTACCTTAAGTACGTCATCGCCGTGAAGGGGTGAAGCGCCGTCAGCTGACGCCGCAATCGCGCAGGTACTTCGAATAGCGCTTGTCGGTGAGCTCGATGTGGTTCAGTACCCAGCTGGACAGGAAGTTCAAAAGCTCGAGGGCGAGGCCGGGACGCTTCGAGCTCAGCCGCTCCTTGAACGCGAACGCCTTGGCTATGAAGCGCTGGTGTTCCAGCTCGTGCAGCGCCATCTCTGGGTATTTATGGGTGCGGAACAGCTCCTCCTCCACGGCGAAGTGCGCCTGCGCATAGTTGAACAGGTTGGTGAGGACGTCTTCCACCACGTCGGCGGACTCGTTGTTCCTGATTGCCCGGTCCAGTTCCTCCATGAGCTGGATGAGCCTCTTGTGCTGCTCATCCACCTTGCTGATCCCTACCTCCAGACTTTCCGACCACTCTATTATTTCCATGAACCTCTCCCTTTGGGGGCGTGCTGAAAAAACTCTATCGTCCTGTGCCGTAGCCAACCGGACCACTCTGTGCTATGGTGTCGCTTCGCCGCCAACTTCGCCGCCAACTTCGCTGCATCACCCGGAGCCTGTCATGGCCGAGCACCGACAGCACGAACTGGAAATCTCCTGCCAGCAGATACTGCTTCCCGATTCGAGCGTGTACTCGGTGCAGTGGATCGAGCTCCCGGCCGAAGCGGCACTGCGGGCGACGCCGGCCTTCTTGCTGGAGCATTACTTCAAGGTGGTGCGGCGCTGCACCCTGGGGCTGATCACCCCGGTCCAGTACCCGCGCGGGGTCGAGTTCCGCATCACCGGGACCCGCTGCGCACTGCTCGCCTTCAGCGCGGCGCGCTTCGAGGCCGAAGAGGGGACGCGGTCGGTCCATCTCTGCATCAGCGGCGGTATCCTGGTGCAGCCGGGGGAATGCGACAGCGGCATGTTCTCCCTGTCGAGCGCGACCGGCGCGGATGCCGGGCGGGTCACGGTGCAGCTCTCCGATTACTGTCCCCTTCTGTTAGGGAGCAGGAACCCCTCCTGGCTGCGCAAACTCTGCTACGGCATGACGCAGTCCTTCTTCCACAAGGTGGTGACCTTCAGGTACCTCGCCTCCGTCTTTCGCGAGCTGTGTGGCGTGAAAGCGCGGGTGGCGGTCAGAAACGTGGTGGTGCGCCGGGGTACGGACATCTGACCCAAGCTACTATTCGGATACAGGGGAGAGTACTTGAGGGGATTTGCAGCGGAAGGTGATCGAGCGGCGCTCTAGTCGGGCTTCTTCTGGTTCAGCGCTTCGTAGAGCGCGATCTGTTCGGCGCTGGAGAGCTTTTTGCGCGAGCAGTGCTTGCCCCGGCACATCCTGCACCTGTCATCGGAACACCACTGGCAGAAGGTGCAGTCGGGGCAGGGATGCTTCTTACAGTTGTGGGACTCTTTCTTTTCTTCCATGTGACCGCTCGTACGGGGGCTGTGTGACAAAAAGCGGCGCCGGCATTACAGCCGTGCGCCGCTTTCCTGTTTCGGTGCTAGTACACCACGTTCCTCTTGGGGGCGGTCCCCTCGACGATGCGGGCGAACGATTTGCCCTGGTCCGCGTTGATCAGCAGGTAGCGCGGCAGCTTCATCGCGACGTCGCCGGGGCCTGCGTGGTGGGCCTCGATGGTGAAGGTCGCCACGTACCCCGCCTCGGCAGCCCTCTTAAGCAGGTAATCGTCGTAGATGCCGAAGGGCCACGCCAGAAGGTCCACCTTGGTCCCCAGCTTCTCTTCCAGCTTAGCCTTGGACTTCTTGAGCTGGGTCTGCACCGACTTCTCGAACTCGGCCGGAGCCATCTTCTTCTTGTCGCGCTTGAAGTTGGGGTGCCAGAAGGTGTGGGACTGGATGTCGAACCCGTTCTTCTGCAGGATCTTCAGCTGCTCCCAGGTCATGGCGTATTTCGCGTTGGAGATCGCTGAGGGATACACGAAGACGGTGACCGGGACGTTGTACTTCTTCGCCAGCGGCAGCATGTCGCTGAACACGGTCTTGTGCGCGTCGTCTTCGACGATCACCACCGACTTCGGCGCGGGGGCGGGTCCCTTCTTCAGGTAGTAATCCACCAGCTTCCTGAGCGGGATCACGGTGTAGCCGTTGTCCCTGAGGTACTTCAGGTGTTCCTCGAAGACCGAGGTCTTGATGGTCATACCGTCGGCCACGGTGGGGCCGAAGCGGTGGTACAGGAGTATGGGGACGTTGACGCCCTGGCCGACGGCGGGCTGGGCCGGTTTGGCGGCGGGGGTGACGGCCTGCGCGCCCGGTACGGCCAAAAGGGCGACGGCGAGGAGCAGGAGCAGGATGCGGAACTTCATACGGTACAAAACCTCCGGTTGATTTTCGAACATCCCAACATACCAGAAAGCTCGCAAATGTGAAACGCAGAATCCTCAGGACAAGGTAAGGTTCGGGAAGAAAGGCCTGGGGATGGTAGAATTCTCCCTTTACCCATCTTGGCACAAGGAGGCACCACATGGCATCTTACCAGCTCAAGTGTCCCGGCTGCGGCACCCTGAACCGCATCCCGGAGGAAAAGGAGGGGGTGGCCGGGGTGTGCGGCAACTGCCGCGCCAAGCTGCCGCCTCTCTACAGCAAGCCCCGCGCGCTCGACGACGCCGGTTTCGATGCGTTCGTCGCCGCCTACCCCGGACCGGTACTCGCCGAGTTCTGGGCCCCCTGGTGACCGCACTGCGTATCATTCGCACCGGCGGTGCGAAAGGTGGCGGCACTTCTGGCCGGGGAGGCCGCGGTGGTTCAGGTCGACACCGACGCAAGCCCCGCCCTCTCCGGGCGCTTCGGGGTGCGCGGCATTCCCGTACTCCATCTGCTTCTGCACGGAAAGTCGGTGGCACAACTCTCCGGCGCTCAGTCGGCGGAGGCGGTGCTCTCCTGGTTCAGACGTCAGCGGTGATTGGACATCACTGCGGCGACTGTAACGGCTGAGCATTGACAGCGCCTCCGTGTTTGGCAGAATTGGTGTCTATGACTTCATGATGAGGAAGGGAGGTGGCAATGACGAGGGACCAACTGCAGATCCTTGAGAATCAACTGGTGGCCAACTGCCAGTACAAGGGTATTCAGACCACCCTGCACAAGTTACTGGAGAGTCTCTATGAGGGAAAGAGCCTCGATGCCATTCTCACCGAGATGCTGGAATGAGTCGCGCACGATGACGGTAACATCGGTTGAGGGGGGCGTACCCCCCGGTAAGGGTCCTGATGTTTCGAAACGCAAAACCCACAATCCGCCGCCAGTTGTCCGTCCTGGTGGCCGCCTGCGTCCTCCCCGTGTGGCTGATAGCGGCCTTGATGGCGCGGCACGCCTACGTCACCAAGCTGGACCAGGTGAGCCGGCACCTGCTCGAGAACGCCCGCGCCATGACCATGGCCGTCGACCGGGAATTCGCCAACGTGCAGGCATCGCTCACCGCGCTTGGCAGTTCCCCCTCCTTCAGGAGCCGAGACTTCGCCGCGCTTCACTATCAGAGTAAGGAAATCCTCAAGAACTACCCCGGCGCCGACATCATCGTCGCGGATAGCACCGGGCAGCAGCTGGTGAACACCTACCGCCCCCTGGGTAGCCCGCTCCCCAGGCGCAGCAACCTGGACACCGTGCAGCGCATCTTTGCGGAAAATAAACCCGTCGTCAGTAACCTCTTTCGCGGCGCGGTCACCAAACGACCGGTGATCGCCGTCGACGTGCCGGTTGTCATCGACGGTGTGGTCGCCTACGACCTTTCCATGACCTTCCCATCCCAGGTCCTTTCCTCCGTGCTGCAAGGCCAGAACGTGTTCAAGGACTGGTACGGGACCGTGGTGGATCGCAACGGCGTGATCACCGCCCGCACCAGGAACCTGGACGAATTCGTCGGCAAGGAGCTGACCGGCGACCTGGCCACGGCCCTGTCGCGGACCAGGGAGGGGACGCTGCTCATAAAGACGGCGAAGGGGGGCACCACCTATTCCGCTTTCTCCAGGTCCTCCTTTTCCGGGTGGACGGTGGCCATCGCGGTCCCCGCGGATACCGCACTGTCCGAAATCTACAGCTGGGTAGGGTGGGCGGTGGGGCTCGGCGTCGCCATCTCGCTGCTCGGGATCCTGCTCGCCTTCTGGCTCGCGAGCCGGATCGCACAAGACATCCAGTCGCTAACGCAGCCGGCGCTCGCCATCGGCGGCGGCGAGGTTGCGCCTGCGGTAGCTACCGCTTCCAAGGAGACCTCGGAACTGGCCGAGGCACTGGTGCAGGCATCCCAGTTGCTGCAGCGCCGGGCCGCAGAGAGGGACCGGGCTGAGCGGCAGCTCTCCCTCACCATCGAGGACCTCCGCCGCGAGACGGCCGAGCGGACCCGGGCCGTGGAGGAGGTGCGTCGGCAGGAACAGCTGCTCACCCAGCAGAGCCGGCAGGCGGCCCTGGGGGAGATGGTGGGAAACATCGCCCACCAGTGGCGCCAGCCGCTGAACGCGTTGGGGCTTTTGGTGCAGCAACCCCTGCTGTTCCACGAACTGGGGCAGTTGGACAGGGCGTTCCTGGAGGAAAACGCCGCCAAGTCCATGGAGATCGTGAAGCATATGTCGCAGACCATCGACGACTTCAGGAATTTCTTCCGGCCTGACAAGGAGAAGCTGCGTTTCAAGGTCTGCGACGAGGTTGCCAAGGCGCTCTCCCTGGTGGACGGCAGCCTGCAGTCCCTGGGCGTGTCCCTGAAGGTTCAGCAGGAGGGGGACCCCGTCGTCGAAGGTTACCCCAACGAATTCGCCCAGGTCCTGCTCAACATCCTGCTGAACGCGCGCGACGTCATTGCCGAGCGCGCCGTGGTCGCGCCCATGGTGCAGGTCCGCATCGGTGAGCACGGGGGGAAGGCGGTGCTGACGGTAACCGACAACGCCGGGGGGATACCCGAGGAGATCATGGACCGGATTTTCGATCCCTACTTCACCACCAAGGGGCCCCAGACCGGAACCGGCGTCGGACTCTTCATGTCCAAGACCATCATAGAAAAGAACATGGGAGGTGTGCTCACCGCGTGCAACGTCGGGGGGGGCGCCCAATTCAGGATAGAGGTGTGACATGGCCACGACCATGATGCTTGTTGAAGACGACCGGGACACCTTGGAGATCCTTTCCGTCGTGCTGCGGCGAAAATATGCCGACCTGCTGTTGTGCACCGCGGAGAACGGCAGGAAAGGTGTTGAGCTCTTCAAAGAGCGGGATGTGGACATCGTCATCACCGACGTCAACATGCCCGAGATGGGTGGCGTCGCCATGGTTCGGGAGATCCGGGGGATGAAGCCCCAGGTCCAGTTCATCTTCATCACCGCGGATGCCGGCAGGGCGACGCTGGAACACTCGGTGGGCAACGGCTTCCAGTTGGATCACTATATCGAGAAGCCCGTCGACTACCGTCACCTTTTCGCGGCCATCGATGAAACCTTGGCAAAGATGAACCCGGCTCCCCGCGACGGCGGCATCCGGACCTGAAAGTAGAAACGAAAGGCCGTGCCCTCAAGGAGGACAAGTGCCTAAAACGTGTACAAACGTTCCTGCCCGTTGTATACTTTCGCACGCTTACATGTGCTGTGCTGTGCTGTCATGACAGAGACCCCCATCCAACAAGGAGGAATTCCGATGAAAAAGAACCTGTTCGCCGTTCTCGTTTTGACCCTGCTTGCGCTTCCCGCTGTCGCTTCGGCGACACCGCTGCATCCCGGCCCCTACGTCGCCGGCTTTGTCGGCGTCACCGTACCCGAGACCGTCAACGCCACCAGCTTCGATGGTGCGACCGCCTTCAACGACCGGATCAAGTTCGATCCCGGCCTCAACGTGGGTGGTGCCCTGGGTTTCGACTTCGGCTACTTCCGCATGGAGGGCGAGATCTCCTACAAGGACCTGCAACTGAACACGGTCACCGACCGGGATACCGGAGAGCGCTTCAGGATCGACGAAGGGAGCGTGGATACCACCGCCTTCATGGCCAACATCTTCTTCGACCTGCACAACGACAGCCCCATCACCCCCTACTTCGGAGGCGGCGTCGGGTTCGCGGCCCTGCACCTGAACGACGTGTTCACCCCCACCCTGGCCGGGCCTTTGTACCTGTCCGACGACCAGGTGGTGCTCGCCTACCAGGCAGGGGGCGGCCTGGAGCTCGCCCTGAACCGGCAGCTTTCCCTGGACCTCGCCTACCGCTACTTCGGCACCTCGAAGGCAAGCTTCATCAACAGCGAGTTCGAGGTCCAGTCGCACAACGCCACCATGGGGCTCAGACTGAAGTTCTAAGACAAGCAGGCAAGGGGCAGCCATGAACGATCTGAGCGCTCAGAACCAGGAGCTGGAACGGCAGAATCAGCAACTCCTGGATGCCTACGCCAAACTGGACAAGGCGCTGGCCCAGTACGCGGAGCTCTACGATTTCGCGCCGGTGGGCTACCTGACCCTCGGGGAGGGGCGCCGCATCGTCAAGGCCAACCTCACCTGTTGCGCCCTGCTGCACAGGGACCGTATCGTGCTGCAGGGGAAGGATCTGCTCGATTTCGTGCTCAAGGAAGACCGCCCCGCCCTGGTCGATTACCTGGGGCGCCTGTGTCAGGGAACGGGGAAGGTGAATTGCGAGCTCAGGCTGCACGACGGCACGCCGGTACTCTTGGAGTCCGTCGTCTCCCAAGGGCAGCGGGAGTGTCGCATCGTCATGCTGGACATGACCCGCCAGAAAAAGGCCGAGACCGCCTTGAGGGAAAGTGAGCAGCGTTTCAAGACCCTGGTGGAGGTCACCTCCGACTGGGTCTGGGAGGTGAACGCGGAAGGCGTCTACACCTACGCCAGTCCCAAGGTGTACGACCTGCTCGGGTACGCCCCCGAGGAGGTGCTGGGAAAGACCCCGTTCGACTTCATGCCCCGGCGCGAGGCCGATCGCCTGCTCATGATCTTCGGCGAGTTGGCGGCGCGCCGGGAGCCGTTCCACAACGTGGAGAACCTGAACCTGCGCAAAGACGGGCGGGAGGTGCTCCTGGAGACCAGCGCCGTTCCCATCTTCGATGTGCACGGCGCCTTTGCCGGTTTCCGGGGGATCGACCGGGACATCACCCACCGGCTCGCCGTGAGCCGGGACCGCTAGGGCGGTATGCACGGCTGCGACGGTAAAAGGCCGGGTCCAGGGGACCCGGCCTTTTCTGTTTGTTCTTTCTACCTGTAAGAAACCCTCCTGTTTGTCCGGCTGTAAAAGGGTATTACGGCATTATTCCTTTGTAATAAACGTGTCCTGTGATATTTTCCCGGGTACGTGACGTGTCGGGCCGGTGCCGGATCAAAAGAATTAATAGTCAAGTCTCGCGCGCAACTGGTCGACAGTACGTAATGTCATGTTCATCAGGTGCCATGTTGTCAGGTGATTAACTATGCTGAGGTTGGATACCATAACTGCACCGCTTCTTGCCTGCTTCGTCACACTCATCGCAACGCTTTATTGGGCCGACCCGCAACTGGTCCTCGAGCCGACGGCGCTGCTTCCCGCTCTCAATTCCGTTTTCCTCGCCCTGATCCCTTTCTTCATCGTGTTCGTCTGCACCCGGCTCTTTCTCGCGGTCGGGCGCGTCCCTCTGCTCATGCTCGGCTGCGGCATGCTGGCCCTGGGGGCGGGGGGGGCGGTGTCGGGATGGTTCATAGGCCAGGCCAACGGTCCCAACATAACGGTCACCATCTACAACAGCGGAGCGCTGCTGAGCGGCACCTTGCTGTTCGCCAGCGCGATCATTCCGCTGCTGGGGCTCAGGGACACACTTCCGGGGTCTCGGCTCCCGCTGGTCGTCGTCGGCTACCTCGGCGTCCTTCTCCTCTCCGGCGGCAACGTCGCTGCCGCTGTCCTCGGTCTGGTCCCCCCCTTCATCGTCCAGGGAACCGGCCCCACCCCGACCGGGAGGGGCGTGCTGGCCGTCACCATCCTGTTTTACGCCGCGACTGCCCTTTTGTGCCTGAAACAGTACCTGAACATACGGTTGGGACTGCTGCGCTGGTACGCGACCGGCCTGGCCCTGTTCGCGACCGGGCTCACCGGCGTGCTGCTGCAGAAGTCGGTCGGAAGCCCCATCGGGTGGGCGGGGCGGGGCGCGCAGTACACGGGGGGGATCTGCATCCTGATCGGCGTGCTGAGCTTCTGGAAATCCATGATGCGCACCGGCCAGCCCATCGCCGAGGCCTTCGGCGAGGTGTCGCGCAGGCGCATCAGCGAGCTCGAGCAGATGAACGCCCAACTGCAGCGGGTGATCGCCGAGCAGCAGGCGACGCAGAATGCGCTGCAGGAAAGCCGCATGCTGCTGGCCAACATCATCAGCGGCACCTCCGATGCCATCTACGCCAAGGACCTGCGCGGGCGCTACACCCTGTTCAACGCCGCCGCCGAGCGGGTCGTTGGTAAGAGCGCGGCCGAGGTGCTGGGCAAGGACGACGGCTTCCTCTTCGCGCCGGAAGAGTCCGCCGCCGTGATGAACTACGATCGCAAGGTGATCGAGTCCGGGGTGGTCAATACCTACCAGGAGGTCGTCGGCGACGCGTCCGGCCGGATCGTCACCTTCCTGTCCACCAAAGGGCCCCTGTTCGACGTCGCCGGAGAACCCTCGGGGCTCTTCGGCATCTCCCGCGATATCACCGAGCTGAAGAAGGCGCACGACGAGCTGGACAGGCTGATGCAGGAGCAGAGCAACCTCCTGGAGAACGTGCCGGCGATCATCTACAACTACTCCACCAAACGGGGCGGCCTCTTTTATTCGCCCCAGGTGGAAAAGGTCTTCGGTTACCAGCTGCAGCAGTTCTACGACGACCCGATGCTGTGGAAGAACTCCATCCATCCGGACGATATCGGCAGGGTGGAGGAGGTGATCGCCGATATGCGGGCCAAGGGACAGGGAGAGCAGCACGTCGAGTACCGCGTGCGCAACCGCAGCGGTGAGTGGATCTGGCTCCACGACGCCTTGATCAGACCGGAGGTCGCACTCGACGACACCATCATCTTCGGCATGGCCCAGGACATCACCGAGCGCAAGCACCTCGAACTGAAACTTGCCGAGAGCGAGCTCAAGTTCCGCAACCTGGTGATGAATGCGCCGTTTCTGGTCACCAACGTCGACCGCGCCGGAACCATCGAGTTCATCAACCGCTGCTCGGAAGGGTTTGATCCCACAACGGTCATCGGGACCAGCTCGTATGACTACCTGGATGGGGACAGCAAAGAGATCTACCGCGCGGCACTGGAGAAGACCTTCCTGTATCAGACGCCGCAGCGGATCATCGTCTCCGGCTTCGGGGACCGCGGCGCCATCCGCTGGTTCGAGACGGTGTTGGGGCCGCTGGTTAACGGCGGCAGGATCGAGTCGGCCATACAGGTCACCATCGACATCACCGAGCGCAAGCTCGCCGAGATGGCCCTGGAGGACGCCCGCGACGAATTGGAGCGCCAGGTTGCTGCGCGGACGGAATCGCTCACCGCGGCCAATACCCGGTTGCGCGCCGAGGTCGAGGAGCGCATGCGGGCCGAAGACCAGATCCTCGAGCACCAGAAGAAGATGGAAGCCCTGACCCAGGAACTTTCCCTCACCGAGGAGCGCGAGCGGGAAAGGATCGCGGGGGAGCTGCACGACCAGGTCGGCCAGCACCTCATCCTGGTGAAACTGAAGCTGCAGTGGCTCGCCAACGAGCTCGTCTCCGAGAAGGAAATCACGGTAGCCGAGGAGATCGACAAGCTCCTTTCCCAGTCGATCCAGGACATCCGCTCTCTGACCTTCCAGTTGCGCCCCCCCATCCTGGCCAACGCGGGGCTGGGGGCGGCCGTAAAATGGCTGGCGGAGGAACTCAGGGAAAACTACGGGCTGAACTTCGAGTTCGTCGAGGAGCAGGCCCCGCCTCCCTTCAGGTACGAGGTACGCTCCTCGATCTTCCAGGCGGTACGGGAGATCCTTTTGAACGTGGTCAAGCATTCGCACTGCAGCCTGGCCCGGATCAGGCTGGGCAATGACGGCTCCCGCATGGTGATCGAGATCGTCGATAACGGCACCGGCTTCGATCCGCAGGAGGTCGCCCGTAAGAAGAGCCGCTTAGGCGGGTTCGGCCTGTTCAACCTGCGCAGCAAGATCGAGTACCTGGGGGGAGAGCTTCTCATCGAGACCGAGGTCGGGGCGGGGACGCGGGTGGTCATCGCGATGCCGCCGGAACCGGTTGGCGCCGCCGAGGGGCATCCGTAACTGAACGGGTAGGGCTTGGGCTGCGGCCGGGGTCTGCTTGAAAAAAGACACCGGCGCATGCGCCGCATCTGACTCATACGGGAGCCACATTCGTGAAAAAAATCGGTTCGGACGATCTTGCCGGCCTCAGCACCCAGGCGCAACTATCCCCGCGCCAGCGGATGAATCTCAATCTGCATTCCGATCTGGCCGACCCGGTCCAGCGCCTGGCGATAGCCATGGAGCCTGGAACCTACATCCGTCCCCACAACCATCGCCAGACCTGGGAGATTCTGATCCCGCTGCAGGGCCGTTTCGTCGTGCTGACCTTCGACGACGGCGGGGTGGTAACCGAACGCGCCGTACTGGGGGAGGGGGACTGCGCCGTGGAAATTCCTGTGGGGGGGTGGCATGCGGTGCTTTCCCTGGACGAGGGGGGCGTCATCTTCGAGGTGAAGCGCGGCCCCTACGCTCCCTTCCGGGAGGAGGACTTCGCCGCATGGTCCCCGGCTGCCGATGACGGCGCGCATGGGGAGCTCATGCGCTGGTTTCGCGATGCCGAAGTCGGGGAGCGTTGGTCCGGTTGCGGGGGAGGCTGCAGCTAGAGGGGCGGCCCCTGCAACGCCACAGGCATGGCACGGCCGGGGACGTACCCCATTGCCACCGTGCAGTCCGGGGCCCCGGCCCCGTACTCGGCGGCCGCTTCCCTGAGGGTCAGAAAGCGCACCCCGCGCCCGGTCAGGCGCGTGAGCAGGTCCTTGAAGGCGTGGACGCAGGCTTTCCCCTCGAGCTCGGCGTGGATCGTGTGCACGTTCAAACCCGAACGCAGGCGCTGCAGGTAGAGGTCGTTGACCATGGCCGCGGTGACGCCGTTCTCCCCGATCAGCTCGTCCATGGTGGGCCAGGTGGAAGGGACCTGCAGGGTCTGGGAGCGTCTGCCGTTGAAGACGGGGTAAAAAGGATACTCTCCCCTGGTGTCGCTGCAGTAGGCAAAGCCCAGCGCATCCTGGACCTCGAAGGACGCGGCGCTGACGGTCCAGCCAGGTGCGGCGCAGGTGGCGGCGGGAGAGCCGAAGATCTCCCGGAAGCCGGCGCAGGCCCGCCCCAGTTCAACTTCGACCTCCTGCCGCGAAAGCCGGTGCAGGTGGTCGTGCCACTCGACGTGATCCCAGCAGTGGATCCCTGTTTCGTGCCCCGCATCCCGCACGCTCTTGATCATCTCTCCCAGTTCCTTGCCGATCATCGGCGCGGGAAGCAGCGTCCCGTAGAGCATGGTCCTCACCCCGTACATGGACGGCGCCCTGGTGCGCAGCATCTTGGCCAGGAACCCCTTGTGGACCAGGCGGCGCACCGCCTTGCCCGAGTTGTCGGGACCCAGGGAAAAGTAGAAGGTGGCACGGATCCCGAAACTCTCGAGAAGCCTGAGCAGGTTGGGTATGCCGTCCCTGGTGCCGCAGTAGGTATCGACATCGACCTTAAGCGCTACGGTCTGTGGTTGGTAGTGGTGCATGCAGTCTCCTTGTCCGGGCTCAGGCCAAAAGCTCGCCGCGGCACGGCGTCGCTGCGACGAAGTCGGCTGCGCACAGTTCCGCAGCCCCGTCCAGCTGCAGACGCCGTAACTCCAGGAGCCCGTTGCCGGTGCCGACCAGAAGCGGCTGCGTCGATACCACGCGCCCCGGCTCCCCCGTTCCCTCCGCGGGGAACGCCTGCCAGACGAGGAGTCTGTGGCCGGCAAGGGTGGTGAAGGCGCCGGGGTAGGGGTGGGTGACGCCGCGCACCAGGTTGTAGATCTCTACCGCGCTCAGGTTCCAGTCGATGCGGCCATCCTCGGGCTTGCGCCCGCCGCAGTAGTTGCCCGCGCTCAGGTCCATCGGGACGCGCGGCGCGCTCCCCTCTACGAGCTGCGGCCAGCTGCGGCGCAGCACCGTCACCGCCGCGTCGGTCACCTTGTTGAAGACGTCCAACGCCGTGTCCTTGAAGGCGATCTCCACCCGCTGCTGGTCGACGATGTCGCCGGCGTCCGGCTTCTCCACCATGTAGTGCAGGGTGGCACCCGTGGCGGTCTCTCCCTTGATCACCGCCCAGTTGATCGGAACCCGCCCGCGATACCTGGGGAGGTAGGAGCCGTGCATGTTGAGGGCGCCGCGTCCCGCCAGGGCCAGCACCTCCGTGGTGATCATGTCGCGATAATAGAAGGAGAGCAGGAAGTCCGGGGCGAGCTCCGCGAGGAGCTCACGGTTTTGCGGCGTGTTGACGCTGCTGGTCAGGCAGGGTATGCCGTGGCGCGCCGCAAGGTCACGCACCGACTTGAACCAGATCTCCTCGGTTGGGGAGTCCTCGTGGCTGAAGACCAGGCGGACGTCCGCCCCCTGGCGCAGCAGCTCCTCGAGGCAGCGGTAGCCGACGTTATGGTAGGCGCAGACGACGACCTTATCCTTCATCGCTTCCTCCGTAGATCCTGCGTACCACGAAACGCGGCCTGCGCCGCACCTCCTGATAGATCCTCCCCACGTACTCCCCCACGATACCGATGCCGAAGATGGTGATGCCGATGAAGAAGAACAGGATGGCGAACAGGGTGAAGACCCCCTCGACCTCGGCGCCGACCAGGAAACGCCTGACGAGCAGGAACAGGGCGAAGGCGACGGCGCCAAGCGAAGTGACGATGCCGGTCAGGGCGAACAGCTGCAGCGGCACTACGGAGAAGCCGGTCATCAGGTCGAAGTTCAGGCGGATCAGCTTGTAGAAGGAGTACTTGCTCTCCCCCTCGCTGCGTTCGGCATGCGCCACCTCGATCTCGCTGGGGCTCGAGGCGAAGGTCTGGGCGAGGGCGGGGATGAAGGTGCTCGCCTCACCGCAGCGGTTGATGTTGTCCACCACGTTTCGGTGATAGGCCCGGAGCATGCAGCCGTAGTCGGTCATCTTCATGCCGGTCATCTTGCGGGTGGTGATGTTGACCAGGCGCGAGGCGCTTTTTCTGAAGATCGAGTCCTGGCGGTTGTGCCGGATCGTCCCCACCACGTCGTGGCCGTTCTCCATCTCCGCGACCAGCTTGGGGATCTCCTCGGGCGGGTTCTGCAGGTCCGCGTCCAGGGTCACCACGATGTCGCCCCGGCTGATTTCGAAGGCGGCCATGATGGCCATGTGCTGGCCGAAATTGCCGTTGAACTCGATCACCCGCACCTCGGGGTAGTCGTTCGCCAGGCGCTTCAGGATTTCCAGCGACCGGTCCCGGCTGCCGTCATCGGTGAAGATGATCTCGAAGGGGCGCCCCATCCCGGTCAGGGCCGGGTAGAGGCGCTGCATCAGGTTGTCCAGGTTCCCCTCCTCGTTGTAGACGGGAACCACGATGGAAATGTAGGGGGTCATGTACGGTTCCTTGCGATCACGTCCTTGACGGCCTCGACCACGTCGCGGGCGTCGTCCTCGGTCATTTTAGGGAACAAGGGCAGCGACAGGATGCGGTCGGAGGCATAGTCGGCGTTTTGCAACGCGTTTTCCGGCTGCGGCAGGTTGGCCTGGTACCAGGCGTGGCGGTGCACCGCCTTGTAGTGCAGACCGCTGCCGATGTTGAGCTCCTTCAGCTTCGCCATGAAACCGTCGCGGTCGATGGAGAGGCGCTCAATCTTCACCAGCGGCGTGTAGAGATGCCAGGCGTGGCGCTGCGGGTAGGGGGCGTACGCGGGGAGACACAGCTCCGCGACGTCGGCCAGTTCCCTGTTGTAGAAGTGGGCGATCTCGGTGCGCCGTTCGATGAAGCCGTCCAGCTTGGGGAGCTGGTGGATGCCGATCGCAGCCTGGATGTCCATCATGTTGTACTTGAAACCGGGGAGCACGATGTCGTAGTTGGGGGTGCCGCTGGCGGCGAAGCGCTTCCATGCCTCGCGGCTCATGCCGTGGAACTTCAAAAGCGACACCTCCTCGGCGAGCGCCTCGTCCGGGGTGCAGACCATTCCCCCTTCGCCGGTGGTGATGTTCTTGTTGGGGTGGAAGGAGAAGATGGAGACGCTGTCGAGCGAGCCGATCCTGCGCCCCTTGTACTCGGTCCCGGCGGCGTGGGCCGCGTCCTCGATCACCGTGAGGTTGAACTCGCGGGCCAGTTCGAAGATCGGGTCCATGTCGCAGGGCTGCCCGGCGAAGTGCACCGGGATGATGGCCCGGGTGCGGGGGGTGATCTTCTCGCGCACCCGGGAGACGTCCAGGTTGAGGGTCCCGGGCTCGATGTCGACTAGGACCGGCTTCAGCCCGCACAGCACGCAGATGCTCACCGTGGAGGCGAAGGTCATCGGCGTGGTGATCACTTCATCCCCTTCCTGGAACTTAAGGGCCAGAAGGGTCAGGTGCAGCCCCGCGGTCGCCGAGGAGAGGGGCACCGCGAAGGGGGCCCCCACATAGGCGCGGAACTCCTCCTCGAAGCGCTTCACCTTCGGACCGGTGGTGATCCAGCCCGACTTGAGAGAGTCGACCACCTCGTTTATTTCGGCGTCCTCGATGGTCGGTGTGGAAAAGGGTAGAAACTCGCTGCGCACGTGGCCTCCGGATGATTACAAAAGATGCTGGATGGTTTCCCGCTGCTCGATCAGGTAAAAGTCGAGGGTCTGCTTCAGGGCGTCGTCGACGGAAGTCTTCGGCTCCCAGCCCAGGTGCTTCTTTGCGTTGTCCACCGAGGGGACCCTGGTCAGCATGTCCTGGTATCCCTTACCGTAGTAATCGCCCGAGGTGACCTCGACGATGCGGCAGCTTTGTGCCTTGTCCCGGTAATCGGGATACTGTTGTACCAGTTCCAGCAGCTTGTGCGCCAGTTCTTTTACCGATAGGTCGTTGCCGGGGGTGCCGATGTTGAAGATCCGGGCGTCGGCGCAGCCATCGCGGTTTTCGATGATGCGCATCAGGCAGTCGATGCCGTCCTCGAGGAAGGTGAAGGAGCGGCGCTGCTCGCCGCCGTCCACGAGTTGGATCGGTTCTCCGGCCAGGATGTTGTAGAGGAACTGGGTCAGGACGCGCGAGCTCCCTTCCTTGGCCGTACTGATGGAGTCAAGCTTGGGGCCGATCCAGTTGAAGGGGCGGAACAGGGTGTAGTGCAGCCCTTCGTGGGCGCCGTAGGCGTAGATGACCCGGTCCAGCATCTGCTTGGCGCAGGAGTAGATCCAGCGTTCCTTGTTGATCGGGCCGAGCATGAGCGGGGAGTTCTCTTCGTCGAACTCGCGGTCGGGGCTCATGCCGTAGACCTCGGAGGTGGAGGGGAAGATGACGCGCTTGTTGTACTTCGCGCAGAGGCGGATCACCTTCAGGTTTTCCTCGAAGTCCAGTTCGAAGACGCGAAGCGGATCCTTGACGTAGGTGATGGGGGTGGCGATGGCCACCAGCGGCAGCACCACGTCGCATTTCTTGATGTTGTATTCGATCCACTCCTTGTTGATGGTGATGTCACCTTCCAGGAAGTGGAAGCGCTGGTGACCCATGGACCGCTCGAGCTTGTCGCAGGCCATGTCGAGGCCGTAGACTTCCCAGTCGGTGGTGGTCAGGATTCGATGGGTGAGGGCATTGCCGATGAAGCCGTTGACACCCAGGATCAGTACCTTCATGTAACTCTCCTTTGTTGCTGAGTACCCTCCGGCCGGTCGGTGCCGGCCGGAGTTGTATGTCTATCTGTTGGTTACCAGGTAGTGTTTCGAACTTTGCCACAGGATGCGCGGCCGGACGGCGGAGCTCGCCGAGAGCTCTGCCAGATAGCCGCGCAGTATCATGGCGTACACCGGCTTGGGGCCGTTCCAGAGCGCACGGAACCTGTCGCGGTTCAAGAACCAGGCGGACTGGTCGCCGATCTTGCTGCCGAACTCGATCTCGCCGGGGCCGTCGAAGATGACGCAGCGGCGCTCGGCGTAGTAGCCCAACCCCTGGCGCAACCCCTGGCTCGCCAGCACCGCATCCGGACCGGCCAGCTTTTTGACGATCTCCCCCGGTTCGCGGTACGACTTGCGCTCCACGAACAGCGGAAAGACGATATGGGGCGCGGTCAGAAAGAGGAGGATCGACCCGGCGAGGAGGCCGCAAAAGAGCTGCCGCGCGTCTTCACGTTTCACCGCAGCCAGCCCGACCGCTCCCTGTAAGATCAGGATCGAGCCGATCACGAGCCCCCCGACCGGTCCGACCAGCGGCCTGTGCGCAACCAGCGGGTAGAGCAGGGCGGCGCACCCCATAAGGGTCAGCAGCCAGCCGAAGGCGAGCGCGGGGCGGCGCATCGGGCGGAAGTCGCCGTTGAAGGCCCGGTCGAAGAGCGTGCCGATCAGTATGGCCAGCGCCGGGTACACCGGCAGGATGTACGCCGGCAGCTTCGAGTTCGACTTCGAGAAAAACGCGAAGATGATGATCGCCCACAGCGCGAGGTACAGGCGCGCCTCTCCCCCCGTAGCGGCCCGGTTGCGCCAGAAGTTGCGCAGCGCGCTCGGGATGAAGAATGACCAGGGGATCATGAAGCCGAACAGGATGGGGATGAAGTACCAAAACGGCTGGTAGCGCCGGTGCACCTTGGTGAGAAAGCGCTCGAAGTGTTCGTGGATGAAAAAGAACTGGAAGAACTCGGGATTGCGCTGGCACACGAGCACGAACCACGGCGCGGCGACGGCGAGAAACAGCAGCCCCCCCGGGATCAGGCGCATTTCCTTCAGGATGCGCCAGCGGCGGGTCAGCACGATGTGCCAGAATATCACCGCCCCCGGAAGCACGATGCCGATCAGTCCCTTGGCCAATACCGCGAGTGCCGCGAAGACGTAGAAGAGGTAGTAATAGCCCGCCCTGGGTTGTTGCGCGTCGCGGGCGGCGAGGATGTAGCTCCCCAGCGCCACGGTCATGGTGAAGGTAAGCGGGATGTCGGTGATGTTGATGCGCGCCTGGATCAGGAAGCCCGTACAGCCGCCCAGGATCAGGGCGGCGAGGAGTCCGGTCCGCCGGCCGAAGAGCTCCCTTCCCAGGTGATAGCTGAAGAGCACGGTGCCGAGGCCGCTCAGGGCGCAGACCAGCCGGGCCGAAAATTCGCTGATGCCGAACAGGTAGAAAGAGATGGCGTTCAGCCAGTACAACAGCACCGGCTTCTCGAAGTACTTCACGTAATTGAGCAGGGGGGTGACCAGGTCGCCGCGTTCCAGCATCTCCCTGGGGATCTCGGCGTAGCGCGCCTCGTCGGGGTCTATGAGGGGGAAGTGGCCGAGCAGTTGGAGGAACAGCAGTCCGAACAGCACGGTAAGCAGTAACAGATCCCGTCTTCGCGACTCGTGCGAGCGGGTAAGATAGTCCAGCGGATCCAGCGGAAACGGCATAAAAGAAGGCTCCCCAGGTGCTGCTTCGCTAGGTGTCAGAGGCTATGTTAACGAAACGATCCCCGATAGTAGGTCATGCTCCATTACCTGCATATGACATCAATATGACAATGTTGTCATAAAAGGAGCGGGTTGCACGTCTGTCTTGCACAGACATCCGTCTTTGGGGAATGGCTGTGTCTCAAAGGTGCAAGGGCGATATTTTTTGGGGAAGCCTGCCGTGCAATAAGTGCAGATGCGATCGAAATAGTTTCGCTGCACGGCGCAGGTCGAGTTTTATGGGACGGAAACAACCCTTGACATCGAAAAGGCCATCTGTTACATACACAGAACACTTTGGGGCGATTAGCTCAGCGGGAGAGCACTGCCTTCACACGGCAGGGGTCACTGGTTCGAACCCAGTATCGCCCACCATAGATACAGCAAAGGCCGAGTCAAGCGACTCGGCCTTTTTCTTTTCCTCCATGTCCTACTGAAGTCCCCGTTACCTTTACCAACAAACCCGCCCCCACCTCTTCCCAGTTCTAAGAGCGCCCGAGGTCCATCCCACCCACGAAGCGCCGTCCGTGCCCCACGTCCTCCCCTTGTCAAAGGGGAGACAGAGGGGATTTGTCCGTGTGAGCGCCCGAGATCCATCCCTCCACGAAGCGCCGCCCGTGCCCCACGTCCTCCCCTTGTCAAAGGGGAGACAGAGGGGATTTGCCTTCTTTCTCCGAACGCCGCCAGAAAAAGCCCTTTTCGCTAACGTCGTTTTAGATATCGGCTGTTTGGCCTTGACACTTTCCTAAGGCAGTTGCTATAGTGCTGCCTCGCCGCGCAGCTTCCGTTAGCGTCAGCGCGGACGGCCGACAGCGGCAGTAGCCACAACAGCACCGGGGGATGTTTTGAAACTGGAACGCGGTCTTATTCAGGTGTATACCGGTAACGGCAAGGGGAAGACCACCGCCTCGCTGGGGCTCGCCCTGCGTGCCGTCGGCCGCGAGCTGAAGGTCTGCATGATCCAGTTCATGAAAGGGGGAGGGCCTTACGGCGAGCAGATGGCCGCCGAGAAGCTGGCGCCTTTTCTCACCATCATCCAGACCGGACGGCCGGGATGGGTGAACAAGGACAACCCGGCCCAGGCCGACAAGGACCTTGCCGCCGAGGCGCTTGCCCTCGCTACGGAGAAGCTTTGCAGCGGCGAGTACGACCTCGTCATACTCGACGAAGCCAACGGCGCCGTTTCCATGGGGCTTCTTCCGGTTGAGCGTCTGCTGGAGCTGATGGCCGCCAAGCCGGAGCACGTGGAGCTGGTTTTGACCGGCCGCAACGCCCACGAAAAGGTCATCGAGGCGGCGGACCTGGTCACGGAGATGTGCGAGATCAAGCACTATTACAAAGCCGGTGTCGGCGCGCGCGTCGGCATTGAAAAATAGATTCCATTTCAATTTACTGATATCGGAGGTTTGCCATGGCTGAAAGAAGAATACGCGTGCTGGTGGGAAAGCCTGGTCTTGACGGCCATGACCGGGGTGCCAAGATCATTGCCCGTGCCTTTCGCGATGCGGGTTTCGAGGTAATTTACACGGGGCTGCACCAGACCCCGGAGCAGATCGTCTCCGCCGCCATCCAGGAGGACGTCGATCTCGTCGCCCTTTCCATCCTCTCCGGCGCACACAACACCCTGCTTCCGGCGGTGCGGGAGATCATGACCGAGAAGGGTGCTTCCGACATCGTTTTGATGGCTGGGGGCGTCATTCCCGAGGACGACATCCCCGGGCTGAAAGCGGCCGGCATCGCCGAAGTATTCACCCCCGGCACCTCCACCGAGACCATCGTCGGCTGGGTACGCAGCAACATCACGCCCCACGCCTAAAACTGCAACTGACGTTCAACGTTCGACGTTCAAGGTTCAACGTTAACTGCAAAACCATGACGCAATTCCGAGCGCCGCGTGTTGCCTAGAGCAGACGCGGCGCACGCCGTAGAAGTCACCAACATGCCTGACGGTGGCGATGCACCCGGTAGAAGTCACCAACATGCCTGACGGTGGCGACGCACTCACTTGAACGTTGAACGTTGAACGTTGAACCGCTTCTGGAGTTCTTATGACCCTGGCCGAACGCGTGCTCGACGGCGACATACGCGCCGCCGCGCGCCTGATGCGCGACATCGATGACCGCTTCAAAAGCGCCATCGAGGAACTGAAGACCCTCTACCCCCACACCGGCAACGCCTACATCATCGGCATCACCGGACCGCCGGGGGCGGGGAAGTCGACCCTGGTGGACCAGATCGTTGCCGCCTACCGCAAGAAAGACCTCCTGGTCGGTGTGGTCGCCATCGACCCCACCAGCCCCTTCTCCGGCGGCGCCATCCTCGGCGACCGCATCAGGATGAACCGCCACGCCGACGATGCCGGCGTCTTCATCCGCAGCCTCGCCACGCGCGGGGCCCTGGGCGGCCTCTCACGCTCGACCACCGACGTGGTCAACGTCATGGATGCCATGGGGATGGACGTCATCGTCATCGAAACGGTCGGGGTAGGGCAGGACGAGGTGGATATCGTCAGTACCGCACACACGACGGTGGTGGTCATGGTCCCGGGGCTTGGCGACGATATCCAGGCCATCAAGGCGGGTATCCTTGAAATCGGCGACGTCTTCGTGGTCAACAAGGCCGACCGCGACGGGGCCGACCGCACCGCCCGCGAACTTACCACCATGCTGGAGATGAAGCACCCGGACCCGGACGGATGGGCACCGCGCGTGCTGCAGACCGAAGGGGCGCGCGGGGTCGGCATCGCCGAACTGGTGGAGGAGTTCGACGCGCACCACACCTACCTGAGGGAGTCGGGAGCCTTGCAGCGCCTCATCGAGGAGCGCAACGTCAAGCTCTTCACCGACACCCTGAGGGAAGAGCTCTTCGAGACCGTCTTCGGCGCCATCAAGGGCAACGGCACCTACGATGAGATCCTGGCCGGCATGCGTTCCAAGAGCACGGACCCCTACAGTGCCGTCCAGGAAGTAATGGCGGGACGCGCTTTTTCTTGACCGGGCGGGGCAAAGGTGTTAATTAAGATACGAAATGGGGCGTCACGCCCCATTAGTCGTTTCTCGGTTGGGAGCTGGCAAGATGTTACGTAAGGTTTTGGTTTTTGTAGTCCTGGCGATCCTTTTTTCCATCGTGGTATATAACCCCTCCGCAACCTCCGAGCCCGGAGCGAACCCGCAGGACCCTGCCAAGGAAGACCTCTCCCGAGTAGAGTACCCAAGCCTCGCCAAGGTCCCCTGGCGCTCCCACTTCATCGAGCCGCAGGAAACCCTCGAGTCGCTCTACGGCGCCGATTGGGTCACCGTGGCCCGCTTCAACCGCATCGACCGACGCCACGTCTATCCCGGAATGACCATCAAGGTCCCCGTCGACATCGTCGCCGCCCGCAACTACACCCCCATGCCGCAGGAGTACCCCGAGGCGAAGCGCTACGGCAAGTACATCCTGATCGATATGACCGAGCAGTGGATGGGGGCCTACGAAAACGGCAAGCTGAAGTTCTCCGCCCCCGCCGCGACCGGTGCCCCCGGCCACGAAACCCCGGTCGGCGTCTTCCACATCGATGCCCGTCATCGCAACCACACCTCTTCGCTGTACAAGACCGAGGACGAGAGCGGTCAGTACCCGATGGACAACGCCATGCGTTTCCACATCGGTCCCGACAACGTCTCCTACTGGATCCATGCCCGCGACCTTCCCGGCAAGCCCGCCTCGCATGGTTGCGTGGGGCTCTACGACGAAGGGATGCAGAACAGGGTGTACGGCATCCCCGCGAAGCCGCAGCTGATCGACTCGCAGAAGTTTTACGCCTGGGCCGTGGGCGAGAACGAGTACGATGGGGACACCGGCGATCTCGAGGAGCTGGAAGGCGCCCCCGTGGTTGAAGTAAGAGGCACCAACCCCGTTTACCGCAAGTAATAACGCGCTATACTCTCCAGTTGTGCCAGTGACTGAATAAGCGGTCAATTTACTGTCACAACTGGAGCCTTCGTGCAGGAACTCTTCAAAGAATACCTGCAGGTGCATGGTTACTGGGTGCTCTTTCTAGGGACATTTCTGGAAGGGGAAGCCATCCTCATCTTTGCAGGCTTTCTCGCCTTCCAGGGATACCTCGACATCTACCTGGTCATGTTGTCCGCCTTGGTCGGTTCCTTCCTGGGAGACCAGTTCTACTTCCATGTCGGTCGAACCAACGGTCCGCAGTTGTTGCGTCTCTTCACCAGCTTTGCCCGAAAGTTCAGGAAAGCCTTGCGGCTCATCGAGCGTTACGGGACCTTCGTCGCCTTCGTTTCCCGGTACACCTACGGCTTTCGTATAGTGTTGCCGGTCATCCTGGGCATGACCACCTTTGCGTCGCGCCGCTTTCTCTATCTGAACTTTCTCTCCGCCCTAACCTGGTCGATACTATTTTCCCTGGCCGGCTATCTCTTCGGCAAGGCCGCCTCCCTTTTCATAGAAGACCTGCAGAGTTACGAGCCCTATCTGATGTTGGTTCTGGCGGGGATCATCGCCTGTCTGTGGTCCAGCCATTTCGTCGTGCACCGGTGGCGCAAGCGGCACGCGCGAGCCAGGCTCAAGCGCATCAAGTCCCGGCCCCGCCGTCCCAAGATCAATCATAACCACCGTTAGCCGGCAAATAAGGGGACTGGCTCCGCCAGGTGCCAGTCCCCTTATTCACTGCAAAAGCAATTACGCAAAGACACGAAGTAGTCGCCAAGCACGCCAAGGATAAGCTTTTTGGGTTTCCCCCAAAGCCCCTCTTCGCGTCCTTCGCGGATTCCCTGCGTTCTTTGCGTAACTGCTTTTCAGCCTGGTTAGCCAAAAGCAGTTACGCAAAGACACGAAGTAGTCGCGAAGCGCGCCAAGGAAAAGCTTTTAGGTTTACCACCCCAAAGCCCCTCTTCGCGTCCTTCGCGGAATCCGTGTTCTTTGCGTAACTGCTTTTCAGCCTCGTTTCTCCGTTGTCAATTGCCTTAGCTTATGGTCTAATGCCGCCCGCGGCGGAATCCGGCCGCATATTCCGCCGTAACCAACGAAGGACTTTTGCATGGATTTGAAGGAAAGAGTTTCCATAGTGTTGGTCGGGACCCAAAGCCCCGGCAACATAGGCATGGTCTGCCGTGCCATGAAGAACATGGGCCTGCGCGACCTGCGCCTGGTCAACCCCTGCCAGGTGGACCACCTGGACGCGATCAAATTTGCCGTCTCCGCGCGCGACCTTCTGGAGAGCGCACGCATCTTCACCTCGCTCGAGGACGCCATCGCCGACAGCGAGTACTCGGTGGCGACCACGCGGCGCCACGGCAAGTACCGCGCCGAGATCTCCACCCCTCCCCAGATCGTGGAGCGCTTCGCCGGATGCGCGCCCACCAGCCGCCTGGCCCTCGTCTTCGGCCGTGAGGACAGCGGGCTCACCACCGACGAGGTTGCCCTGTGCCGCTGGCAGTCCACCATCGAGACCGCCGACGAGTTCGGCTCGCTCAACCTGTCCCAGGCGGTGCTCATCTTCTGCTACGAGTTCCTGAAAGGCGCCGCACCCGCGCCGGTCAAGGCCGCGCGCGAACTGGCCGGGTCGGCCTCTCTCGAACCGATGTACACCCACATGGAAAAGACCTTCCTGAGGATCGGCTACCTGAACCCGCAAAACCCCGACCACATGATGCGCACCATGCGGCGCATCTTCTCCCGCGCCGAGCTGGACGAGCGCGAGGTGGCTTCCCTGCGCGGCCTGCTCTCCCAGATCGACTGGGCCTGCGCCGAGTTCAAGGGGAAGAAGGGCGCCTGATTCGCATCAACGTTAAAATATGTTAAAGTTTGTCGCCGCGCCGCCGAATCGGATGGGGTAGGTGGGGGCGCTGCATCCGGACCTGTTCTGCTGCACTTGACTGTGAGGGACCTACTGTGAAAGTTCTCCTTACCAACGATGACGGTGTGCACTCCCCCGGCCTCGCTGCCCTGATCGCGAGGGTGTCCGAGGTGGCTGAGGTGGTCGTGGTGGCGCCGGACCGCGAGCAGAGCGCGGTTTCCCACGCGCTGACGCTGCACCACCCTTTGCGGGCCGCGCGCATCGCCGACAACATCTACTCCGTCGAGGGGACGCCCACCGACTGCGTCAACCTCGGCATCCACAGCCTCCTTTCCTTTCGTCCCGACCTGGTCATCTCCGGGGTGAACCGCGGCGCCAATCTGGGCGACGACGTCACCTATTCCGGCACGGTCGCGGCCGCCCTGGAAGCGACCCTGATGGGGATCCCGGCCATCGCCGTTTCGCTGGTCACCCGCAGCGCGGGCGACAACTTCGATGCAGCCGCGGCCTTCGCCGCCGCCCTGGCGCAAACGGTCCACCACCGGGGACTCCCCCGCGACACCTATCTGAACGTCAACGTGCCGGACCTCCCGGCCGACAGACTCCTCCCGGCGCAGATCACCCGCCAGGGGAAGCGGAGCTACGAAGGGACCATCGTGGACAAGGTCGATCCGCGCGGCCGGAACTACTACTGGATCGGCACCGTCGATCTCAGTTTCCAGGACGTGCCCGGCACCGATTTTCACGCCGTTTCGCGCGGTCACGTCTCCATTTCGCCGCTGCACATCGACCTTACCAACCACGCCGCCATCCGCGATCTGCAGGGCTGGGAACTGCCGTGATGCTGGACTTTTAGCACGTCATTTGTTATATTTCCCCGCTGCCAAAGATCGGGGGGGGAATGAATTCAGCTGTAGCACGCAAGAGGATGGTCGCCGAACTGGTGAAACGCGGCATCACGGACCAGCGGGTGATCAACACCATGCTGGAGTTGCCCAGACACATATTCGTCGAAGAGGCGATGGCCGCCCAGGCCTACAGCGACGGTTCACTCCCCATCGGAGAGAAACAGACCATCTCGCAGCCCTACATCGTGGCGCGCATGACCGAACTACTCGCCCTTACCGGGCGCGAGAAGGTGCTTGAGCTCGGCACCGGCTCCGGTTACCAGGCCGCCGTCTTGGCCACCCTGGCCGACCGGGTCTGCACGGTGGAGAGGATCCGCCCGCTGGCCATGAAGGCGCGCAAGGCGCTGGACAGCCTGAGGCTTTTGAACGTGAACCTGAAGATAGGCGACGGCACCGAGGGATGGCCCGAGGAGGCTCCCTTTGACGCCATCCTGGTCACCGCCGGGGCGCCTTCCCTGCCCGAGTGCCTGGTGCAGCAGCTCGCCCCGGGGGGACGGCTGGTCATCCCGGTCGGGGACCGCGTGGACCAGAGACTGCTGGTGATACGGAAGGGGGCGGACGGCAGCGTGACCCGCGAAGAAGCGGACGACTGCCGCTTCGTGAGACTGATCGGCAAAAACGGCTGGAACGACGAGCAATAGCAGAGGCTGCGGCAACCATCAAAGCTGCCAAAGGAGTCTGGTATGGAAAACGACGAGCTTTTGGAGGAGAAGGACCCTCTCTTTCTTGACGGCGAACATGACCCTGATCCGGACTCACTCGAACTCGAAGAGGTGGAGGAGGTCGAGGAGGACGAGCACGCCGAGGTCGAGGAAGAAGAGATCAAGGTGGCCGTCGTTGAGCACTTCGACGATGCCATCAAGCTGTACCTGCGCGAGATCCAGAAGACCAAGCTTCTGACCGCCGACGAGGAGAAGGAGCTCGCCGCGCGCATCGACCAGGGCGACAAGGCGGCGCGCGATCGGATGATCGTCTCCAACCTGCGCCTGGTGGTGAAGATCGCCAAGCGCTACATAAACCGCGGCCTTCCCTTCCTGGACCTGATCGAAGAGGGGAACATGGGGCTCATCAAGGCGGTGGAACGCTTCAAGCTCTCCAAGGAGTGCCGTTTCTCCACCTACGCCACCTGGTGGATCCGGCAATCCATCGAGCGTGCCCTGGTGAACCAGTCGCGCACCATCCGTCTGCCGGTGCACGTCTCCGACGACATCAACAAGATGCTCAGGGTGACCCGCGAGCTGGTGCAGAAGATGAACCGGGAGCCGACCGTGAAGGAAGTCGCCGACGCGCTCGAGGTGAACGTCACCTACGTGCGCCGGCTCATGGTGCTCCTGAAAAAGACCTATTCCATCGAGCGCCCCATGGGGGAGAACAACGACTACTTCCTGATCGACACCATCGAGGACACCTCGACCGTGTCGCCGGCGGTGCTGCTCGAGGACCTGAACAAGTACGAACTGGTCTCTGAGTGGTTCGAGACCCTCTCCGACGCCGAGAAGAAGATCCTGACCCTTCGTTTCGGCCTGGACGACAAGGACCCGCAGACGCTGGACACCATCGGGCGCAGTTTCGGCGTGACCCGAGAGCGCATCCGGCAGATCGAAGCCAAATCACTTGAGAAACTGAGAAAGATCGTCGAAGCCACCGACATAATGGGGCGCGGCACAACTACTGCGAAATAAGGAGCGGCTTTTGGACATGGAAGATCTTAAAAGCATCATCAGGAACATCCCGGATTTCCCCAAGAAGGGGATTCTCTTCAAAGATATCACCACGCTTTTAGGGGACGCCAAATCGTTTCAGCGCATGGTAGATCTGTTGTCCCACCGTTACGTGGGGCAGAAGATCGACAAGGTAGTGGGAGTCGAGGCCCGTGGTTTCATCATCGGTGCGGCTCTCGCTTACAAACTGGGGGCAGGCATCGTCCTGGTGAGAAAGCCGGGCAAGCTTCCCTCCACCACCTTCAAGAAGACCTACGATCTCGAGTACGGCACCGACACCCTCGAGATTCACACCGACGCCTTCAACAAAGGTGATCGCGTGCTGATCGCCGACGATCTGTTGGCGACCGGCGGCACCATGGCAGCCGTGGTCGACATGATCAACAGCATGGACGTCGAGCTGGTCGAGTGCTGCTTCATGGCCGAGCTAGAGTTCCTGGAAGGGGCCAAGAAGCTTCCCGAAGGGAAAGTGTTCTCGCTGCTGAAGTTTTAATAAAACCTCTTGCCAAAAGTGTGACGGTATTGTATAAAGTCCGTCTGACTTGTCCCCGTAGCTCAGCAGGATAGAGCACTTCCCTCCTAAGGAAGGGGTCGGACGTTCGAATCGTCTCGGGGACGCCACAAAAATTAAATGGGTTACGGCAACATTGCTGTAGCCCATTTTTTTTGATACCTATCATCCAACGATCATCACCGTCAGTTATATGGAGTTGGTAATGGATTCTGAACGCCTGGAAGAACGGGTATCGGACTACCTCAAAGCTCTGGCGCAGTTGGAGAAAGCCGGCAGTCAACCGAAGGATGAATTCCTTAGGGACTCTGTTATTCAGCGTTTCGAGTTTACCCATGAACTCGCCTGGAAAATGCTGAAGCTGCGTCTTGAGCAAGAGGATGTTTTCGCCAGGACGCCTCGCGAGACGTTGCAGTCTTCACTGGAGGCAGGTTTTATTGAGGACGGCAATGCCTGGAGCGATTTGCAGAAGATGCGAAATCTGACCAGCCATACCTACAACGAGGAACTGGCTGAAGAGGTCTACTCATTCGTGGTGACGCAGGGTATGGTCCTTTTCCGGCAGCTTGCGCAAAAGGCGGTGTCATGGCAGACGACGATCTGATTTACGGTCTGGCGCGTCGGCACTATCTGGGGCTTGTTGGCGTTTTCAGCAAATTTTCCCATATAGAGAAGGTAATGATATTCGGTTCACGCGCCAAGGGGACAGAAAAACCGTATTCCGACATTGACCTCGCCGTGATCGCACCTAAGATGGAGAACGCTGAATTTTCCCGCCTGCTGGACGAATTGGATGCGTTGGATCTTGTCTTTAAACTCGACGTGCTGCATTTCGATACTCTGCGGCAGCCGAAGTTAAGGAAAACGATTGAGCTGTATGGCAAGCAGTTTTACCCACTGCACGAGACATAGAACATTGATGATAGCAATTGTTGCCTGCGTTCCTCCTCAAAAGGGGCTACGAGCTAATGCGACTCAGTGACTTTCTCAAAAAACTTCCCCACGTGAAGCCGCTCCTTGTGGAGATATGGGGTGGCCTACCCCCTTTATGAAAACTAGAGGCCTAGGTGCCGAAGTGGGTTAAAATTGGATCTCGACATCTCTAAACTACGCACCTTGAAGCGGCGGGGAACCCCGCAGTATCCGCTCCACATCCTCCCTTTCGAGCACTTCTTCCTGCAGTAACGCCCCTGCCAGGGCGTCGAGAGTATCCCTCCTGTCCTTTAGTATCCCGGCCGCAGTTGCCTCCGCCTCCCTTATGATCTGCTGGATCTCCTGGTCCATGACCCAGGCCATTTCCTCGCTGTAGCGTTTGGGGAGGGACAGTTCCCTGCCGAGGAAGGGATGTTCTTCGCCGCGGCCGAGGTTCATCGGGCCGACCTTGTCACTCATCCCCCACTGCGCGACCATCTTCTCAGCCAGCGCTGTAGCGTCTTTGAGGTCGTTCTGCGCTCCGCTGCTGAACTCGGCGTACACCATCTTCTCCGCGACCCTCCCCGCAAGGCTGATGCTCAGCCGGTTCATCAGGTAGGAGCGGGGATAGTAGTGGCGATCTTCCCCCGGTAAGAGCTGCGTCACCCCCATCGCCATGCCACGGGGGATGATGCTGACTTTGTAGATCGGATCTGCGCCCGGCAGTTGCCAGGCGACGAGGGTGTGGCCGGCTTCATGGTAGGCGGTGATCCGCTTTTCCTCGTCACTGATGGTCAGCTCCTTGACCGACCCCATCAGGATGATGTCCTTGGCCTCGCTGAAATCATGCGCGTCCACCAGCTCCTTACCCTGCCTCAAGGCCACCAGCGCCGCTTCGTTGGCAAGGTTCTCCAGGTCCGCGCCGGTCATCCCCGGTGTCCCCTTGGCCAGAGTTTCCAGATCCACATCCGCCGACAGCTTCTTGCCGCGTACATGGATCTCGAGGATCGCCTTGCGTTCCTTCCAGCCGGGCCGGTCGATAACGATGTGGCGGTCGAACCTCCCCGGTCTGAGCAGCGCAGGGTCCAGCACGTCGGGCCGGTTGGTCGCAGCCATGACGATAACCTCCTCGTGGGGGTCGAAGCCGTCCATTTCGCTCAGCAGCTGGTTCAGGGTCTGCTCCCGCTCGTCATGCCCGCCGCCGAGCCCCGTGCCCCGGGTCCGGCCGACGGCGTCGATCTCATCGATGAAAATGATGCTGGGATGGGTGCTTTTGGCCTTCTTGAACATATCCCGCACGCGTGAGGCGCCAACCCCCACGAACATCTCGACAAACTCGGAGGCGCTGATGTTGTAAAAGGGGACGGCGGCCTCACCTGCTGTAGCACGTGCAATAAGGGTCTTGCCGGTTCCCGGCGGGCCGACCAACAGCACTCCCTTGGGAACCTTCGCCCCGATCCTTTCAAATCGGGATGGGTCCGTCAGGAACTCGATGGTTTCCTTGAGTTCCAGCTTGACGTTGTCCATGCCGGCAACGTCGTTGAAGGTCACGCTCGGCTTGCTGACGTCATAGAGCCTGGCCTTGCTGGCGCCGAAGGTAAAGAGCCCCCCCGGGCCGCCCTGTATCTGCTGGTTCCTTTTCAGGATCACGACCCAGACACCGATAATGAGCAGCCAGGGGAGCAATGCAAGCACTGTCTGCCACAGCGCCCCACGTTCGGCGGATTCGATGGTGATGGTTACCTTTTTATCCTGCAACTGGGCAAGCAACCCCTCCCCCTGGAAAGGGGGAAGTACGGTCCGGAAATATTTCACCGGCGCGGGTTTCCCTCCTTCCTGCAGCAGCAGGCTTGTCTCATTGCGCAATTCACCGTTTAATGCTTCCTTCCTGATGACCACCGATTTGATATTGCCCGCGGTAAGCTGCTCCACGAACTGGCTGTAATTGATCGTATGACGCAAGGGTTCATTGAGATTGACCGTGCTGTTCCATAACGACAATAGCAGGACCAGGAGCAGGAACGGTGCCACCTTCCAGAAATTCGGCATTTCGGGGGGGGAGCCTTGCTTAGTGTCATTCATGATCCACCCATGTCTGATATGCATCCTTGGGATGCTGACCCGTCAGATTGTCAGTTTCCCGCCACACAGCCGAATTTCTCAGCGCTTGTAACCGATACGACGCAGCAGGTCGCGCCGTTCCTGCCGGTCTTCGTCCGTTTCCACCCCTTTGGGCGGCAGCCCGTCGATGACCCCGAGAACCCCCCACCCCTGGAGCGTTGAGGCGACGATAACCTGGAGCGGATTTGCCGTGGCACAGTAGATCCGGCACACCTCCGGGCAGTTCTTGATCTGGTTGAGCACGTTTATGGGGTAGGCGTCGCGCAGCAGGACACAGAAAACATGGCCGGCACCGATGGAATTGAGCACCTGCACACATCCCTGGACCAGTTCCACGTCGTTCCCCTCGGTCCTGATCAGGCACGGGCCGGATGCCTCGGTAAAGGCGACTCCGAAGCGGGCCTGCGGTACTGTAGTGGCAATGATTTCGTACAGGTCCTCGGCCGTCTTGATGAAGTGCGTTTGGCCCAGGATGATGTTGCATCCATCGGGGTACTCGATTTTTATGTCGTGTATTTCCACGTTCATACGTTCCTCCCTTGGTTATCAAGATGTCCGGTGACCGTTTCAGCGCAGACCGGTTCCTGTATTGTGCCGTGTCGTTTCAGATGCCGAGGCCCGCTATGGTTGCGCCGCATGCGGGACAGACCCCGTTGTGAATCCTGTTGCTGTCGATTGGCGTTTCATGTGCCAACTCCCCGGTTCTGAGCGCTTCGTGCCTTCACCTCTATCTAGTGAATTTGGATCCGGCTGACGTCTGGCGCGGAGATCTGGTAGGCTCCGTCTCCAGTGTCTCCGTGGAAGACGGCACCCGTGCGTACAGTCAGTTGAAGGCGACGACCGGATTTAAGCAACAGATCGGCCGGCACCGTATCGCCACTGACAGGGCCAAAGCCGATTTCTTTCAGGTCATGAAAGAAGACGCTTATGTCTCCCGCCCCTCTTTTCCCCTCGAGGAAAACCTTGCCGTTCATGGAAAACCTGGTCAATTCGATTTTCATTCCGGAGCGGTCGGTAAGTTGCACCTTGATATTCTCATCCGTTTTGGGTACCTCTCCCTCCGGTGCGCCTCCCAGGCTACCCATGCCCATCAACACTGCGGTTGTTAAAAGGACCAGCGCGGCTGTCATAAGGTTTCTCATACCGTCTCTCCTTTCCAACGTATAATTTGATGCAGCAGCACCGGCCGGTGCCAGGTAAAAGGCTCTCTCACACGACATCCGACAGTGCTTGTGTGTCGGCAAGCACGGTGATCGTCGAATGCCGACAAAGGATGCGGTTGGGCTCCGCAAATAGAGGGGTGCAATACAATACGAGGGCAACCAGCAGCAACCTGGTCTTCATTTCCCCTCCGTCAGGAACATCTCTACGCGGGAAATGCCCGGCTGTGACAGTGTCTTGACTGCACTGACAGTATATCACTTTGCGATGGCCGGGTGTCGTGAGCGACAAGGGGGGAGATACGTGATACCGATATGCCTTGAGCGGTATCGGACATGCCCGGCTTTCGGCTGGGGGGGGGGATGATCGCGGCGCAGACACTGGCGGCACGCTGGAAGAAAGTGCTTGAAACATTGCATGGATCTGGGTATATCTAGACCGGGTTGAGCGTTGCGGGACGGACGGCTCGGCACATCTATTAGGTACGTGGCACTTACGGGGGTTCCTGTGGGTGCTTTTTTATGTTCTGGCTGTGGGGAGTTGATGGAAATCGTACAACAGGAAATCGAGCGGCTGGACCGCGTGCATGAGGCGATCGAGCGTTACGCGGTCGACCGCCTGCAGACCATCGGGAGGCATGAGGCCTACACGAAGGAACTGGAACAACAGCGATTAAACTCCGTTGACTGGCGCGAGAAGAACGATCTGGCGGAGAAATTGATCGAGCACGGACACCACTCTCCACGCAAATACCTGCACGAATTCTCTCAGCAGGCCTCTCCTTACTTCGGCATTCTCGGCATCCACGACAACGACCGCAGGATCGGCAAGAAGGAATACCTGATCGGCAACCAGACGCTCATGGACGGACAGCGGGTCGTCGTCATCGACTGGAGAAAGGCGGAGATCACCGGCCCCTTCTACGATGGGTACGACATCGGTGAGGAATATGAACTGACCATCAGAGGGGTCGAGCGCGAAGGGGTGATCACGCGCCGGGACAAGGTGACCATCACCAGGAAGGCCCTGAACCGCATCGAGACTCCTTCGGAAACGTACGAGCTGCGCGGCGGTGCCTGGCACAAGAACGGCGGGGCCGGCGAGTCGACCGCCGACACCAAGGAGCGGACCGAGGACCACCGCATGGTGGATTCCATCGCGGCGCTGATCTCGCCGGAACAGTTCCGGGCCATCACCAAGCTCAGGGACGGAGTGGTCGTCATCAACGGGGCGGCCGGTGCGGGCAAGACCACCGTCGCCCTGCACCGGCTCTCGTTCCTCATGTTCGACGCACCTGAGAAGTACCGCCCGGAGCGGTGCATCGTGCTCATGTTCAACAGGGTCCTGCGGGACTACGTCAAGCAGAGCAGCGATACCCTCCTTGGGCCGGTCCGGGTCGATACCTACAGCGCCTGGTCCTTGACGGCGCTCGCCGCCCTCGGGGTCCATTCGCTGAAGACGGTCTTCGACGATCCCTTCGGCGCGCAGAAGAAAAGCAGCCGCGTCCCCGCGCTTTTGGCGAAATACGTGAAGGAGACCACGAAGATCGAGCCGGTCACCGACCTGTGGCGCTTCCTCATGCAGGATTACGTCGTCGCCGCACTCTGCACCGACTTCGCTGCAGAGTTCCAACAGACGGCCCAGAGGAAGTTCGCAGCCAAGGAGCGGACGGTCTCGTTCTCCGATGTAAGCATCCTGCTCCGCCTGGCGCAACTGCGGCGCCCGGCAGGTGCCGTGGTGCTTGGGGCGCTCAATGCCTACGACCATATCGTGGTCGATGAAGCGCAGGATCTCTCCTCGCTGGAGCTTCGTACCATAGTCGCCGCCACCTCCGCCGCGCGCAGCCTCACCATCTGCGCCGACGAAAAGCAGCAGATCCTCAGCTTCCTCGACTCGCAAGGATTCTCCAGCGTCATGGCACAGCTCCATTCCCAGGGACTGGAAAAGGAGAACCTGACGGTCTCGTACCGCTGCCCCAAGGAGATCGTCGATCTCGCCGCGCAGGTGAGCGGGCGCAGCGCCGACACCACCAAGGCCCATTCCGGCGTGGTCGACTTCCACGCTACCAGGAATGCGGCAGAGTCCATGACGAAGATCCGGGAGCTCGTCGAGGCGTTGGTGCAGGCAGGACCCACCTCGCTTACCGGCGTCATCTGCAAGAAGAAAGCTGACGTCAAAGCGCTGCACGCTGCGCTTGCTGGTATACCCGGTCTGCACGCGGAGGGTGAGGTATCCTTTTCGCCCGGCGTGCAGGTCATTCATGCGCACGCCATCAAGGGGGTGGAGTTCACCAACGTCATCCTCTACAACCCCAGTTCCTACGATTACCGCCAGACCGACCCCGACAGAAACCTCCTCTACGTCGCGATCACCCGTGCCTGTAAGGCCCTCCACATCGTTCACCACCAGCCGCTGGCCCAGGGGCTGCGGTAAGGGGCTTCTGTGGCATGTCCTTAGCTCCCAAGGGCACACCCTTTGGAGCCAAGCGGTATGCCATCAGTCCCTAAGGGCATACCCTTTGGAGCCAAGTGGTATGCCATCAGTCCCTAAGGGCATACCGTTTGGAGTGAAGTGGTATGCCATCAGCGCTTAAGGGCATACCCTTTGGAGCCAAGTGGTATGCCACTAAGCACCTAAGGGCACACCCTTTGGATCCAAGTGGTATGCCGTCAGCCGCTAAGGGCATACCCTTTGGAGCCAAGTGGTATGCCACTAAGCACCTAATGGCATACCCTTTGGAGCCAAGTGGTATGCCATCAGCCGCTAAGGGCATACCCTTTGGAGCCAAGTGGTATGCCATCAGCCGCTAAGGGCATACCCTTTGGAGCCAAGTGGTATGCCATCAGCCGCTAAGGGCATACCCTTTGGAGCCAAGTGGTATGCCATCAGCCGCTAAGGGCATACCCTTTGGAGCCAAGTGGTATGCCACTAAGCCCCTAAGGGCACACCCTTTGGAGCCAAGTGGTATGCCATCAGCCGCTAAGGGCATACCGTTTGGAGCCAAGTGGTATGCCACTCAGCCCCTAAGGGCATACCCTTTGGTGCCAAGCGGTAGGCCGTCAGGGCCACCGTGTTGAAGCAGAGACGCGGAGCAAAAGAGGGATTCGTTGTATTGCGAGAGGGGGGGCAGAAAAGAAAGTTCCCTCGAAAGATTTCCGCCTTCAAGGGAACAGTTGTGGTCTCATTCGGCATGGGCGGTTCTCCTAGCTAGAAGCAGGCGTAGGAGATTTCCTTCTCTTGGGGGGCGGGGCAATTACTTGCAAACCAGCCTGCAGCAGCGCCGGGATGTCATCTTCAGTGGCAACAACCTGGAGGTAAGCGGCGATCTTTTTGAAGAGGTCGATCAGTTCCTTGAACGCCTTGTTGCGTAACACGATGGCCACGCGATCGAAATTGACGGCGGCATTGTATTTCTGCTCTGCGTCGTCGAGCACTTCTTTTACCCTAGTGAGGGCAATGCCCGCGTCGGCTACGTTGCGGAACAAGGCCAGCCCGCTTAAACCGGTGTAGTATCGCTTGCAGTTGCCGAGGAATACTGGCGGTCTACCTGCCAAGTCGAACTTGAGATGTAGCATGGTTACCTCCGGATATGGTTAGCTGTTGTTAATCTCGTAACGGGTTCAAGGTATACCCTACCCCACGATTCTTGGCAACAACTCGAGGCAAAAAAATATTACTCCTTCGGTTCGGCCTGTGCTGCAGCCGAATGTAAATGCTTGTCCCAAAAGAA